>JBBROA010000020.1:0-43040 GCA_038229875.1 Thermoanaerobaculia bacterium | reverse complement strand
TCGTTTCTTGCCTCCGCGCGTGCCCTCGTTGTCCTTCTGACCCAAACTGGCCTCTCAGACGCGCGTCGCGACACAACCGCAAACCTTCAACCCGCTGTCGCGTGAAACCCAAATCGCCGATTTATCCACGGGCTGCTAGGGTTGCCGCGGCTTCGGCGCAATCGTTCCGGTTGCGCCGGGATCGTAAAGGACCGACGCAGCCGCCGTCGCGACTGAGGGTGATGCAGCAGCCGTACGGACGAAATCGAGTGATTAGAACCGAGGCCGAAGGAGGCAACATGCGTCGACAGAACTTTGGATTTCAGATCTTTGGCGCCCTGCTGATTTTCTGCATGTCGGGAACGGTATCGGCCAACGACGGAAACGACCAGCCGACGACGAAGCTTTCCGAGAATCAGACGTTCATGGAGGTCGTCGGTCAGAACAACCTCTTCGACACGACGCCGCAACAGTCCAGGCAGGTCGGGTATCTCTCTCGCTTCTTCGGGACAAACAGCATTTTCAGCAGCGACACGGTCAGAAATGAAACGACCGCCGAGTTGACCTTTCTCAACGACGTGGTTCGCACACAGGTGAACGTGAGTGGTCCCATGTTCATGGTCCAACGCGACGGGACATTCGCTCTGTATCGGAACTTTGCGCCGGCCAATTTCGCAGATCTGAGCTCGTTTGCGTCGGGAACACCGGTCTTGACCGGCACCTCGCATCAGCAGGTCACGCTGGATACGACCTCGAGCACATTCAGCGTCTACACGGACGTCACGGTCACCTCCAGCGCGCCCTTCTCGCTCGGCGGGCACAGTTACCGGGTCGCGAAGCCTGGCGACACGTTCCGGATCTACTTCTACGGACACAGCGCCGCCACGGACATGCCGTCCGCATGGTTCGGCGGCTATGCAGTGGCGACCGGCCGGTAAGAAGCGTAGCCTGTGACGATTCAAACAACTCCGACGATGCAAAGATGGGCGCTCCTGGTTTCGATGTTTTTGCTCGGGTTCCTCGGCTTCTCTCCGGAAGCGTCAGGCCAGGGGTGAGCGCCCGTCCGATTCATCTCGCCCAGTTTGGGCGGACAGAGCGGGATTTACCTCGCAGGAGGCGAATGGCTGATCGGGCTCGCCTACCGAAGCCTCTCCGCGGACCGTTGGTATGTCGGCAAGGACGTTCGCGAAGATGAAGCGCCCTTCGGGCGTCCTCTGTTTCTGAACATCTATTCCATGGATCTCACGGTGAGTCACGCGATCACAGACCGCTTCAGTGGCGCGCTCACGCTGCCCATCTCCTACGGAACTCATTCGCGCTATTACGCCGACGGCATACGCCACAAGGTGAGCGCCGCGGGCCTCGGCGACGTCAGCCTCTCGGGAAACTACTGGCTCTTCGACCCGCACCTGCACGCGAATGCGAACGTCCAGCTGAGTCTTGGCGTCAAGTCTTCGAGTGGCAGGAACGATGTAAAGGACGATTTCTTCCTGGGCAACGGCTCCGTCATTCAGAATCCCGTGGATCAGTCGATCCAGCTCGGCGACGGCGGCTGGGGGATCCTCCTCCAGATGCAGGGCTTCCAGAAGATCTTTTCCAACGCCTATCTCTACGCGACCGGTTCGTACCTGGTGAGCCCTCGGAACACGACGGACGTGGGCTCACCTATCCCTGGAATCTCTCTCTCCGTTCCGGATGTCTATTCAGCTCGATTGGGTGCGGTGTACAACCCTTCGTTCGCGCCGAAACTCTCCGTGAGCCTGGGCGGGCGCCTGGACGGAATTCCTCTCCGTGACCTCGTCGGACACAGCGACGGATTCCGGCGGCCGGCAGTCATCGGCTACTTCGACCCGGGCGTCGCATTTTCCTTCTCTCGAACCACCATCTCCTTGAGCGTGCCGCTGAACGTTTACAGAGACTTCCGCCCGAGCTTGATCGACCGGAAACTCGGTTTGGCGGGCGGCGGGGATCTGGCAAGGTATCTGGTTTTCCTCGGAGTCGACAGGCGGTTCTGAGGCCGCCGCCTGGAATTCAGACGCGGGGCTGGCGAGCCTGCGCGTCGGCCGGAAATCCGACGGTGCGGATGATTTCCTGAAATCGAGGATCGGGGCGCATCGGGTCCCAGCGCGGGTCCTTGAGGAGCCAGACGAGCCAGTTCGTGCGCTCTTCGACGCACTGATGCAAAAGCGCCAGTGCCTTGTCCGTCTCGCCCAGCCCCAGGCGGACGAGAGCCGGGTCGTACGGTGAAACGTAACCATGCGTCGAAAGCCGATTCAGCTCGTCGAGGACGGCGAGAGCCTCTTTCCGGCGGCCGACGGTTCCGTACAGATGCCCGAGGCCAGCGAGAAGCGGAGCCCCTCCGATCTTAAACTCGGCGATCGCCTCCGGGTACCTCCGCTGCGCCTGATAGACGCGGGCCAACCAGAAATGCGGGAATATGGCTTTGGGATTCATCCCGATCGCATCGCGGAGGGCATTGATCGCGCGTTCATAGTTGCGGTCGTAATAAAACTCAAATCCCATATTCGAAGCGACGGCGACGGACAGAGGGTCGAGCTGATGGGCGCGCTCGATCTCTCGCTGAGCCTCGACGGGTCGCAGCATCGCGGTCAGGAAGATGCTGTAGAAATGGTGAGCCGCCACGGAGTTTGGATCGAGCGATATCGCACGGCGGAATTCGATTTCGGATGCCGGGAAGTCCCAGTCGTAATAGAGATGGATGTATCCGAGCGAAGCGTGAGGAGCCGCCAGATTCGGATCGAGCTCGAGCGCCTTGCTGGCGGCCGCCTTCGCTTTCGGAAAAGAATCGCGCGGCGCCAGGTCGTTCTGGTAACCGATCAATGCATAGCTATCCGCCAGTCCGGCATATGCGTCGGCATAGGTTGGCTCGAGATCCAGAGAGCGCTGGAACTCGCCGAGAGACTTTTTGAGGCCGTCGCCTGCGCCCTTGTTGTAGTAGTACTTTCCTTTCACATAGGCGTCATAGGCCTCCGGATCGATCCGACGGCCGCCTTCGAGCCCAGCCTGCTGTTGAGGCGTCAGCTCGATTTCGACCCTTCGGGCAATTGATCTCGCGACTTCGCGCTGAAGAGCGAGAATGTCGCGCAGATCTCGTTCGTATGCCTCCGCCCAGAGGTTCCGGTCGGTGGAGGCCTGGATCAGCTCGGCGCTCACCTTGACTCTGTCCCCGACGCGCGCGACCGAGCCGGCCACCACGGCGTCCACGTTCAACTCGCGCGCGATCTCCGGAAGGCGTTTCTTTGTGTTCCTGTAAGTCATGGCCGACGTGCGGGAGATGACGCGAAGTTCGCCGACGCGCGACAGGTTCGCCATGATCTGCTCGGTAACACCATCGGCGAAGTACTCCTGTTGAGGGTCTCCGGACAGATTGGCGAATGGCAGTACCGCAAGCGACTGAATGCGTGGACCCGTATGAAAGACGCGACGTCTCAGCCCTCCGACATCGAGAGCGAGGACGGCCGCCAGGGAGGCCACAAGAGCCGCTCCCGCCCACCAGACAGCACGCGAGGGACGCACAGGCTTCGCCGCGGCCGCCAAGCCCGAAAAAGACGACGTCGAAGAGGTTGCCAGAATTTCGCGCAAGGCAAAGGCGAGGTCCCGGGCTGACTGGAATCGCTCCTCCGGATTCTTTTCCAGGCACCTCTTCACCACGCCTTTGACGCCCGGCGGAATCGTGCGACCCGACTCGGGAAGTTCTGCCGGATGGTCCCGCAGGATCGCGGCCAGCGTCTCCGCCGCTGTTTTCTGGCCGAAGGCGCGGCGGCCGGTCAGGGTCTCGTAGAGGATGCAGCCGAGCGAAAAGATGTCGCTGCGGGCGTCCGCCGGTTCTCCGCGGACTTGTTCCGGAGACATGTATCCGACGGTGCCCATGACGGTGCCGGGCTCGGTTCGAGGCATGTCCATCGCAGTGGGCACCGCGGTCTCGCTCGTCAGGTTTGGCGCATCCTGACGCGCCAGCCCGAAATCGAGGATCTTCACGATTCCGTCGCCTGTCAAAAAAATATTGGGCGGCTTCAGGTCCCGATGAACGATTCCCCGTGAGTGCGCCGAAGCGAGCCCATCCGCAATGGCGGCGCCGATCTCGAGAGCCTTTCTCCAGGGAAGCTCTTCGCGCGAGAGCCTGCGGTCGAGCGATTCGCCTTCCAGCAGTTCCATGACCGCGAAGACGACCCCGTCTTCCCGCCCCACGTCGTGGATCGCGAGGACGTTGGGATGGGACAAAGCGGCAACCGCCCGGACCTCCTGTTCGAAGCGCGCGAGGGCATTGGTGTTATCCGCCAGCCGCTCGGGCAGAATCTTGATCGCTACCTCGCGGCCGAGGTGACTGTCCCGGGCGCGGAAGACTTCGCCCATTCCTCCCGCGCCAAGCGGCGAAAGAATTTCATAGCGGCCCAGCCGAGCACCCGCTGACAGTCGCATGGAATGTCTGTGAATTCTATAGCGGACGTGGAGCGCGCCGGCATCGCTTACCGACCACGTGCGATCGGAGGAGAAGGGGGTTCGCCGGCCGGTCAGCGAACGCGCCGCTTGGGATCGAGAGGTTCTCGACAACGTGGGCTCGGCGGACTGGTCTCCCGACGGCAAGGATCTCGCCGCGATCCATACCGTGGATGGGAGAGACCGCATCGAATTTCCGATCGGGAAGGTGCTGTACAAGAGCTCGGGGTTCCTCACCAGCGTGCGGGTCTCACCGAACGGAGAGATGGTCGCCTTTCTCGAGCACCCGCAAGGCGACGACGAGCGGGGGACAGTGTGTGTCGTCGACCGCGCCGGCCACAAGAAGAACCTGACAGGAGCGTGGCGGCAAGTCCGATTGACTCTGTGGAGTCCAACGGGTATGGAGATCTTCTTCAACGGCAACCTCAAAGGCGAGGGATGGCATACCCGAGGCGTCGATCTCACGGGTCGTGTGCGAATGGCTTCCTGGATTCCCGGTCTCGATGACATCTCCGGCGAGGGCACGGTCCTGGACATCGGAGGGTACCGAAACATGCGCCGGGACATCGTCGCTCTGGTCCCGGGCGCGTCGAAGGAGATCAACCTCTCCTGGCTCGGAGACTCCGACGCGGTCGATCTGTCGCGCGACGGGAGCACCCTTCTCTTCTACGACTACAACCTGTTCGCCGCGGAGAGCTTCATGACTTACGTGCGGAAAACGGATGGTTCGGACGCCAAGATGCTGGGAGAAGGAAAGGCTCTGGCGCTTTCCCCCGACGAAAAATGGGCTCTCGTCGCGCGGCCCTCTCCGACGCCTCACCTCGCGTTGCTGCCGACGGGGGTCGGCGAGCCGCGAGAGCTACCGGGCGGGGCTCCCGTTCAGTATTATTGGGCGTCGTTCTTCCCGGATGGCCGGCGGATCGTATTTGCGGCACAGGAGAAGGGCCGGCCGCCCCGCTCGTTCATTCAGGACCTTTCGGGCGGCTCTCCGCGTCCCTTCGCCGAAGACGGGATGCTTGCCACGCTCGTATCGCCCGACGGCCGCGAGATCGCGGGCTCGACGCGGGAAGGCCTGCAGCTGATTTACCGCTCCGACGGGGAGGGCCGGGCACGAGCCCTCGTGGGAGCGGAGCCTGGAGACTCTCTCGTCGCCTGGAGCGCCGATGGCAAATCGATGCTCGTTCGCGGCTCCGAGGCTCGGCCGCTGACGCTGTATCGCATCGACCTCGCGAGCGGGAGCCGGGAGCGATGGAAGGAGCTCACCCCTCCTGACATGGCCGGCTTCGTGGACTTCGGAGCCGGACCCATGGGGGTCCGCGTAACGTCGGATTTCCGATTCTACGCCTACAATTTCTACAGTGACCTGGAAAATCTCAGAACGACCGAAGTAGGGAAATCGTGGTGGAAATAAGGGGGGGACGCGGACCTGACAGGTTCGTTATGGAAATCCTATTTGACGTCTCTCCAATCGAAGCGTAAACAGAACGAGGCTAGAGGAGGACAGATGCGAAGACGAGTTCTCGTGATCGCGGCGACGGTCGCCGGTATGGTGGCTCTCGGTGGAGGCATCGCGGCAGGGTGCGGAGACAAGTTCGTCCTGATAGGCGGCGGCGCCCGTATCAATCGCTCGAAGTTCCCGTCTCGAGTCCTGGTCTTCATGAATCCCGCCTCCCGCATTCCCGCGGCCGAGAAGGAGTTTCACGTGGAGGCGATGCTCACGGCCGCCGGGCACAAAGCGAAGATCGTGGAGAGCGAAGCAGAAGTCCGGAAGGCTCTCGAGTCCGGCAAGTACGACCTCGTGCTGGCCGATCCGAGCGACGTGGCCGACTTGCGGGCGCGATGCGGAGCGATCTCCTCGAAGCCGGCAGTCCTTCCGATTCTCTATAAGCCGACGGCCGCCGAGCTCTCCGGTGCCGAAAAGGAAGCGAACTGCGCTGTGCGACCCTCGAAGAAAAGCAGCGACCTGCTGGCGGTGATCGACGAGACGATGAAAGATCGGCGTGACGGGGTCGCCGCGAACTGCCGGACGACTCCATAACCCGCCCGGGACCACATGATGATCCGGCGCTCGGCTCTGGTCCTGATCTCTGGCGCCATCGCGGCGCTCACCGCTGCGCCGATTCGCGGACAGGCCTGGCTGCCCCCGAAGGGCGAAGCAACGTTTACGCTCGGTTACGGAGATGTCTTCGTCAACAAGCATTACCTTGGGGGGGCGGACAACCCCGGGGACAGCGTCGAGTCGGATTACGGACACATCCGCTCGAAAAGCTTTGGGTTCGGGCTGACCTACGGTGTGACGGACCGGCTCACGGCTTCTGTCGCGATTCCCTACATCGTCACCAAGTACTACGGAACCTCTAGTCAGAACTTCTTTCCACACACCATTGCGATCGACGACGGTAATTACCACGGCACATTCCAGGACTACAGGGCCGACTTGAGCTACCAGGCCCTCAACGGACCGATCGCCGTTGCACCGTTTGTGGCGGCCATCATTCCCAGCCACCGTTACATCACGTTCGCGCACGCGACCCCGGGTATCGGCCTCCACGAGTATCTGCTCGGCTCCAGTTTCGGCGCGCGCCTGGACCGACTCCTTCCCGGCAGCTATGCCGAGCTCACTTACTCCTACGCATTCGTGGAGCGCCTGATGGGCATTCACCACGACCGCAGCGACGCTTTCCTCGAGGTCGGATACTTCGTGACGCCGTCGCTGTCCGTCCGCGGCATCGGGGCCGGCCATTACACACACGGCGGAGTGGCCTTCGAATCGCCGCAGACGACCTCGCCGGAGCTCTTCCCCATCCATGACCAGATCGATCACGATTCCGGCATCAACGCGGGCGGCGGTCTTTCTTACACTCTGACCGGGGCGACGACGGTCTATGCCTCCTACTTGACGCAGGTGCAAGGCAGGGGCGGCCACAGGATCAAGGACTCGTTCAGTTTCGGAGTGGGCTATAGCTTTTCGCCCGGGCAGCTCGTGCGCCGCGCCTTTCCCCCGAAGAGCCTCGGAGCGACGACCGGAACGCCATGACGAGGGCCCGGAATGCGATGGCCGCTCTCGCGGGAGTCCTCCTGATGTCGGCGCCTGGAATTGTCAGAGGATTGGAAATCGGCTCGGTCGCGCCCGAGTTTGAAATGGCCACTCTGGAAGCTCGGAACTTTTCGCTCACGGCCGCCGAGAGGACTCACAAAGGCGTCGTCGTCCTATTCATGTCGACGATCTGTCCCTATTCCAACTACTACAACGACCTGATCCGCGATATGGCCGTGGAATTCGAGGCCAGGGGCATCGTTTTCGTCGGCGTAAATTCCGGGCGACTCGAGACGCCCGAGGAAGTGCGGACCCATGCTCGCGCTCATGGGCACACTTTCGACATCATCAAGGATCCCGGGAGTCGAATTGCGGAGCTCCTGGACGCGCGTCGCACCCCGGAAGTGTTCCTGCTGGATCACGAGGGAAAGCTTCGTTACCACGGCCGCATAGCGTCCAAGATTTCGTCGCCCGATCTGAAGAACGCGCTCGAATCGCTGCTTGCTGGCCGCCCGATCCAACCGGCCGAGACCAAGTCCTTCGGCTGCTCGATACCGCGAGACTAGCTCGATGCGCGCGATCGCGCGCCGCAGTGCCTCCGCCCCGCCGCCCCGTAGCTCCTGAACCGCCCGTCCCGCGCAGGGCTGCGCTCACCGTTGTGTGTCACAGCCGCCCCGGGTGACAAGCGGCCGCGGAACCTTGCCGTTTGGTTGCAGACTCCTGATCGCAACCCGGCTTGACCCTTCCACAGTGGCGCCCTAACAATGTTCGGCAGATCGGGATGGAGACTATCGAAAGGAGTTGGTACCACATGGAGCAACGGTGCCGTCCCCGGGCGCCTCCCACGATAGTACTCATATCCACGCTGCGTTGTGCGTTGCTGACAATCACGAATCGCAATAGAAGGAGACTCACATGAACGAGAGATCCAGGATGATAATGACAGTGTCACTGGCGGCGCTCCTGCTGACGGCCCTGGCCGTCCGGGCGGACGCTCAATGCGCGTTTCCAGGCCCCGGCGTATTCGTAGGGCGGTCTGCGTCGCAGGTTATCCCCGAGAATAAAGCGTCACTGCAGGCGGAAGAGAAAGACGGTGGAGACGACCAGATCGTCGGATTCTGGAAAGTTAAGTTTGTATCCGTTGGAAGTCCCGGGATACCCGACGGTACCGTTGTCGACAACGCATTCGTCCAGTGGCACAGCGATGGAACCGAGATCATGAATTCCTCGCGGCCGCCGGCGACTAGCAATTTCTGCCTCGGGGTGTGGCAAAGGGCCGGATCGTCTCGCTACAAACTCAATCACTTCGCGCTGAGCTCCGACCTCAACGGGAACATGATCGGACCCGCCCAGATTCGTGAGGATCTCGTCCTGGATCACCATTCGAATCAGTATGTGGGTACCTTCACGATCGATCAATATGACGTCTCGGGGAATCTACTCGCCCACGTCTCAGGACGGGTAACGGGAAAGCGCATCACGGTCGACACCGCCGTGGTCGACGTTCTTTAACGCATCCGCGGAGTCACCGGGACGCAGGATTGCGGGTCTGCCTCCGCGCTCCTCGTCCCGGCTATTTTTCAAGAAGCCCTATCTGCGCAGACCATCGTGGAGTTCCCGCTCGCCACGGGGACGTCATCCAAGCAACATCGTAAACCGGCGGGCCTGCGTCGGCGCTTGCGGAATGTACTTCGTCAGGTCGTCGTCGAGCCGCAGCCGGTTCTGATCCCCGAGCCGCACGACGACGCCGGCCAGGATGTCCTCGGAAACAGAGGCGATGTGAAAGACCCTCTCCGAGGAGACCGGGACCGAGTGTTCGACGTTGGGCACGCCGTAGCCTCGGGCAAGCACATGGCGCGCCACCTTCACCGCGACGATTCATCCTTTGTGCGCCCGACAGCCAGGCCCGAAAGAGACTTGCGACGGATAGAGACTTGCGGGATCTGATCGATCGCAGCGCCACCCTTCCTCGACTCGTGCGGAGACAGAACCCGGAAACACAGCGTAAGTTCACGAGGAGCCTTGACAAATCACGGCCGCTTTAGAGAGGACTGACCCCATCCGGCTCTCAGGGTGTCGGCCCTCCGCACTGCATCGCGGCGTCCTTCAGAGCTCTCTCGATCTATGCTCCCCGTATGATTAGACGGACGCGGCTGCACTTCATGCTCGCGATTCTCGCGCCGGGCATCTGGCTCTCGTGCGCAACGCCGGGAACGCCTTCCGCTTCATCCCTACAGGTGTCTGCCGTGTCCGCAGCCCAGCCACTCCGGTTCGACGATCCCGCCCGGGTCTCCCGCATCGTGTCTGCCGCGCGGGCGCTCGAACCCTCGTTGGTCAAGACGCTGGAAAAGACCCGAGCTCCAGGAGCGGCGATCGGCCTCGTCGTCGATGGAGCGCTGGTCTATTTCAAGGCTGTCGGCGTGCGCGAAGTCGTCGGTGCTGGTCCCTCCGGGCAGGCGGGAGCTCCCGCCACCGCGCTCTCCGTAGCGGTGGACGAGGACACCGTCTTTCGGATCGCGTCGATGACGAAATCTTTCGTCTCCGCCGCGGCTCTGCATCTGCGGGACCAGGGCCTCCTCTCGCTCGACGATCCAGCGGAGAAGCACCTCCCGGAGCTGCGCGGACTGCGCTATCCCACGGCGGATTCCCCGCGGATCACCGTCCGTCACCTTCTCTCGCACGCGTCGGGTCTCCCCGAGGACAACGCCTCGGCGGACCTGCGCATGCCGATGAGCGAAGCCGCCTTCGACGAGATCCTGTCGCACGGCCTGACGTTCTCGACCGCGCCGGGGACTGAATTCGAATACGCGAACCTGGGATTCGCTCTCGCAGGGCGCGTGGTCACTCGGGTGAGCGGCGTCCGCGTGCAGGACTATGTGACGCGCGAGCTGCTCAGGCCGTTGGGGATGACGGCGACGGTGTGGGACGGATCGAGCGTCCCCGCCGTGCACAAGGCTCACGGATACGGCCGCAAGGGTTCGGCGATGCCCGCCGAAGGCATCGGCAAGTACAAAGACGACGACGTCCCTCACGAAGAGCCGACGCTCGCCGACGGGGCTTGGGCTTCGATCGGCGGCCTCTGGACCTCGCCTCGCGACTATGCCCGCTGGGTCGCGTTCCAGCTCGCGGCGTGGCCTCCGCGCGATGCTCCGGAGGACAGCGGGGGCCCGGTCCGCCGAGCTTCGCTGCGCGAGACCCAGTCGTTGCAGCGATTCATCGGGATCGCCGCGGGGCGCGATCCCAAGGGGGAGCTGCGTGTTTACGGAGGCGGCTATGGGATGGGATGGGGCGTGTCGGCAAATTGCCGGTTCGAGCAGGTCGTCACGCATTCCGGGGGATTGCCCGGATATGGCTCCCTTGTCGTGCTCCTTCCCGACCGGGGCGTCGGCGTCTTCACTATGGCCAACCTCACCTACACCGGCGGAGGGAGGGCCGCCATGGAGCTTATCGAGGCGCTCGACGATCAGGGCTTGATCCCCAAGCGGGCGCAGCCCCTCTCGCCGCACCTGGAGGCTGCGCGAGCGAAGGTGATCTCTCTACTCGCGCATTTCGACGCGGTCGAGGCGGCGCGGATGTTCGACCGGGAATACGAGAGCTATGAAACCTTTGCCGCGCTGGAGACGCGGCTCGCGGGACTGCGAACGGCCCATGGCGCGTGCACAGCGGGGGCGCCGTCGTCCTTTGAAGCCGAGAACGCGCTCCGCGGCCACGCGCGGCTCGCGTGCGAGCGCGGCGGGATCGAGATGGTGATGACGCTGACCTCGGACTCTCCGGCCCGCATCCAATCGCTCGCGCTCAAGTCAGCGCTGCCCCCGTCGCCCCGGCTCGTCTCCCTGGCCGGGCGCGCCCGCGCACTCCTCGCGGATTGGAGCGGCCGGACGGCGGCAGAGCTCTTTCCGAAGGCGGACGACCGCAAGGAAGCGAAGGCGACGTTCGCCGCGGCTGCGTTCGAGCACGGCGCCTGCGGTACGCCCAAGCCCGATCTGAGCGATGGAGCGACCAGTGCGACGTTCCGGCTTCGTTGCGAGCGTGGCGATCTAAACCTGACAGTCAACCTGCAGTCCGCCTCCGTGGGCTCCACCGTGTCGAAAGTCGACCTGTCGCCCGCGGCCGGCGGCCGCCGGTGTCCGAGGTAAACACCCCCGGAAACCGAGTCCGAGTGTAGAAGCGGGGTCAACGCTGAAATCCTGCGCGCGCAGCGATTCAGCGGGACGGCATTCCCTCCGTCGCTCGGGATCCCCCCGTGCCCGGGCGCGCTGGGAACGATCGCGGTCGGTGAATTCAGGATTTCAGGTTTGACCCCGTCTGGAGCCCACAAGTCTGAAGGTGTCCACGGACGGGGGACAGCTGCAGAACACCCGTCCACCATCTAAATATTCAACCGGATCTCGTCCAGGCTCTTCTTCTTCAGGTCGGGAACGCGAGCGTCCGCCGCGGGATAGCCAACAGGAATCACGACGAAGGGTTGTTCGTGCTTCTGCCGCCCGAGCACCTCGCGCAGGAAACCCATCGGGCTCGGAGTGTGCGTCAGCGTCGCGAGCCCCGCGGCATGGAGGGCCGCGAGCAGGAATCCGACCGCGATTCCGACCGACTCCTGAACGTAGTAGTTCTTGTGCTTGTGCTCGGTGCCGTCAGAGAGCCGCGCCGGTTCGTAGTCGATCCGGAAGACCACGATCAGGCAGGGCGCGATTTCGAGAAACGGCTTGCGCCAGTCGGTGCCGAGCGGCGCGAGATCCTCCAGCCACTCGGGCGTGGCACGCGTCTGGTAGAACCTCCGCTCCTCCCGCTCAGCGGCCTCGCGGATCCGTCGTTTGACCTCGGGGTCGGTCACCACCACGAATTTCCAGGGCTGGCGGTTCGCCCCGGAGGGCGCGGTTCCCGCCGCCTGGATCGCGGCGTCCACGAGATCCGCCGGAACGGCATCCGGAGCGAAGTCTCTGACACTCCGCCTGCTGGAAATGTCGCCGAGGAATCGTTGAATTCGGGCGCGGGACTCTTCGATCGAGAGTCGCTCGAAAGTCAGCGGGGAGAAAGGATGCTCCATCGTGAAACTCCTGCAGTCAAGCGCATCGCGTCGGCAGGCGCACCTCGAACACCGTGACAGGTTCCCGCGACTTTTCCCGCCCTCTCTCCGGAGGGGAAAAGACGATCAGGCGATCGGAGACTCCCGATAGACCCGTAGACCTATAGACCGCTCGATTACCGCCGGGGGGCGGCCTTCATGGACATGTTGCGAAAGCGCTCGTGTCCTGGATCGGCTGAAAGGGAGTTCCCTGCGGATTCACGTAGGTCTTTACGACGCCGGTCTGTGTGTCGGTCACCGTCAGAATGACGTTGACATCGGTCAAGCCCCCGGCGAACGTCCAATATCGGGAGTTGAGGCCGCAGCCGTTCAAGACCTTGATCACCATCTCGACGTTACTCGAGCTGAAAAACCAGAATGCGCCCGTGTCTCCTGTCAGAGGGATCACCTGGCCGGCGCCGCTTGCGCCGTCCCGCGTCAACCACTGCGCCTGCACCTTGTAGCGGGAGTTGTTCAGGCAGAGCGTGGTCGCGCCGGCTACACAGGGAACGCTTACGCGAGCGTCAAACGAAGCAGAAACGGTCGGCGGCAGGAGAGGCGGAGCGGCGGCGGAATCCGCAATCGACCCTCGCTCTTGCGTGCTGGAGCCGCAGGTGGCAAAGGCGCTTGTGTCCTGGATCGGCTGGAAGGGGGTTCCCTGAGGATTTGAGTAGGTTTTGACGGTCCCGGTGTGACTATCGGTGACCGTCATGACCACGCTGACGTCGGTGAGTCCTCCGGCGAAGGTCCAGAACTTCGCATTGAAGCCGCAGCCGTTCAGGACCTTCACCAGCATCTCGACATTGGCGGGGCTGAAGAAGGTGAAGTAGCCCGTATCTCCCGTCAGGGCGACCGCCTGCCCGGAACCGCTCTGACCGTCGCGCGTGGCCCACCGCGTCGTAACCTTGAAACGTCCTCCGTTCAGGCAGAGCGTGGTCGCGCCCGCGACGCACGGCTCGATGGCCTGCAGGTCATCGAAGACGCCGCCGAGCGTGCCGGCGTAGAGCCTGGCCGGGTTCCCGGGATCAATGGCCAGCGCTCGCACACTGGTGTTAGTCAGGCCGGCGTTGATGGCCGTCCAGCTCGCACCGCCGTCGCTGCTCTTGAAAACTCCGCCGCCCGACCCGCCGAGGCCGGGGCCCGACGCGCCCGCGTAGAGCGTGGCCGGGGACGAGGGATCGATAGCCAGTGCCCGGACGAGGGTCTCGGTCAGACCGTTATTGATGGCCGTCCAACTCGCCCCGCCGTCGACGCTCTTGAAAACGCCGCCGGCGAGCGTGCCCGCATAGAGCGTGGCCGGGTTTGCCGGATCGACGGCCAGGGCTCGGATACTCGTGCTGGTGATGCCGGCATTGATGGCCGTCCAACTCGCTCCGCCGTTGACGCTCTTGAAGACACCCCCGCCCGTCGCGCCCGCGTAGAGCGTGGCCGAGTTTACCGGATCGATCGCCAGGGCAAGGATAAAGGTGCTGGTCAGCCCGGTGTTGATGGCCGTCCAGCTCGCTCCGCCGTTGACGCTCTTGTAGGCGCCGCCGCCGGACGTTCCCGCATACAGCGTCGCCGGCGACGTGCGATCGATGGCGAGTGCCGCGACACCGAGGCTCGGGAGGCCGGTGTTGACACTCGCCCAGCTCCCTCCGCCGTCGCTGCTCTTGAAAACGCCGCCGGCACCGTCCGCCGCGGCAGCGTAGAGCGTGGCCGGCGCCGAAGGATCGATGACGAGAGCGTTGAAACTCCGATTGGTGAGGCCGTTATTGATGGCCGTCCAACTTTGACCGCCGTTGCCGCTCTTGAAGACGCCGCCGCCCAACGCGCCGGCGTAGAGCGTGGCCGGCGCGGAAGGATCGATCGCCACGACATTGATGGGCGTAGCGATCAGGCCGGCGTCCATGGCCGCCCAGCTTTGACCGCCGTTGACGCTCTTGAAAACGCCGCCGTTCGTGCCCGCGTAGAGCGTGGCCGGGTTTGCGGGATCGATCGCCAGGACATAGATGAGGCTACTGGTCACCCCGGAGTTGGCAGACGTCCAGCTGCCACCGCCGCTGACGCTCTTGAACACGCTGAAGCCGCCCGTGTAAAGCGTGGCTGGAGACGAAGGATCGATGGCCAGGGCGTTGACGAGCGTCGTACTGGTCAGGCCGGTATTGACGGCCGTCCAATTCGCGCCGCCATTGGTGCTCTTGAATACCCCGCCGGCGTTCGTCCCGGCGTAAAGCGTGGCCGGGGCCGAACGATCGATGGTCAGAGCAACGACAATCATGTTCGTCAGGCCGGCGTTGATTGCCGTCCAGCTTCCCCCGCCGTTGATGCTCTTGAAGACGCCGCCGAACGTGCCGGCATAGACCGTGGCCGGGGCCGCGGGGTCGACCGCCACGGCATTCACCTGGAGGGAGAGCAGGCCGGAGCTCATGGCCGTCCAGCTTTGACCGCCGTTGACGGTCTTGAAAACGCCGCCGCCCGTCCCCGCGTAGAGCGTGGCCGGGTTTGCAGGATCGATCGCCAGGGCATCGACATTCGAGCTCGTCAGGCCGGCGTTGACTGCCGTCCAGCTTCCCCCGCCGTCGATGCTCTTGAACACGCCGCCGAACGTGCCGGCGTAGAGCGTGGCCGGCGCCGAAGGGTTGATGGCCAGGGCAAGAACGGTCGTGTTGGTCAGCCCGGCGTTGACAGCGGTCCAGCTCGCTCCGCCATTGACGCTCTTGTAGACGCCACCGCTATCCGTTCCCGCGTAGAGCGTGGCCGGCGCCGCGGGATCGATCGCCAGGGCATAGATCAATCCTCCTTCCGGTCCGTGAGTCGTCCATGTGTTGACGCCGGCCGAGGCCACTCCTGAATTGATCGGGCCAAGGAAAAGGAAAAGGAAAACCAGGATCGAAACGAGGGAGAGGAGTAAGCGTTTTGGGAGGCGGGGGGACCTCCGACCGAGGTGCAGCCGGATCGTCGACGAGCCCTGGAGACAACCGTGCCGCGTCGAGTGACTTTGCATCGTTTTTTCTCCCCTGCGCCCCCGACTCTAGTCCAAGCCAGGCGTCTATGTTTCATCAGATTGCGACCGGTGCTTCCGAAAACATCCTGTGGCGTCTAGCGACCACGAAGAGAAGCCTGAATCCACCCCTTCCTCGACTCGTCGCGGAAACAGAGCCAGAGAAGACAACGTAAGTTCACGAGGAGGCTTGACGAGTCACGGCCGCTTTTGAGATGGGACGGACCGCAGCTTGTCAAGAAAAGGGCGTCAGCTACGAAAGGATCGACCTGCGGCGGTGCAATCTCCTGTCCTACTTCGAAGCGTAGTAGGCGGCGAGCGCGGCGATCTCGGCGTCCGTCAGCCGTTTCGCCGAGTCGCGCATCACGCGATAGACGTCGTTGCTCCGCTCGCCCGACCGGAAGAGCGTCATCTCCGTTGCGAGCTCTTCGCGCTTCTGGTTCTGAAGAGCCGGCATTCCGTAGAAGCCGGGGTTCCCGACGCCGCGCGCGCCATGGCAGGAGTCGCAGGCCGGGATCAGCCTCGCGCCGTCGCCGAGCGTGACGAGCTTCGCGATGGCCGGAGCGGGACGCGCGGACCGGCCCGCCGGAGGCGTCTGGCGCGCGTAGAAGACGGCGAGATCCGCCATGTCGCGGTCGGACAGGCTCGCGACCGCCTCGCCCATGATCGGGCTCGCCCGCAGCTTCGATTTATAGTCCTGCAGCTGCTTGTAGGTATAAAGCGGGGCCTGTCCCGCGAGCGTCGGCACTTCCGGCGTTTCCGCGATGCCGTTCTCTCCGTGACAGGCTACGCAATCGCCGTTCAACTTCTTCCCCTTGACGGGGTCGCCCGCCCGCACCGCCCTCACGGTCTCGAGCGTCCACGCCACCTTCGAGGAGAGTCCGTTCAGCGCGGCTACCCCGCACGACGCGAGAAGGATGGCGGAGAGAACCGCGCGGCGCCGCATCAGGACCCCCACGGCAACGACCGGTAGACCGGCATGAAGAAGAACTGTCCGATCGGATACGCCCACGAGATCGCCATCACCGCGAGGAGCAGCCAGTTCCAGAGGGAGAAGCCATTCAAGAGCGGCGGGACCGTCGCGAGCGGCTCGAGCGCGTCCGCGTAACGGATCGGCGCTCCCGCTTCGTCGGTCCGCCTGCCGCGGTGCGAGAGCAGGAGGTTGACGAGCAGCAGGACCCCGGAGATCACGACCAGGACGCCCCCCGCGATGATCACGCCGCTGTAGGGCTTCCAGCGCGCGACCGTCTGCGGATCGTACGGAAGGTAAGCGGTTCGTCTGGGCATCCACAGCATCCCGACGTAATGCCAGGGAACCGTCATCGTCAGCATGCCGACGAACCAGAGCCAGAGCTGAGCGATTGCCATGCGGCGCGAGTGGAGAGGCCGTCCCGTGAGCTTCGGCCACACCGCATAGGCGCCAGTGAAGTAGAGGATCACGATCGTGCCGCCGAAAATCAGATGGAAGTGCGCGGGGATCCACATCGTGTTGTGGACCATCGCGTCCATCGCGTACGACGCGTTGATCAACCCTCCGAACCCGCCGGGGATCAGCATGAGCAGGGCGAGCACTCCGCCCAGGACGACGGGCTCGCCCCATGGCAGAGTCCGCACCCACCCGAAGAGGCCCTTGCCTCCGCGCAGGCGTCCGCCCGTCTCGAGCGACGCGGCGATGGTGAATCCCGTCAGCAGCGTGGGAAGCGCGACCAGAAAAGTGCCGAACGCGTGCATGAGCTTCCATCCGGCGGCCTGCTCCGGGTCGACGAAGATGTGGTGCAGGCCGATGGGAAGGGAGAACACGAGAAGCATCACGAACACGACCCGCCCCATCTCGTCGGAGAAGAGGTATCCGCCCGCGGCCTTCGGAACGATCGTGTAGAACACGACATACGCGGGGATCAACCAGAAATAGACGATCGGGTGCAGCGTCCACGAGAACAGCGTGCGCGCCAGACCGACGTCGATCGTTGAAACGAGGCCGATCGAAAGCGGGAGGAGCTGGAAGACGACCTCGACTACGACGCCGACCATCGTCCAGGCCCACAGGATCGCGCACGCCGTCATCCCGAACTGGGCCAGCGGGACGGGAAGGCCGGGATTCTCCTTCTTCCACCGCGCCGTCATCCCGATCGTTATCACGAGCCACGGAATGGACCCGACCAGCAGAAGGGCCGCGCCCGCATAGAACGTCCAGTGCGCGAGCATCGGCGGATAGAAGGTGTAGAGCACGGTCGAGCGGCCCGAAAGAATCGACAGCGCTGCGACGAGCGTCCCAACGAGCATCGTCCCCCATCCGAACCAGGCGAGTCGCGGCCAGCGCACCGGCCGGCCGAGAGACGTGGAGCTGACGAAGTAGCCGAAGCCGGCGACGAAGAACGTCGTGAGCACGAACGCCTGGATCACGCCGTGCAGCGTGGCGGACATGTAGTAGTTCGAGGCCGAGACGGTCACGAGCTCGTAGCGCTCGAGCATCTGGTACAGCCCGAGGAGGATTCCGGCGCCGAAGAGGCCGAACGCGACCCAGATGTGCGCCAGGGCGAGCGAGCGGGGAGGCGCGATCGGCGCCCGGGAGGCGGACGCGCTCAACGCGTCACCCGGACTCGGCCGAACATCGACTGGTGCCCCATCCCGCAATACTCGTTGCAGAAGAGGGGAACCGTCACGCTCCCGTCTGCGTTTTTCGTCCCGATCTCCGCGACGGAATCGAATCGGATCGTAGTGCGGACCTGGGAGACGTACCCGGGAACCACCTGGGTGCCGATGTTCGTGCCGGCGACGTGGAGCCCGTGCAGCACGTCCGCGCTCGCGACGCGCAGCACGATGGGTCTTCCAGCGGGAAGCGTGATCTCCGGGGGATGCACCGAATACCGGGCCATCACGATGCGCGCGACGACCGTGCCGTCTTTCCCCATCTTCACGCCTAGGTTGTCCTCGGCGAACTCGGACGTCAGATGGAGGCGCGTCGAATCGATCGCCTCGACGTTACTGGGCGGGTGAACATTCATCACAACGGCCGTGTAGACGACCGTGCCCGCCATCGCCAGCGCCATCGCGGCGGCGATGATCGCCCACCGTTTTTCGAGGGGGTGGATGTGCACCGAGCGGCGCCTACCGGACCACGCCGTTGCCGAGGAAACGGCCGAAGTAGAGCGCGAGCCACCCCAGGAGCAGAAGCGAGCCGATGATGAGCATCAAGACCCACGCGCCCCTCGGGGTATCGGCAAGAAGACGCCTCTCATCCGGACTGGGGGGAATGACGCACCTCCGACCAACGGGCCCCTCAGAATCCTGATCGTTTGTTGGCGCATTACTACCACAGGAGGACGTCTTCTGGCGCATTATTACCTTCGGAGGACGTCTTCCAATGCCCGCGATGCTCGTCACGGCGCTCCTCGTTGGACTCGCCGGCGGAGTGCACTGCGTCGCGATGTGCGGGGGGATCGTCACCGCGCTGAACGTCGGGGCCGTTCCGGCGGCGCGCGGCCTCGCGCCGCGGCAGATCGCATACAGCCTCGGGCGCGTCACGAGTTATGCCGCCGCGGGCGCGCTCGCGGGCGGCGCCGGAAGCCTCGCGCTGCAGACGCAGCGCATCCTGCCGGCGCAGCTCGTGCTGCTCGTCCTTGCGAACACGCTGATCATCTCGCTCGGGCTGTCCCTGGCGGGATTCCGCGCCGTCATCCGGCCGCTCGAGCGCGCGGGTCTCGTTCTGTGGCGAGGTCTGCGCCGGATCGGAGTGCGCGTGGCGCCGGCGCGGACCCCCGCGGGCGCCTTCGCCGTCGGGCTCGCCTGGGGATGGATCCCGTGCGGGCTCGTTTACGGCGTGCTCGCGACCGCGCTCGTCTCCGGAAGCGCGCTCCGGGGCGCCGCCGTCATGGCTGCGTTCGGCGCCGGCACCCTCCCCAACCTGATCGCCGCGGGCTTCGCGGCGGATCGCCTGCGGCGTCTGCTCGTCCGCCCTCGTGCCCGGATGTTCGCGGGCGTCGTCGTCGTGATCCTCGGCGTCGCCGGCCTCGCCCGCATCCCGTTCATCTCCGAGCACCTGCGCGAAGGGACGGCCGTTCACTCGCACCGCTGACTCCCGCGGACCGCAGGCGCATCGCATTGCCGACGACGAGAAGGGAGCTCGCCGACATCCCGATCGCCGCCGCCCAGGGAGGAACGAGCCCCGCGGCCGCGAGCGGAATCGAGACGACGTTGTAGGCGATGGCCCACCCCACGTTCTGAAGCAGAAGCGCGTGTGTCCGAAGGGCGATGTTCCGGGCTTCGACGACTGCGCCGAGGTCCTCGCCGGCCAGCAGGAAGTCGCAGGAGAGCCGCGAGATCTGCGGCGCCTGGGCGAAGGAGAGCGAGGCGTCCGCGGCGGCGAGAGTCGGCGCGTCGTTCAGGCCGTCACCCACGAAAAGCAGGCGGGCGCCTTCGCGCTGGCGCGCGCGGATCCAGTCGAGCTTCGCGTCTGAAGTCATGCCGGGCCTGGACTCGTCGAAGCCGAGCCTCGATCCCAGGCGTTCCGCGGCCCCGCTCGGATCCCCGGAGAGCAGGACGAAGCGGCGGATGCCGGCGGCCTTGAGCCGCGCGACGAGGCCGGCCGCGCCGGGACGAAGCTCCTCGGAGAAGACGAAGAGGGCTGCGCGCCCTCTCCGGTCGGATAGCAGCGCGGCGGGATTCCCCGCGCGGCGCGCGTCGCCGAGCGCCGACTCGATCCGGCCGGAGAGCGCGAGGCCGCCGCCCGCGAATTCCGGTGATCCGAGCCACCATCGGGTTCCTTCGACGAGTCCGGACACCCCGCGTCCCGGCTCAGGATCGACCTCCGCCGCCGACGGCCCCGGCGTATCTGCGGCGGCTGCGGCGAGCGCGACCGCGATCGGGTGCAGAGAGTCTCTCTCGAGCGCCGCGGCGATCGTCCGGGCGCTCTCGCCGTCCAGTCCGCCGGCGGCTTCGAAAGCCGCGAGCCGCGGAGAGAGGAGCGTCAGTGTTCCTGTCTTGTCGAAAACGGCCGTGTCCGCGCGCGCCAGCGGCTCGACGGCGGACATGCGCGCGGGAAGAACCCCCGCGGCGGCGAGGCGCGCGGCGGCGAGCGTGAGCCCGACCGGCGTCGCGAGCGCCAGCGCGCACGGGCAGGTGACGATGAGGACCGCCACGGTGGCGGCGACCGCGCGGCTGGGATCGTGCAGCGCCCACCATCCGGCGGTGCCGGCGGATACCGCGAGCACGGCGAGGACGATCCAGCCGGAAAGCCGGTCGCCGAGCTCGGCGGACGAGGGGCGGGAGGCCAGCCCTCGTTCGAGCAAGCGCTGGACTTCTCCGAGCGTCGACGACTCCCCCGCGCGGGTCACGCGAATGAGCGCCGGCTGGTCCAGGTTTCGGCTCCCGGCGACGACGCCGTCGCCCGGCCGGCGGAGGCGAGGCCAGGGCTCCCCCGTCAGCACCGACTCGTCGAAGCTCGCGGCCCCCTCGAGGAGAACGCCGTCCGCCGGAGCGATCTCGCCCGGACGGATCCGGACGAGATCGCCGGGCGAGAGGTCGAGGGCGGCCACCTCCGTCTCGGAGCCGCCTTCCGCCACTCGGCGCGCAACCGCCGGTCGCACCGTCGCGAAGACATCGAGCGCCGCGGCGGCCGAGAGCCGGGCGCGGCTTTCGACGGCTCGCGCGAGGAGCACGAAGAAGATGAGCATCGCGATGGCGTCGAAATATACGGAGCCGCTGCCCCGCACGGTCGCCCACGCGCTTCCGATCCACGCGGCCGCAAGGCCGAGCACGATGGGGACGTCCATCCCGGCGCGGCGGTTGCGCAGATCCCGCCAGGCTCCCGCGAAGAAGTCCTGGCCCGGGTACGCCAGGAGGACGGCCGATCCCCCGAGCGCGGCCCATCGCCCGAACGTCTCCCACAACGGAAGCGGCCCGGGCGCGCCGCCGAGAAAGTACGCCGCCAGGGCCAGGTTCATCACCATCATCCCGAGGACGCCCGCGAAGATCAGGCGCGCCGTGTCGCGGCGGCTGCCCTCGCGCTCGAAGGAGGCGCGGTGCGAGGCGTCGAGCGGGCGGGCCCGGTACCCGATCCGGCGAACCGACGCCAGGATCGCGGAGAGCTGCACGCGGTCCGGGTCCCACGTCACACGCGCGGTCCGGCTCGCGTACACGACGGTCGCATCCACCACGCCGGGCACGGCTCGAAGACGCCGCTCGTTGATCCAGATGCAGGCCGGACAATGCACGCCCTCCAGGAAGAGCGAAACACGGCGATGCGGGCCGGTCCTATGAACGAAAGTCTTCTGCAGGTCCTCTCGGTCGTAGAGACCCTCGTCCGTCTCCTCGCGCCCGATCGCCGTCTCGGCGACCTCCGTCCGCAGCCCGTAGTAGTCGGCGAGCCCCGCGGAACAGATCTCCTCCGCGACCGCGAGGCACCCGCCGCAACAGAACGTCCGGACCTCATCGAGGACCTGGCTCTTCCAGAGCCCTCCGGCGGGGACGGGAAGCCCGCAATGAAAACACGCAGACGCAGCACTCGCCGCTTCTGAGCGCGTCGAAGGGAAACGGACACTGGCGAGCGGACTCATGGGATCTCGGCCATCCAGCCGTCAGTTCTGTGACGCTCTCGATGCCCGCGCCGGATGTGTGCCGCGCTTGAGCAATCCATTGGTCTCGATTCTAGCAATCGACGGAGCGCGGCGGCTCGACACACACGCTCGAAAAATGATGCGACCGTAGGAAGGAAGGGGGTCAGTTCTGACTTGCTGACTTCCGACGCCCCGTCCGGATCGGGCTGGCGACAATTCATGAGCAATGAATCGCTCGCCGGACCAAAGAAGTGTGCGGTAATTGACGCGCCCTCCGAGACTGGAATTCTCGGGCGCCGTCTACCACGTGGACTGCCGTGGAAATGAACGGCGCCCGGTCTTCCGCGATGATTCAGATCGGGAGGAATACGGGAGGAATACCTCGACCGCATCCGCCGCTACCGCGAGAAGTTCAAGTTCTGTCTATTGGCGTATTGCCTCATGACGAATCACGTCCACTCGTCCTTCAATCGGGACCGATACCCTTATCTCGTGTCATGGGCGCCCTGCATTCCAACTATGCCCTGGGGTTCAGCCGCCGGCACGGTCGCGTCGGCCACCTTTTTCAGGGGACATACAAAGCCTTTCTCGTCCAGGAGGCCGCTATTTCCTGGCCTTGATTCGATACGTCCATCTGAACCCCGTTCGCGCTCGCATCGTCAAGTGCGCCGGCGACTACGCCTGGTCGAGCGATCGCTTCTTTCGGTCCGGACGCGGCCGACCTGGCTCGACCTGGACCAAGCCCTTTCTACCGAAAAGACCGCCGCAACCCAGAATTCAGCAAATCAGAACTGACCCCATTTCGTTACTGACCCCATTTCGTTACTGACCCCATTTCTATATTTCTTTCTTTATTTCTTTGCTCCATTTCCTTCTTTTTCCGCTCTCTTCTTTCGCTCTCTTCTTTCGCTCTCAGCGCGTCGAGGCCGCGCGGCCGAGGGCGTCCTCGATCACGAGGCACGCGGCGGTTAGCGAATCCGTTCCGGCAATCCGGGCGGCGATTCCCCGGCACCGTTCCCGCACCGCGGACGAGCCCGCCAGACTCTCCAGGGCCTTCGCCACCGTGTCCGCCTTCCAGGCAGGACGAGGCAGATATTTTCCGACTCTGAGCTCTTCCACGCGGATCGCGTTCCCGGGCCGATCCGCTCCCCAGGCCAGAACGACCTGAGGCGTGGCCGAGGCGAGGGCGCAGCTCATTGTGCCACGGCCGCCATGGTGAAAGACGGCCTCGACGAACGGCATGAGCTTGCCGAGAGGCAGGTGGGTATAACGCCGAATCGATTCAGGTAAGCGGGAGGGAATCAGCTGGTCATGAGGCGTGACCAGGATGGCTCGTCGAGAGAGCTGACGACAGGCGTTCACGGACGCCTCGTAGAAGCCGGCGCCCGTGAAAGTGCCCGTCCCTCCCGTGATGAGAATCGGACGTTCGCCGGCGTCGACGGCCGATCTGATCTCCCGCGGGAGATCTCCAGTCTCCCCTTCGTTGTCGAGCACGAAGCCGACCGGCACGACCTCCGCCGCCCACGCCGGATCCGGAGGCGCGAACCAGTCGGGCCAGATTCCCAGATGGCGGCCGGGGTAGCTCAGCCACACGTTCCAGTCGGCCACTGGCGGAAGGCCGATTTCCTCGCGGAGACGATTGACGTCCGCGGCCAGAACTTCTGCGAAGAGGGCGCGCCGGAGATCCCGGCTCATCAACGTGCTCGGCGCGACGAACAGCCACAGCAAGGGAAGGCCCAGTTTTTCCGCGGCGATCCGGGCGCCGACGTCGAATAGATCCCGCGCTACCAGGATCGTGTCCTTCGCGCGGCATCGCTGCCGGATCAAATCGTACTCCTGAACGACCCTGGGGAAATAATGCCGGCGCAGGAATTCAGGAATCCCCGGGGGCGAATTCACCAGAGGACCGTCTTCGATCGACAGCGCGTATTGCCCGGCATCATCGATGGCGCCGAAATCCAGGCCGGCTTCCGCAGCAAGATCCGCGTAACGGATGTGTGACAGGAGGGCGACGTCATGGCCGCGGGTCTTCATCCGGCTGCCGATCCGGAGCAGAGGCAGGACGTCTCCCGCCGTTCCAACCGAGATGAAAAGAATATTCCCTATACCGGGTTCATCCTTTCCTGTGCCCGCCTTTTGGCGGAACGGGGCCGCTCAGCTCGGCCAGCAGCGTCCGGACCTCGTCATCCGACGAGGTCTCGAGTAACTGCTCCAGAGCTTCCGTCGTACCTTCGGGCGACGCCTGCATCTTCTGGTACCTGGCTACCATCTGGGCCGCTTTGGACACGGTGAATTCGTCCTCGAAGAGAAGCGTGATCGGAAACTCGACGTGAAACACGTGTCGCGCCCGGTTGATGAGCATCATGGCAAGCAGGGAATGGCCGCCAAGACCGAAGAAGCTATCGTGGATTCCTACACGCTCGACGCCGAGCACCTCCTCGAACATCGCCGCCAGTTGCTTTTCGGAGGCGGTCGTCGGAGCGACATAGGGGACGTTCAAGTCGGGACGGCTCAGGCGCTGAGAGGCGATCGCGGCCGCGACCTGATCCACATCCGACAATTCCATCGCGATCGAGGAGAGCAGAGCCGCCTTCGCGCGGGCGTCGGTCGTCGCACCGGACGCTGCGGGAACGGGAAGGCCGCCGACCGACGGGGGCGCCGCCGCGGCGGCTGGTGGATCGTAGTGGACCGCGGCCGCGACGTGCGCCGGAAACTGGAACAGAAGCCCGTCCTCCGCGGCCCGCTTCCCATCGCTCCCGACACTCATCAGGAAATCGAGCGCCGGCTGATTCTTCCCGCTCGCAAGGAAGGGAACGTCGACGCTTGCCAGCCCGTTCTGCAGAGCGATCTCTCCCAGCCTGGCGAGCATGCGATGCTCGACCCCTCGGCCCAGAGCGCGGCAGCTCAACAGGAACGTGTCCACCCGCAACGCAGCGGAACCGACGGTGAAAACCATCGCGCCGACCAGACCGTAGTCGCCGAAACGATCCTTGACGCGAACGACCAGGCCTGTCGAGCTCGTCAACCCCGTCGAGCGCAGGAGAGCCTGCAAGCCGGCTTCCGAGCGGCGGATCGTCGTCACGTTGAACTGGTTGGTTCGCTGCGTCAGCTCCGCCGCGCGTGCGAGATCGGCGGACGCCATCGGGAGGATCTGGACCTTCAATCCCAGGCCGGCCAGAAAATCCTCCAGCGTCAGAGACTCCATCTGGAATTCCCGGCGCTCCGAGTTTTGCCGATAGAAGGCGGTCCGCTCCGCGGCCTCTTTCGTGACTTTCCGGTGGTCGAAGGCCCAGATGTTCCTCAGAAAAGGAGCGATGGATTCCGGGTTTCGCGGCAACAGAAACGTCAACACCTCGGGACAGTTCGCCTCGACGTCCGCGCAGGCGACCGCGTCATCGTCCAGGAAGATGAAGCTCTCCAGGCTCAACCGCAGCTCCTGCGCGAGCGAGCGGATGTTCTCGGACTTGGGCTTCCAGTTGATCCGTGAGGCGGCGATGTGCGCGGGACGCAGAACCATCTCCGTCCGGGAATCGAACACCGCCGCGACGTCCTCCTCGTTGTTCCGGCTGCACAGGCACAGAATCATTCCGGCCGCGTGCTGCTGCAGCAGAAACTCGTGAATCGCCCGTCGCGAGGCATCCATCCCGACTCCGAGGGGACCGACCTCGCCGCAGACTCCGTCCCACAGCGTCTGGTCGGCATCGATCGCAATGACCTTGTACGGCCTCTCGCTCAACCCGTAAATTCTCCGGGCGATCATGGTCCCGAGGGCCGTAAAGAAGGCCGGGGTGTAAGGGACGTGCGCCAGGCGATCGCCATGCGGATCGAAGATCTCCGCGATCGGGTAAGCGGCGATCAGCTCCCGGCTCGAGACGATGTCAACGCCGGGCATCTCGCGGAGCGCGTCCGTGACCCGGCCCTCCAGCCTGTGATGGACGAGCGCGTTGCCGGATTCCATTTCCGCTGACGGGCAGAAGCAGACCAGATAGGGAATCGGCGAGCGCTCCAGGGCGCCCGTCACGGCTGAGAGGAAGCCGGCGGCATGGCGATCCGTCCAGTCCAGGCGGTCGACCTCCTTTTCGATCAGATCTTCCAGCCGCACGATCAGGACGTTGACCCCGTCGCGATTGGCGGAAAGCGTGCTGGAAGGGTCGAGCAACTGCTGAAAGACCTGACTGTACGGCGCGAATTTGATCGTGGCGGGCATCTGCAGCTCCTGCATCCAGAAACGCACCGTCGGCTCGACGGGCTCCGCCGTGAACGTCGCGGCGATCGCGATCGTCGTCATCGTCGTCATCGTCGGCGGCGATTCCGGGAGACCGGCTCTCATTTCGACCGGTCGCGTGCCGGCTCCCCTCGAGCGGCGAGCCGGCTGGCCAGCGAATCCTTCAGTCGCTGGTAAGACTGAGGCGCCAGGAGAAACGACGCGTTCGGCGCATGAGGCGTCAGAAGCTCCGGCTGCATCGTCGCGCGCGCCGATTCGTCGATGGCTTTCGTCAGCTCGTCGGCAAGACCCGTGTATCCGAGTCTCTGCGCCATCGCGACCATGGATCGGCAGCGGCCAGTGGCCGACGTGCGGAGACGCTTCTGCTCGCCGCCATACCGGAGCCCGAGGTCCAGGAACTCTTCCAGTTCATTCGCCAGCCGGATCAGCACGACGTCGCGGTCGATCGCTGCCAGACTCTCGAGACCGCCGGAAACGGTGCGGATCGTCTCGTCCGACCAGGAAAGAGCTTCGTAGCGTGAAACGTATTCCTCCACGCGCTTGCCCGCGACCGCCCTTACCCGTTCCCGTTTGGCGTCGGTGACGCCCGTCCGGCCGTCCCCGAAATCGCCCGCCGAGTAAACGGCATGGAGGAGCCCTGCCACCACCATCGGAGCGGAGACTCGCAGGGAAGCGAGGATGCTGGCGGTGCCGACGAGGTGAGCGATGAACGTCTTGCCCGAGGCCCGAAAACGGCCGGTGAGGAGGGAAATCGCGAGCTGATACGAGGAGACGGCCGATTCGAGATCGGCGGCGCCGTATCCCGCCGACCGATGGAGCTGGTTGAAGAGCTGGATGTTCGTCTGAGCGTAGGGATGCACGCGGCTTCCGATTCAGGCCGGCAGGCTGTAGCGAAGAATCGGGAGCAGTCCCTCCGCGTCCAGCGTCGACAGCGGATGGAGCAATCCGGCGCATCCGTCGACGAGACGGACTCGCGCACGACGCCCGTCTCCCGGAAGGCCGTCGACGATCCGGCTGCCGGCGATCCGGACGGGCCCGGCCGCCCCGGCGCGCGCCGTCGCGCCGAGCCGCCGCCAGATCGCCGCGCTTCGAGGATCGCCTCTGGCGACGGCCAGCCAGCACTGATAGCTCTTCGGGCCTGTCTCGAGCACCAGGAAAGAGTAGGAGCGAACCCTGGCCAGCCGCTCTTCGTTCACGTCATCCATACGCAGGAGCGCCACCGGATGGGAAACGGGCGAGGGCAGCGGACGAACCAGAACGTTGAGATCTTCTTCCTCGGCGCGCGCCGTCATTTCCGAGAGCCGGTCGAAAACGTCCTGGGCGTTCAACGCGTGAGCTTCGTCGATCACGTCCTCATCACCGGCCGCCAGGGTGAGATCGAAACTCTCGCGCTCGACCGAAAGGAACAGGGCGACCATGCAGCGCGCTTCTTCCCGCAGGGAATCCGGCCGATCGTCCATGGATCTCGAGACCCGCAGGCCGGTCATCAGCCGCCGATGGCCGCGAGCCCAGCGAAGGATGGTTTCCTCGTCGCCGTCCCGGCCGGGCGGATCTCCGAAAAATCGGACGCTCGAATAGCCCCATTTTTCCTTGAAGTGGCGGACGGTCGCCTCGTTCCAGGCCTCGCTCCATCGCATCATGAAGTAGGGAAAGTCGCGCGCATCGTAGGGCGGGGGCGGGACGTACGTAACGACGGATCCCGGCTCGAAATACACGGAACCGCCGGCTCGCTGAACGAGCAGGCCGAGGTCGATGTGCTCGTGGACGCTCAGGAGCCCCTCGTCCAGCTGGCCCAGGCGCTCGAAGACGTCGTTCCGGATGAGCGAGCAATGGAACTCGACGTAGTCGCAAAGTCTTCGCGCCAGCGTTCCACGCGAATCGGCCAGGGGCGAGTCGGCCAGGAGATGCTCGTCGTAGAAGACGCGCCGGCCCCCCTCTTCCGTAACGTGCGCCATTCCGCCGGCCATGTGAATCGTCTGCTGGCTCAACTCCCCGATCAGGTACAACGGACCCACGACCCACGCCCCGGTCTCTTCGGCGCAGCGGACGAGTTGCTCCAGCCACCGGGGCGTCAAGAGAACATCATTGTCCAGGAAGACGACATATTTCGTCTTCACCCGCCGCTGGGCGAGATTGCGCGCCTCGTTCGGAGAAAGAAAACGATTCACCTGGATGAGCTCGAAGTGCCGCCGCTCTGCCGCCTCCTCGAGGTAGCGGCGAACCTGCGGCGGGGCTCCAGCATCCACGTAGATCAGGTGAAACGGAAGCGTCGTGTGCTCGAAGAGGTCCTCGAGCGAACGCTGCGTCTGGCTGAAGCGCTCGCGCGGCACAACCACGACGGTCACGCAGGGATCTTCGACTCGCGCCACGGGTTCGGCGTCCGGCGGCGTCGAGCGGTCGGCGCTCCGATTCGTGTTTTGCATGAATTTGGGTCTGGATATTATGCACCGGTCCCCTTATCTCCTGTCATGGGCGCCCTGCATTCCACCTATGCCCGGTGGTTTCAACCGCCGGCACGGTCGCGTCGGCCACCTTTTTCAGGGGAGAGACAAAGCCTTTCTCCTCCAGAAGGGCCGCTATTTCCTGGCCTTGATTCGATAAGTCCATCAACCCCGTTCGCGCTCGCATCGTCAAGTGTGCCGGCGACTACGCCTGGTCGAGCGATCGCTTCTTTCGGTAAGGACGCGGCCCGTCCTGGCTCCACCTGGACCAGGCCATTTCTAACCTGGAACCCACTCCCCAGACCGTTGTGCGAGGCTACATCGACCTCGTCGATGGCCCACCTGTCTCACCACCCTGCGACGGTCTCCGGACGGTCGATCAGGTCGTCAAGCGTCAAGCGACAAGGTAGACGAGACTTTCGCTCTCGAGCGTTTCGAAGCCGCCGGCCAGCTCGAGTCGGCGCTTCGTGGCCTCACCGAGCAACGTGTCATCGAAGTCGTCGCCCGGACGACCAGCCTGTCCCCTGAAGTCATGGCCGGGCCGCGGAAGGGCGGCTCGATCGCGTTCGCTCGGTGCCTCGGATGTAATCTTCGGGCACCTTGCCTCTGACTGGCGGGGCCCGGCTCGGGCCATACGAAATTCTCGCCCCGCTCGGCGCAGGGGGGATGGGCGAGGTGTATCGGGCACGCGACACGCGGTTGGGACGCGAGGTGGCCGTCAAGATCGTGGCGGAACGGCTCGCCGGGACCGCAGATCTCGCGGCCCGGTTCCAGCGGGAAGCCCGCGCCGTCGCGGCCTTGAACCATCCGAACATCCTGGCCCTCTACGACATCGGCGAGGAGAGCGGAATTCTCTTTGCCGTCACCGAGCTTCTCGAAGGCCAGACGCTCCGCCTGTGGCTCCTGGGAGCGGCGCCGGACTGGAGGAAGGCTGCGGCGATCGGCCGCGCGGTCGCGGAGGGCCTGGCGGCGGCCCACGCGAAAGGGATCGTTCACCGCGATCTGAAGCCCGAGAATCTCTTCCTCACCCGCGACGGGAGAGTGAAGGTCCTCGACTTCGGGCTTTCGAGTTGGCGGCCGCTCGACGCGGCCGGAACGGAGCAAGCGGCCGCGGCGCATCCCACGGCGGGAAACCGACTGACGGCGCTTCCGACCATGGATGCCCCGGGGACCGTGCCGGGCACTGTCCTTGGCACCGTCGGGTATCTCGCGCCGGAGCAGGTCCGGGGACTGCCGGCCGATGCGAGGAGTGACATTTTCGCCCTCGGCTGCGTCGTCATCGAGGTGGCGACGGGCGAGCGGGCGTTCTCGGGACTCAGCGCGGCCGACACGCTGGCCGAAACTCTTCACCACGATCCGCTCGCCACCGCCCACCTCGCATCGCTCGCAGAAACAGCTCCCGCCTTCGTCCGCGTCGTCGCCCGCTGTCTGGAAAAAGAAGCCGAAAACCGATTTCAGTCGATGAGCGACCTCGCGTTCGCTTTCGGGCTCGTCTTGGACGAGTCCGGGACGATTCGGGCGAGAGAACGCGCCGGAAAATCCGACCGGGCGGAAGCCGTCGCCGGCGCGGCACCCGCGTCTCTCGCCGTGCTGCCTTTCGTCAACCGCAGCCCCGATCCCGAGAACGAATACTTCAGCGACGGAATGACGGAAGAGCTCATCGGCGCGCTCTCGCGCGTTCACGGACTGCGTGTGGCGTCCCGCACGTCCGTGTTTGCGCTCAAGGGGAGGATCCAGGACATCCGGGAACTCGGGCGAGCGCTCGGCGCGACCGCGATCCTGGAGGGGAGCGTGCGGAGATCGGGCCAGCGGATGCGGCTGACGGCGCAGCTGACGAGCGTCGCCGACGGGTACCAGCTCTGGTCCGAGACGTATGACCGCGACATCCGCGACGTGTTCGCCGTTCAGGACGACGTGGCCAACACGATCGTCGCGACGTTGAGAGATCGCCTCGGTCTCGGTCTCTCCGGATCGGCCCGCGCGGCCCGGCGTCCGGACACGGAGAACGTTCACGCCTATCAGCTGTACCTGAAAGGACTCTACTTCTGGGCACGGAGGACGCCGGAGACCCGGAGGAAGGCGATCCGGTTCTTTGAGGAGGCGATCGAAGCCGATCCGTCGTACGCGCGGGCCTACGCGGGACTTGCCGATTGCTTTCTGGAGCGCGGCGGTTCGATCGGCGGCCGCGCGGAAGACGTGGTCGCCCGCGCGCGACCCGCGGCGCTTCGCGCTCTGGAGATCGACGATTCGCTGGCGGACGCCCACACGAGCCTCGGCCGGATCCTGCTCTATTTCGACTGGAACTGGACGGCGGCCGAGAACGAGTTTCGCCGGTCGATCGCGCTCGATCCTCTCTACTGGGAGGGCCACCACTCCTACTCTCACCTGCTGTTGCCGGCCGGGCGCGTCGCCGAATCGCTCGCGGCGAGCCGCAAGGCGATCGAGATCGAGCCGCTCGACCTCGGGATCAACACGCACCTCGGATGGCACTACCTCTACTCGGGCGACTTCGATCGTGCCGCGGAACAGTGCCGGATTTCCGTCGAGATGGACCCTTCGTTTTTCTATGCGCACTTCTATCTCGGCCTGGCATACGAGCAGCAGGATGAAATCGCCAAGGCTCTCGCGGAGCTCGAAGAGGCGGCCCGGCTCTCACCTCAAAGCGGCGAGGCGGCGGCCGCGCGCATCCGGCTCCTCGTCCGTGCCGGCCGGCGGAGCGAAGCGGAGGTGGAGCTCGAGACGCTCGCCGGCCGCGACGAATCATCTATTGCGTACGAGATCGGGATTGCCCGCCTCGGATTCGGGGAGACCGCAGCCGCGCTCGACGCCTTGGAGAAGGCCCTCGCCGATCGCGCGGAGAGGTTGATCGACATGGGCATCGATCCCCGTCTGCGGCCGCTCCACTCCCATCCGCGCTTCCGTGAGATCGCTCGCCGGGTTGGGATCCCCGCCTTCTTGTGAGGGGGGGCTCGCGACTCCGACGATGTGGATGGGGGTCAGTTCTGACTTGCTGACTTCCGACTCCCGCCCGGATCGGGCTGGCGACAATTCGTGAGCAATGAATCGCTCGCCGGACCAAAGAGGGGAAGGGTATTTGACGCGCTCTCCGAAACTGAAATTCTCAGGCGCCGTCTACCACGTGGCCTGCCGTGGAAATGAAACGCCGCCCGGTCTTCCGCGATGATTCAGATCGGGAGGAATACCTCGACCGCATCCGCCGCTACCGCGAGAAGTTCAAGTTCTGTCTATCGGCCGGCACCCGCTGCCCGGGCAGAATTCTCAGGACCGGTACGTGCCGGCGCGGGCTTAACCTGCAGCCAGTAGCGGAATCGAGGGTGGAATCAGGATGTCCAGAACGAACCCAATCGTTCCATTGGATTGGGGGGTCTGATCCATTTGGTTCCCCATTTGGTTCCCCGCTCGTGGAAAAGATCGGGGTCGGCAAAATCAGGATTTCGGGTCTGACCCCAGCTCCGGAAACAGAGCCGGAAAACACAGCGTAAGTTCAACAGGAGGCTTGACGAGTCACGGCCGCCTTTAGAGAAGCGCTGACCCCCTGCACCACCCCTCTCGGGTAGTATTACCGGCAAGCGTCCTATTTTCATTGGCCGGCTGTCTTCGCGATTCGTCGCATCGGGCGCGCCGGCGGCCCTTTCGGCTGTCGATAGGTGGACCCTGAAAGGAGTCGGCAATGGTAACGAAGTCTCCCGGGTGGACGGCTCTGTTCCGCCGCCAGATGCTGGCCTTCTGTCTCCTCTTTGTCGTGGATCGGGCGATCGCGGAGCCGGCCGTCGTATGCGAGATTGATTCGAGCAACCGGCGCGTCGTGCGTATATTGGCGACGCTGCCACCGGGCGATCTGCGTTACAGATGCGTGTTTGTTTGGTCGGTCGGTTTCGACAATGGGTCGAAACGCGAGAACGAGCGGTGCGAAGCCGAAGTCCACGAAGCTATGACAAATGGGACGGTCTGCCAGCGCGCCTATCCGAAGACGATCAAATCCGTCGCGCTGACTCGGCACAATTGCGAGCGCAGTTAACAATCCCCGGCCCGGGAGTCGCGGCCACATGACGCGAAATCAAGTTCTCGCCTCGCGAAGGATCTCGCAGTGCTCGGCTTCGGCGGATCGACCCCTCTCTCCGCCGGGAAACCGCGACGAATAAAGGAAAACGCTGACAGAGCGGCTCCTCTCACGGTAATTGGTGAACCGCACTGAGCTCTACCGGTTTCGACGCCACGGCGTGCGCTCATTGAGTTCCGGGTTGCGGATTTCGGTCGACTCGGCGAGACGGCTCGCCTACGATCCCCTTTACGCGGGGGTGGCTCTCCAGTCATGACACTTCCTTCAGGAACCCGGCTCGGCCCTTACGGGATTCTCGGCCCGATCGGCGCGGGCGGGATGGGGGAGGTGTACCGGGCGAGGGACGAGAGGCTCGGTCGGGACGTCGCCGTCAAGGTTCTGCCGGCCGACGTGGCGGTGAGCACCGATCGGCTCAAGCGTTTCGAGAAGGAAGCGCGTGCGGCGTCAGCCCTCAACCATCTCGCGACGGGTCAGCGGAGTTTTTTCAAGCGGATCACCCCGGCCGACCCGACGGGCGTCGGTTCGGTGGCGACTGTCCAGCTCACTCCCGATGGACGCTCCTACTGCTACAGCTACATGCGAAGCCTCTCGCGACTCTACGTCGTCGACGGCCTTCGCTGATTCGCTGAAAGAGGCAGCGGCCGAGCGCCGGATTCCAGGAACCCCGGGCCGTCAACGGACCGCCTATTCCGCTCCCGGCTGGCCTGCTTCGACCCTTAGGGTCAGTCTTGTTTTGATGTTTTTCAAACGCCTGGACGCATGCTTCGACATCAAAGCAAGACTGACTCATCCCCTCCACTTCCCTTCCCTTCCCTTCCCGAAATCAGCAAATCAGACCTGACCCCATTTCCCCCTCATTTCCCCCTCCTGACCGGTTCCTCGCGCTCGAGCGAGGCGGCCACAGATCCATTGGGTAGGGGCGAGTCATTGGATTGAACGCGCGTGTTACGCTCCGGAGTCAGGCAGCCCTCTTCTTCCATCCCTGATTTTGGACGTCCTCCATCCTCGACCACTACACTCCATCGCTCACCGCAACCTTAGAACGAGGTAACACCGTCGTTGCCATGCGCGCGGCGGTATCGGTGCTCGCCGCGATCTACGGCCCTCTACGACCCGCTCTCCCACCCCGCGCTTTGGCTGATCCCAGCTCAGGAGGCTGATCATGCTCTCGGAGTTTCAGACAACTGCAGACCGCCTGCTCCAGAAGATACGCGCGGTTCTTCATGACGCTCTCGGTCAGGCGGTCATCGACCCGCTGACGGTCTCCGGTCAGGAGGTCTGGGTCACTGGAGTCAGGCTCGTCGACGAGCCGTCGATCGAATCCGGGCCGGGGGACGCGGTCGATATTTCTTTCCGATCGCCCTATTGGGGAGAGGATTTCCTGGTGCAGCAAGTCGTGTCGCAACGGCTTGTCATCAACAATGACATTCAGCTCGATCTCGCAACCCGATCCGAGGCAGTGTTCACGCCCCAAGGATCCCGCACCGTCCGACTGCCGATCATCGTGACATCGCGCGTCGCACCAGGCTCCGCAGCCGATCCGCGCTCGACGCCCGATGCCGGCGTTCGATTGTCATTCACGCTGGGGACGCCGACGCTCGTTGGCGACACCGACCCGGCTCTGGATTCGATCCTCAAAGCACGTGTGGGAGCGTTGATTCCGCAGCCTCCTGACGTGACGATTCCGTTCGATGCATTCATGCTGTCGAATACCGACACGCGTTATCCAATGAATGCCGGGATCGCGCTATCGAGCGACAAGACGTTCGTGTGCGTCCGTCTCGAAACTCCCGTCCTCGCAACGACCGCAGACCCGTGGGTGGCGTTTTTCGCGGGAACGACCGATAACCGCCTGTTGTTGGCGGGGGCACTCGGGTTCCTGCCCTCGTCCACTCCTCTCCCCTGGTGCCTCTTCGTCGGTAACGAGGCTTTCAAAGAAGCCATCAGCAATGGCGTGTATTCCGCCCTTCGCGATGCCGCGGTGTTCGACTTCGTACCGGGGGTTTTGGTGGACTGGTCGACAAGGAACGGCTCGGTCAGGATCTCGATCTCCTTTGCCGGTCACAAGACCTTGACAACCATACTGGGAGAGGACGTCGTCGGGGAGCTCTCGGTCGGTCTGACCCTGGACCTCTCCGTTCCGCGAACCGATGTGCTTCAGATCGACGTCGGGTATGTCGTGGATGCGGTGAGCATCGGAGGCATCGACGCCTCGTTCGTGGTCCGGGTCATCGTGGAGGAGATCGTTTCGTCGCAAATCGGTACGACGTTCTCTGCCTCAAAGATTTTAGGTGATAAGTCCGCCGCGCTCGGGCCTCTCATCAAGGACATCCGATGCACCGTCACCGGCCCTTCGACGATGCGCTGCGACGGCTCCGTAAGACCGCCCTCGGCGGGAGGATTGGCGGGTCACGTGCGCGACGCTCTCGGCATCTCGAGCGGCATTGTCCTGATGGGTGAGGGCGTGGCCAGCCCCCTCCCCTCCGAACCGGAGGTGCAACTCGACGTCCGGGCTTTCAGCTGGTCCGCGGGTCCCCCCACGTGCAACGCGCTCCAGGATGCCGTTCAGCAAGCCGGGAAGCGGCCGCTCTTCGAAACGCTCGTCGCGGCGGGGAATGTCAGGGTGAGCAACGGGGCGCCAGGTTCATCGACGCTTTCGATAAACCAGGTCGACGTTCTCGACGATTTCACGAGCTCGTATCGCGACCTCGTCGTCGGCGACGATATCCACACGTTCTGCGGTTATCCGCCGCCCACATTTCCCTGCATTCTCGCAGTCCATACGAACATCGGAGTGACACTCGCGACGATCGCTCCGCCCCCGACACTCACGGACGCCGAGGCCAGAGGACTTGTGGGCGAGGCGTTGAACCGGGCGACCGCGGCGTGCGAGAAACTCAAAGACCCCTGGCACCTTCACTCGCTGAAGCCGGACTGGCTGGTCGATCCGGCGCCCGATGATGCGAACGCTTCGTACTCTCAACTCTGGGAGTTCGAGGTTCCCGCCTCTTCTCTCGGAGGCATCGTCACGGCGAGCCTGGGGCCAAACCAGGCAGAGGTGAGGCATTTCAGTTCCGCCGGACGTCCATTGAGCGCTTCGTTCTTAACCCGCCCAAAGCAAGCCGTAGAGCTGCAGTTGCGCGAAAGCGCCAAGTCCGAGCGGTCACCGGCATCCTATGCGCCGGGTGCCGCGGGATCGAACACAGACGGGAGCTCTGGCGGGAAACAGCTCGACCTGGCCCAGACGCTATTGCACGAGGCGGCTCAAATTCGCCTGGATTCTTCTCCGAGAGGCATCGCCCTGTTGCACGCAGGTTCCAGTCCCCTGCTGGCCGTCGGTTCGGCAAGCGGTTTGAGCCTGTTCGACCTGCGCGCGCCTTCGCGGCCGGCCCTGGCCTTCAGCCTTCCCCTCGCCGGGCTGATCGGTCTCGCCGAAGCACCACGTGGCCAGATTCTCGCCTGGGGAGACTTCGGCCTGGCCGTCATCAAGGGCCATGACAGGCAGTTCCTCGTGAACCGGATCCTGACCTCTCCCGTTCGCAGCGTTGCGAGGCTTCGGGATCGGTGGTTCGCCTCGAGCTCAGACGGAATCGCGGTGCTCGATCGCGAGCTGCAGCGAGAACGCGTGCTTGCGGCTCCGCGCCAGGGCTGTGGACATCTTTGCAGCTTGTCTGACAGGCTGCTGTGGACATCCGACGGAGGTGCGCTCCAGTCGTCCTCGTCCGGGAGTCAATGGAGTGCGATCGATACGGATACCGGGTTCTTACCGAAGAATTTTGATGCCATTCGCGTCGGGCTCCGCAGTTACCTCTTCGCACCACACGAAGGAAGAGGCGGGGCGACGTGGACATTGGCAAACGGTCGTCTCGCTATCGTCGCCGAGTATGAGGAGGACCCGTGGTTTCGCTGGTTCGGACGCCTTCCGAAACTCCTGGCCACCGCCAACCGTGCTGGAACGGTCTCGGTGTACGAAGTGGCGGCTCACCGCTGGCGGTCGTAGTGAGGAGACGACGGTGGGCGCATAGTTAATTGAGTCTCATTTTCCGAAGTCCACTCTGTTCCGCGCGGCTGAGATGGGTTCGTCTTGAAATCCTGATTTCAACCGACTACGCGTCTCGAACTCCTCATTCCCGGGATGCCCTAAGGCTCCCGCCGAAGTGCCGAGCCAGGTCAGCTCCAGCGCGATCGCCAGTGCGCGACTGAGTTCTCGCAGCCTGGATGCGAGGAGACTTCCGAGGACGGTCTCCGGACGGTCGATCAGGTCGTCAAGCGTCAAGCGAACAAGGGAGACGAGACTTTCGCTCTCGAGCGTTTCGAAGCCGCCTGTCAGCTTGAGCGCCGCTCCGTGGCCTCACGAACCACCCGTCATCGAAGTCGTCGCCCGGATGACCGGCCTGTCCCCTGAAATCATGGCCGGCCCGCGGAAGGGCGGCTCAATCGCGTTCGCTCGGTGCGTCGCCGTCTACATCGGCCGATATCTTGGCCGGATTTCCACACGTCGCATGGCGCGGCACCTTCACCGCGACGATTCGTCCCTCGTGCGCCGGATAGCCAGGCTCGAAACGAGACTCGCGACGGAAAGAGACTTGCGCGATCTGATCGATCTCATCGCGCGCGAAATCAGCAAGCCAACCCCCGCCGCGCGGTCTACCGAAAACACCGCCGCAACTCAGAACTCAGCAAATCAGAACTGACCCCATTTTCCCTCCTGACAAAACGATCCATCTTTCACGTCACGGGAGGGTTGCAGATAGTCATTCCGGCTTCCCAGAGGGGCGATCCGTGCTCGGGGTCCAGAACGCCTCAGTCGTCACTTGTCCCAGCGCCAGGCCGGCGGCTCACCTTTGGCGAAGCAGATGGCCAGAAGCGCGATGGAAAGAACAGCCGTGCAGCCCAGAAAGGCCGCCAGGTTCTGCTCTGGCCGAAAAACGTACCCGGCCACGGCCATGAGCGCGAAGAATCCGACAAAGACGGTCCAGCCTTGCCAGCAACTCGGCAGACCCCAGCCCCAGCCGTAGCGCTTCGCCGGGAACCAGTACGGTGATCGCTGCATACGCGCCTCCAATGGACCTTCGGGCATTGTCATTTCCAGACACCCAAAATCGAAATCGAAAACCTGCGACCCCTGGCCGAGCCGCGCGGCCGTCACGCTATCCGTCGCAGCGTCAACCGCGCCTTGCGCTTTTGCCCTCCACGCACCGTCGACAGGATCAACGTCCGCCCCTCCCGACTCTTGAACAATCGATAGATCTGGTCGAGCGTCATCTGAGAAGAAGGAACGCCGTCGATCGCCCGGATTTGATCGCCCTCGCGAATCCCGGCCATGTCCGCGGGGGAACCGCGGATCACTCGATGGGTCCGGATGATCCGGGAATCTTCTCCTTCCGCCGTGATGCCGAGGCCGGTCATGGTGTGCTCGTAAGCCTCTCCGAACGCGGCATTCGGCTCGAGGAGCAACCGCCTTCCGGGGACGTCGAACACGACAGTGAATCGGCGCAGAAGCTCTCCCCCGACGATGCCGTCGAAACGGGAGCTCGCCAGGGTTCCGGCCTCGTCCTGCGAGAGCGTGAGCGTCATCTCCGGGATTCGCAGTCCTCCCAGCACGATCTCGCTCGCGCGGCTCAGGATCTGAGACGTCTCCCCGCCCAGACCGGGTAGTGAGCGATCGACATACTCCGTCCCGGCGGTGGCGCGCAGCCCGTGTCGCATGACGAAAGGGGTATTCAAGACGAGCGTCGCGGCGGGAGCTCCCGTGTCGACCATGAAACGCCCCGTCAAGGCACCATGGCCCGGCATAACCAGATTTGCCTCGACGTAGATGTGATCGTTCGAGACTTCGAGCGGCACCGCCACGGACTTCGGGCTCGGGCTCCATCCGGCGGGGGAATAGAGATTGAGGCGACGGGCTGCGTAATCAACTTCGACGATGTGATCAGCAAAGAGGCCGAAGCCCAGAATCCCGTTCAACACGCGTCCCGAAAAAGGCTCCAGCGGACGGAGGGAGATCAGCGCGACCCGGGGCGGGTCGAGCGCCAGACCCGGAAGCTCGATGCGCGCTCCCCGCGCGAAAGAGATGGCGACCGATTCCTTGCCCGCCCCGGTGGACGAGCCGTGTTCGAAAGGTTCGAGGCGCAGGGCACGCGCCGTTCGCGTATCGACGATGAATCCGGATCCTCCCCCGCTGTCCACGGCGAACCAGAGCGGCTCGGAACCGTTCACCCGGGCGCGCACCAGGATCCCGCCGCCCAGAAGGACCTCGGCGGACATCGAGGAAACGGGTGCGGGAGGCGAGCCGGGAGTTGCCTGCCCGATCGCCGCGCGCACCGGGCCGGACGGGAGCATGCCCGACGAAATTGCGCCGGACGCGAGCACGCACCAGGCGCTGCCGTACCCGGCGAGCCGTCTCGCCGAAAGACCCCAACCGACTCTGTCCGGCACTGGGCGATGCTACAACCACAAACAGATGGGTTCAGACTCGAAGTCCTGCGGATGACCGGCCTGTCCCCTGAAGTCATGACCGGCCCGCGGAAGGGCGGCTCGATCGCGTTCGCTCGGTACCTCGCCGTCTACATCGGCCGATATCCTGGCCGGATTTCCACACGTCGCATGGCGGGGCACCTTCACCGCGACGATTCATCCTTCGTGCGCCCGACAGCCGGGCTCGAAACGAGACTCTCAATGGATAGACAATTGCTGGATCTGATCGATCGCATCGCGCGGGAAATCAGCAAAACAACCCCCGCGTCGCGGTCTGCCGAAGACACCGCCGCAACCCAGAACGCAAATCAGAACTGACCCCATCACCCTCCTCCCCTCCTGGTTGTTGGAGCGACGGGTGTTGGACCCGCGTCCGGTGCCCAAAGAAGATGCCGGGGTTGCCCGGAGTGATACGGTGATTTTCACTCGAGCCATACCGTGCAGTCCCGCACGATAACGACCCGAGCCAGCTTTGAAGGAGGACAACATGAAAACGAATCGACTGGCGCTGGGAGCGGTGATCCTGATGGCCGCGGTCCTGTGCCTGGCCCCCACCCTTGCAAGGGGTGAGGAGAAAAGGGCGGCCGCCCTCGCAGCCGACGCGCTCAAGTGGGAGGCGCTGACGGCCAAGGGTCCGGACGTCAAGATCGCGACAGTGTCCGGCGATCACACAAAGGGCGCTTGGGCCGGTTTTATCAAATTTCTTCCCGACAGCAAGTCCGGAGTCCACACCCATTCGAGCGATATGAAGATCGTGGTGATCTCTGGCGAGTTCCATTACGGCACCACGCCTGAGACCGAGAAGAGTTACGGCCCGGGTTCCTACGTCCTCATTCCGGCTAACCTCCCGCACTCGAACAGCCAGCCCCAAGGTGCGCTGCTTTATGGGGAGCAGCCCGGCATGTTCGACGCCAAGCCGGTTAAGTAAGCCGGCAGCCTATCGCGATAATAAATCAGACCTCGAAGCCCCCCACCCTCGCTCCCGGAGGGTGGAAAGAACAAAAACGAGAACCCCCGCAAGGTGCCCTCCCTGCGGGGTGACTCGTTAGAAACCGTGAGTCGAAGAGTTGGCGTGGTCGCTAAACGCCACGTAGGAACTAAACGCCACGTCGGGAGGGGCGGGCCGGCGACAATTCATGAGCAATGGAATCGCTCGCCGGACCAAAGAGGGGGGCGGTACTTGACCAACCAGATGGGGTCAGACCCGAAATCCTGAATTCGTCGACGTCAGTTTTTGCGCGATGACCTCGAGTTGGCCGGTTTGCTCGATCGGTTCGGCGGCCTGCTCGAGTGCCGCCACTCCTCTGAGGAGGTAGGACGCCTCTCTTCCGAGGTGCCGGGCCATCGCCGCGAGTGAGATCCCCGCGAGCCGCCTGCCCGCGTACCCCGCGAGGCATCGTGCGGCCGCGATAGATCCTCCGCGTGCCCGGCTCCGAAGGGTGGCGACCGAAATGCCCGTCACCTCGGACACGGCCTCCAGCACGCTTTCTTCGGTATGGCCGCGGAGTCTCGGCTCGTATGGGTTCTCTGGCACGACGCCGTTGATCGGGAACTCCTCGTCTCGGTTGGCCGCGCGTGCGATCTCCCTGAGTTGCTCGTAGCTTGGGGTTAGTTTGCCGTGCATCAGCTGGAGATAGGCGCGAGCGGCCGATCTCGGCGTCGGTCCCAGGAGCGCCAGCGCGGCATCTCGATCGAGAAGCCCCGAGGCACCTGTTCCGCGGAACAGACGGTCGCTCGACCACGGGTAGTCCTGAGGTCGTTCCACGATCCGGGCCTTCACGGGATTCAGGTGAATGTAACGAAGGAGCGCTTCGAAGTACCGTTCCTCCTGAACGACGAACGCCTTGTAACGGCCCTGGAAGAAATGGCCGACACGGCCGTGACGGCGGTTGAACCATTGGGCGAAGGAGGACTGAAGAGCGGCCATAACGCGCGAAAGCGGTTCATCTCCCGTTCGGATCGCCAGATGAACGTGGTTCGTCATCAGACAGTAGGCGAGGAGCTGGAATCGGAATTTCGCCCGATACCGCTGGATCCGGTCAAGGTATTCCTGGCGGTCGCGGTCGTCTCGAAAGACCGCACCGCGGTCGTTCCCCCGCGCAGTGACGTGGTAGATCGTTCCGGGAAACTCTACTCGCGGCGGCCGTGCCATCAGCCGCGTCGTCGGAGCTCGTCCACCAGCGCCAGGGCCACACCCCAGGTTGTCGCGACCTCGAAAGACGAGAAGGGTCAAATCAGGATTTCGGGTCTGACCCCATCTGTTCCCCCGAAAGCTCCGTCCCGCGAAATCAGGATTTCAGGACTGACCCCGCTGGTCACATCGCTCTCCGGATCTCCTTGACGCCGGCATGCAGCCGGCGGCGGAGGAGCGTTCGCAGGGTCGCGGCGTCGGCGTAACCAACGCGCGCCGCCACTTCGTCGACGCTCGCCCGACTGGTTTTCAACAGATGCACCGCGCGCTCGACGCGCAAATCCTGGACGTACCCGAGCGGCGTCTTCCCCAGCACGCTCTGCATCCGGCGGGCGAGTGTGCGTTTGCTCGCGCCTACGGCCCTCGCTGCCGTATCAAGTGAAAATGCACGGGCGAGGTGGCCACGGGCATATCCTTCGAACCGCTGCACGATCGGATCGGTATGTATGAGGTGATCGGTCAGCGCGTATGCGGACTGCGACGGCCGCGAATCGACGATGAGGTACCTCGCGGTCAGGGACGCGAGCTCCGGACTGACACCTCGCACCAGCCAAAGCGCGAGATCCAGGTGGCTCAGGGCGGCCCCGGCGGTCACGAACTGCCCCGACTTGACGATCATGCTCGAATCACTCAGCTCGACACTCGGATATCGCTTGCGAAAGAGCGGCGCCAGCCACCACGTCGTCGTCGCTTTTCGATGATCGAGGAGGCCGGACTCGGCCATCACGAACGTGCCGATGCATGCGGCGGTCACGGTCGAGCCCTGGCCTGCCCATTGGCGTAGTGCGATGGCGGCATCACGCACGTCAGGACGTGTCAGGGCCGCTTCGAGCGGCCCCGGCATCTTGAATCCGATGGCCGGCACGACGACGCAGTCAGGTGTTCGCTTTCCGGCGACATGCACCGGGACGCGCAGCCCCTGTGATGTGTTGACAGTTCGTCGGACCCCCACGATCCGGACGTCAAAACGCGGGACGGCCATTCTCGTGACGGCGATCAGTTCGTTGGCTGTCTGAAACGCATCCAATACTGCCGCCAGGCCGAGATCGAAGACGTCGTTGAGAGCGAGCACATCGATCTTCATGGCAAGAATCGTATCAAAGTTGGCGTTCTTGCCTCTCGCGCCGCATGTCCCCTGTGCGTAGGCTCTGATCCATGGCGTCGCCGGACATTTTGCGGATGGTCGGAGACACGTCGTTGCAGGCGCTGCGTCACGTCGTCCCCTCGAACGGCGCCAGGGTCCTGCTGAAGCTGGAGAACGAGAACCCCACCGGCAGCATGAAGGATCGTATGGCCGTCGCCATGATCGACGCCGCAGAAGCCGATGGACGGCTCGCGGCCGGTGGTTCGGTCGTCGAATACACCGGCGGGAGCACCGGCGTTTCGTTGTCCCTCGTCTGTGCCGTCAAGCGTTACCCGCTACACATCGTCACGTCCGACGCGTTCGCTCGAGAAAAACTCGATCACATGCGCATTCTGGGCGCACGCATCCAGATCGTGCACAGAGATATCGGACGGATGACCGAGAATCTCACCAGAGACATGGTGGAAG
>JBBROA010000019.1:0-43227 GCA_038229875.1 Thermoanaerobaculia bacterium | reverse complement strand
GCGCCTTCTATTACGTCATGGAGTACCTGGAAGGGATCGATCTCGAGCGGCTCGTGCGGGAAAACGGGCCTCTTCCGCCGGGCCGCGTCGTCCACATCCTCCGGCAGGTCTGCGAGGCCCTGGCGGAAGCGCACGGCATCGGCCTCATCCACCGCGACATCAAGCCGGCGAACATCCTGCTGTCTGAGTCGGGCGGGCTCTCCGACGTCGCGAAGGTCCTCGATTTCGGCCTCGTCAAGGAGGTCAATGAGTCGGATGCAAAGAAGCTGACGAGAGACGACGTCCTCGCCGGCACGCTGAACTACTTGGCACCGGAAACGATCCAGGGCGGCGGCTCGCCGGATCCGCGAAGCGATCTCTACGCGCTCGGTGGCGTGGGCTACTACCTGCTGACGGGGCATCCGGTCTTCGAAGGTTCTCCCGTGCAGGTCCTCCACGACCACGTCCAGACGCCGCCCGATCCGCCCTCCGTGCGGCTTGGCCGGCCGATTCCCCGCCGGCTCGAAAGCGTCGTGCTCGACTGTCTCGAAAAAGATCCGAACACCCGGCCCGAAAGCGCCGAAGCGCTGATTGAACGACTCGATGCGTGCGACGACGTTCCGCCCTGGTCCGTCGCAGAGGCGCGGCGGTGGTGGCGCGACAGGCGGACGGGGAAGGGAGCTCCAGCCGGCGGTTGATGTTTGATGCCGGCTGGAGCTCACCCGGGACCCGGCTTCGCCGCTGTCCCGGATCCGCGAGTCTTTCGAAACCTTCGGTCAGATACCTCGTATTGCAAGGTATGGTGCAGACCAGAGCGGAAGACGCGGCCGACAACTGGGAAAGCCAGGTCCGCAAGGGATGGCTCGAGCTCGCGATCCTGGCGGGCCTCTGGACCACGCGGCTCTATGGGCTCGAAATCCTGCGCCGCCTCGAGAGCGGCTCTGCCCTCGTGGTCGCAGAGGGGACGATCTACCCGATCCTGAACCGGCTGAGGCGCGACGGCTTGATTGACTCGAAGTGGGTCGAATCCGAAGCCGGACACCCCCGCAAGTATTACTGGCTGACGGCCGCCGGCCGCCGCAGAACCCTTTCCATGGCGCGGCACGCTTCGGGCTTTCTGTCGCGCATCCAGGAGCTGATCGCTCCGATCCTCGAGGAGGAGAAATGAGTCACCCCGATCGCCTGCAGACGCGGATCGACGCCTACCTCATGCAGCTGCGTCGCAGTCTCGGCGAGCTGCCTCCCGACGAAGTGGCGGACATCCTTCAAGAAATCCGAGGCCACATCCTGGAGCGCGCCGACGCCGCCGGCGAGCTCACGGACGAGAGGCTCGTCGCCATCCTGCAGGCTCTTGGACGCCCGGAGGACATCGCTCCGCTGTACCAGGCGGAGGCCTTGATGGCACGAGCCCGGGCGAGCTTTTCTCCGACGCTTCTCCTGCGCGGCGCCCTCCGCTGGGCGATGCTGTCGGTCCGAGGGTTTGTGATCTTCGTCATCGCTCTCGTCGGATACGGCGTCGGTCTCGGTTTTCTGATCGGCGCGTTCGGAAAGGTGATCGCTCCGGGGCAGTTCGGCGCTTGGCTCGGGCCCGGGACGTTCAGCATCGGCACGACGACGGGCTCGTCCGCCAGAGACGTGCTCGGGTGGTGGCTGGTGCCGGTGGGTCTCGTCGTCGGAGCGCTCGGCCTGGTTGCGACGACGCTCGTGCTGCGCTGGTCGCTTCAATTCGCGAAGCTCCGACGGCCCCTCGTCCTGGCGGCGGAGGTCGAACCTCGCTCGTAACTCCCCGGGATTCCGGGGCCAACGCCGCGGGAGACCCGACGTCGCGTTCAGTGGCCGCGGACCTTCCGCTGCATTTTCTCGATCTCGTGGAGGACGTCTTCGGGGCGCACCTCCTGTTCGAGCTCCTTCAGGTCCGTATCCGGCTCTTCGTCGCATCCGAGCTTCGTCTGGATCTGGTCGAGCATTCTCAGAGCACGCGTCATCTCGTGCTCCGTCAGGAGACCGATCTGAAGATGCAGGCTGGTGCGGCGCTCAGCATCCTCGCTGATCCGGTTCTGGCTGATCAGGACGAACGTCGAGAGAAAGATCGCCTCGAGCGAAACGATGAGCGTCAGCAGGCCGAACGGGAAGGGATCGAAGGGCTTCGCCCCGAACGCCCCGAGGTTCCACGCGATCCATCCGGCGAACCAGAGCACGTGGAGATACACGAACGCCATGTGTCCGGAAAAATCGGTGATCGCGTCCGAAATCCTGTCCTGCGCGGAACGGCGCACGGCGACCCGATCCCTCAGCGCGGAAATGCTCCGGATGTTCTGCTCGAGCACCCCGGCGAGAACGGGATGTTTTTCCCCGGCTTCTGATTCGCCCGTCATGGGTTTCCTCCGTTTTGGATTTCTTCCGGCCTGCGAATCTCGACGTCTCGGCCTGATCCCGCTCGCGTAACCCCCGTTGCCTCGAGCGCGTCTCCGAGGCATGCAGATCCTCCTCATTGTGCTTCCTTCTCTTCTGGCGCTCGGGTCCCCGGGACGAGCCGGGGCGAAAACCGGGGTCGGGGTTCCGGCCGTGCTGGCGGAATTCGATCGTCTCGCCGCGAGGCCCCTGTGGTCGGGGTTCGATCCGGGATCGACTCCGCTCGAGATTTTCGACGGGGAGCGGACATGGCTCGTGCGCCATCCCCGGCCGCCCGCCGGGTTCCTCCCCGCCCGAGGGCGTTCCGACGCCGTCGTGGTGAGCGGACGGCACTCCACGGCCCGCGCCAACACGTCGGTGGCGGTTGGGGGCGTCGAGACGGCGACCGCGTCCTTCGAGGGCCTCGTCGGGAACAACCGGAGACTCGCGGCGCTGTTGCTGCACGAGGCCTTCCATGTCTTCCAGGCTCGCCGCCACCCGAAATGGGGCGGAAACGAAGCGGAGCTCTTCGTGTATCCGGTCGAGAATCCCGAGACGCTCGCGCTGCGGCGGATCGAGTCGTTGGCTTTCGCCCGGGCTCTCGAGTCGACAAATCCGGCCGGCCGCGCCTCCTGGGCCGGCCGGGCGATCGAAGTGCGGCGCGCCCGCTTCGCGCGGCTGCCGCCCGGGGCGGCGCAATACGAGCGCGGGACGGAGCTGAAGGAGGGGCTCGCGCGATACATCGAGGCGCTCGCCGTCCATGAATCCGCGCCGCTCCTCCCCGACGCGGAGTTCGCCGCCGACCGGGTCCGCGACCGCGCCTACGCCTCGGGCGCCGCGATGGCGCTGCTCTTGGACGCGCTCGATCCTGCGTGGAAGACGGAGCTCGAGCAACGCGACGAGCCTCTCGACGTGATCCTGGGCCGCGCCGTCGCCGGAGCTCCCGGCGCCGCACTCTCGAGAGAGGAGGAGGCCTCGATCCGCAGCCGCGCGAAACGCGACGTCGCCGCATGGACTGAGTCGCGCGCGTCGCTCCGCAACGCTTTCCTCTCCGAGGCCGGTTGGACGCTCGTCCTCGAGTCCGACTCGCCACTTTTTCCCCAGGGGTTCGACCCTTTGAACGTCGAGCGCCTCTCCGGAGGATCGGTGCTCCACACCCGGTGGCTCAAGCTCGGCAACGCGGAAGGAACGTTCGAGGTCCTCGACCGCCGGTGCCTCACCGAAGCGGCGGGAAAGCACCCTCTCTTCGAGGGAGTTCGGCGAGTGAGTGTCGCGGGCCTTCCGGAGGAGCCGCGAACGGAGGAAGGGGAAGGGGAGGGGGAGGGCGGACTCCGGGTGACCGCGCCCGGACTGACGCTGGCGTTCCGAAACAGCCGGATCTCCCGCAGCGGTCGAACCGTTACCGTCACGCTCGGCAGCGGGAGTCCGCCGCCTCTCGCGCCCCGGTAGACGCTGGCCTCAGTTCCAGAATCTCCGGCCCGCTAGTCGCTCCGCCGCTCCGCGCGTCCGAGTCGGCTCACTCTCTCCCGGAGCGCCGAAGACGCAGTGCGTGGAGCATGGTGGGAACGTCGGAGCGCCACTCCCGGAGCACCATCGAGATCGCAAGGCCTTCGAGATCGGCGATCACGCCCATGTAAACGGCGGCCGTCAGCCAGGCATCGTCCGAACCGAGCGCGAGGAGCGAGAAAAACCCGGCGAAGAGAGCGAGGCCCCACAGCTTCGAAGACCACATGTGGAAACTCGCCTCGCGCCGGAACTTCACAGCGTCGAAGGCGTAACGCGAGACTTCGAGGATGGCAAGAAGAACGAGAGGAACGGCGCGCCCGGTGATCGCCCACGGGTAGAGGCGCCAGGCCGCGAACGTCGCGGCCGCGTAGAACAGGGAGTCCGCGAGGCTGTCGAATCGGCGGAGGTCCGGCGTCGCGATCCCGAGGCGTCGCGCGATGATTCCGTCGAAAACGTCGGTCAGGAATGCGGCGATGAGGCAGGCGCCGAACGCGGGCCTCGAGGGATGGAAGAGAGCGAGAAGCGCCACCACCGGCGCGAGCGCCGCCCGCAACGCCGTCAGCAGGAGCGGGATCGACCGGGCGGCGGCGCTGGAGGTCCGCACCGCAGGAGTATCTAATGTGCCGAGAAAATCCTTCGATGGCGGAGGCAACTCATGAAGTGGGCCTGTTTCGTTCTCGCGGTGGCCGGCTCGCTCGCGCCTTCCCCGTCGGAGGCTCAGACGGCGAACGATGAGGAGGCGCTGCGCCGCCTGCCGGCCGCGTTTTGCGCGGCCTGGGCAAGACATGACGGACAGGAGCTCGCTCGGATCATGGCGCCAGACGTGGAATTCGTCACGGTCGGCGCCACCTGGCTGCACGGGCGCGCGGATTTCGAGAAATACCACTCCCGCCTGCTCTCCGGACGTTTCAAGGAATCCACGATCACACAGCTCAAGACTTCGGTCCGGACGTTCGGCCGGGACCTGGCGGTCGTTCACTGGAGCTGGTCGATCGCCGGGGACCGAAATCCGGACGGGTCCCTCCGTTCGGCGCGTTTCGGGCTCATGACGATGGTTGCCGGAAGGCGTGATGGAGGCTGGCAGGTTCTTCTGGCTCAGAACACGAACAGCGCCGCCGTGCGGCCGCCCGAGTCCGAGGGCATCACCTTGCCGATTTCCGTGCCGCCGTCGAACTGACGGGGAAGGCCCTTGTCACGGCCGACCCCTCCACGTAGCGCCGCCAACCAGAAGCGCCCGGGGTGTCGGACATGGGAAACGGGATTCTGACGGCACCCTCCAGCGCGAAGTAGGCTACGTCCGCGCGCCATGGCCGATTCCGATCCGAGCTTTCCGGCTGACGGCTCCTCCGCTCTCGTGGGGGGAACGATCTACGTCAGCCCGGCCGAGGAACCGATCCGCGACGGCGTTGTGCTCCTCCGAAGCGGGAAGATCTCGGAGGTCGGCGGACGCGAGGTCCTCGATCGCTCTAGCGGCGCGCCATCCGTCGACTGTTCGGGACTCTCGATCGCCGCGGGGTTCTGGAACAGCCACGTGCACTTTTTCGAACGGAAGTGGGCGGACGCCGGCGCGATCCCCGCCCCCGAGCTTGCGCGCCAGATCCGGGCCATGCTGACCCGGTACGGCTTCACGAGCGTGTTCGATCTCGGGTCGCCTTGGGAGAACACGGCGCGTCTCCGCAGCCGGATCGATTCCGGAGAAGTCCCGGGTCCACAAATCCGTTCGACTGGACCGGGACTGATCGCGCCGGGCGCCGGCCCCGCCGACCTGGTCCTCGCGATGATGGGAGTCATGAAGACGGATCTGCCGGAGGTGGCGGATGCGAACGAGGCCGCCACGGCGGCGAAGAAGCTTCTCGACGCCGGCGTCGACGGAATCAAAATCTTTCTGAAGCCGGGCTCCCCGGGCGGGCCCTCATTTCCGGAGGGCGGGATCGCGGCAGCCTCGGGCGAAGCCCGGCGCGCCGGGAAGCCGTTGTTTGCGCACCCGACCGGGAGCGCCGATGTGATCGCGGCCGCGCAAGGTGGGGTCGGAGTCATCGCTCACACGACGCCGCACTCGGGGCCGTGGGACGAAGGCGTCCTGGGCGCGATGAGCGAAAGCCGCGTGGCACTGACCCCGACGCTGGCGCTGTGGAAGCACTTCAGCCGTCATGACCGCGTGTCGGCCGCGGAACGGATCACCGGGACCGCGGTCGGGCAGCTGCGCGCCTGGAACGACGCCGGGGGAGAGGTCCTGTTCGGGACGGATCTCGGAGCCGCGGAATACGATCCGTCCGACGAATACGCGCTGATGGGCGAAGCGGGTATGAGCTTTCGCCAGATCCTCGCCTCTCTGACCACGGTTCCGGCCGCGAAGTTCGGAGACTCGGCCCGGGTGGGCCGAATCGCCGCCGGGTACGACGCGGACCTCGTCGTCTTCAGGGGAGACCCCACTCTCGACATCCGGGCGCTCGCCGACGTCCGGTGGACCTTCCGCGGGGGGAGGGTCCTTTACCGCGCGTGTTGATCGCCTCCCTCCCTCGCAAATTGGCCGCGGACGCTCTCAAGTCTTAGACTGCGGGGATCGGCCAGGAGGAAGGACCATGATCACGAACGAGCAGAGCGGCACGCGGGTGGACGAGGTGGCCTCTTCGATCTATCGGATTTCGACGCCGGTCAGCGTGGTGCCGGGCGGCTTCAGCTTCAACCAGTACCTGATCATGGACGACGAGCCGGTCCTGTTTCACACGGGACCGCGGCGGCTCTTTCCGCTGGTGCGCGAGGCGATCGCCTCGGTCATGCCGGTCGAGAAACTGCGGTGGATCGGGTTCTCCCATGTCGAGTCGGACGAATGCGGGTCCCTGAACGAGTTCCTCGCGGTCGCGCCTTCCGCGCACCCGCTCTGCGGGCAGATCGCCGCCATGGTCTCGATGAACGATCTCGCGGATCGTGCCCCGCGCGCGCTCGCCGACGGAGAAGCGATGGAGATCGGCCGCGGACGGGTTCGCTGGCTCGACGCGGCGCATCTGCCGCATGGCTGGGAGTGCGGCTATCTTTTCGAGGAGACCACCGGGACTCTCCTCTGCGGGGACCTCTTCACGCAGCCCGGCGCCGTGCACGCCCCCGTGACGGAGGGCGACATCCTCGGTCCGAGCGAAGCGATGCGCGCGCAGCTCGATTACTTTTCTCACTCCTCCCTCGCGCGTCCACTGTTCGAGAAGCTCGCGGCAACGAACCCGCGGACTCTGGCGTGCATGCACGGGAGCGCCTGGACCGGAGATGGCCGCGCGCTTCTGATGGAGCTCGCGGACGTCCTCGCGCCGGCAGCTTCCGCGGGATAAACCCGCGCGCTGGCTCTCGATCCGCGCCTCTTCCCCTGTTCCGCCGCGCGGCGGCGGAACAGGTGTAGATTGGCGCAAAACAGCGAGGCAACGATGAAAACCCGTCGCGCGATCGCTCTGACGTGGGTGTTTCTTTCCTGCGGAGCCGCCCTGGCGCAGACCACCGGCTCGCTGGCCGGCCGCGCCGCGGACGAATCCGGCGGCGTGCTCCCGGGAGTCACCGTCGAAGCCAGGAGCCCGTCGCTTCAGGGATCCCGGGCCGCGACGACCGACGGGGCGGGGAGGTACCGGCTGACCGTGCTCCCTCCCGGCCTCTATACCGTCGTCTTCAACCTGCCCGGCTTCGCGCCCGAGACTAAGGCGGGCGTGACCGTCGGCCTCGGCAACGAGACATCGCTCGACGCCCTGCTTCGCCCCTCGGCGACCGCCGAGGTGCTCGTGACCGGCGAGGCGCCGGTCGTCGACACGACCTCGACGAGCCTCGGAAACAACCTGACCTCGCGCGCGATCGAGACACTTCCGACCGGCCGGAACTACTCGTCGGTGGTGCAGGTGGTGCCGGGCACCTCCTCGGACGCGGACCCGAAGAACCAGCAGCAGGCGACGATCACCGTGTACGGCTCCTCCGGCGCCGAGAATGCGTTCTACATTGACGGCGTCAACACGACGGGCGTCGAGTACGGGTTCCAGGGCAAGGAGTTGAACTACGAGTTCATCCAGGAAATCAACGTCAAGACCGGCGGATACGAGGCCGAGTTCGGGCGATCGACGGGCGCGATCATCAACGTGATCACGAAGTCGGGCAGCAACGAGCTGCACGGCGACGCCTTCGGATATCTCGACGTCAACGGGCTGCGCGCCTCCGCGAGGCCGGTCGTCTCGACGGGGGGAACCGTCAACGGGTTCCGCAAGCAGGATTACGGCGCCGACCTCGGCGGCTTTCTCTGGAAGGACCGCATCTGGTTTTTCGGCGCCTACGACCGGGTGCACAACACCACGGACAACGTATTCGGAGACCTGGCGAGCCGCTCGACGAGCACCCGGAATCTCGCCTCCGGAAAGCTGACGTTCCGCCTCTCCGACAGCCATACCGCCGTCCTGACGGGATTTCAGGACCCGTCCACCGACTCGGGCGCGATCAACGACGCGAGCCACTCGCTGAACGGAGATCCGCTGACCTACGAAGGCCGGCAGGACGTCGGCGGCCGCGACTATGCCGCCCGGTACGACGGCGTATTCGGCGCGCGGCTCACGGCGGCCGCGCAGGCGTCGCGCCACCAGGAGCGCAACTCGGTCGGGCCGGCGACCCCGGCGGGAGACGTCGTCCAGTTCCAGGACGCGGGCAACGATTTTTTCCAGACCGGCGGGTTCGGTCTGATCCAGGCGAAGAATTTCAAGCGCACGGCCTTCGGCGGCTCTCTGTCTCCCTATTTTGGCGACCACACGATCAAGCTGGGGATCGAATACGAGAAGGACGAAGCGGAGGTCGTCAAGAGGAACTCCGGCGGCCAGCTGGTCTCGGTGTTCGCCAACGACGTGAACCCGACGCGTCCGATTTTCCAGCACTCCTACTGGACGACGCCCGAAGCGACCCTCTCTAATGCTCCGATCTCGCAGCTGAACGCCTCACCGGAGCACAAGAACACCACCCTCTACCTCCAGGACCGCTGGGCGGTGCTGCGCAACCTGACCGTGAACGCCGGTGTGCGATGGGACCGGCAGCAGATCGTCGACGCCTCCGGGGTGAAGCAGGTGGACCTGAAGCACGACTGGGCGCCGCGGATCGGCGTGATCTGGGACCCGACCGGAGACCATCGCACGAAAGTGTTCGGCTCGTACGGCCGGTTCTACGAAGAGATCCCGATGGACCTCGTGATCCGGTCGTTCTCCTACGAGCGGCAGCCGCGCATCATCAACTACGATCGGACCGACTTCCACCCCAATGCGGGCGCGGAGTCCGACTTCGGGACGCCGTCCGCGATCCTGGGCGGCTTCACGGAACCGTCGGATCCGAACATCCACGGACAGTACCTGACCGAAGCGATCGTCGGCGCCGAGCGTGAAGTGATGACGGACGTGGCGGTCGGCGTCAAGGGGATCTACCGGGACTACGGCAACGTGATCGAGGATTTCCTCTGCCAGAACGACGGCACCTACTGCATAGGCAATCCTTCGAAGGGAATCATGCGGCAGGTCTTCGGGCTCGACTACGCGACGCTCTACGACGCGCCGCGGCCGGTGCGGATCTACCGCGGCGTTCAGCTCGACGTGACGAAGCGCTTCTCGCACAACTGGCAGGCGATCGCGTCGTACATATACTCCAAACTCGAGGGCAACTACGATGGCGAGTACTCGCCCTTCACGCAGACGACGATCAACGACCCGAACATCTCCGCCGCCTACGACTACTACGACTTTTTCACGAACGGGCGCGACCTGTCCCGCATCACGAACCGCGGCCCGCTCTCGAACGACCGGCGCCACCAGTTCAAGGTCTCCGGCGTCTTTGTAACCCCCTGGAAGCTCTCGATCGGCGTCGCCGCTTACTACCGCACCGGGACTCCGCTCACCCGGTACGGATTCTCCGACGCGTACGGCCGCTACGAATTCTTCCTGACGGAGCGCGGCGCGGAGGGACGCAATCCCGACAACTACGAGGCGGATCTGCACCTCGGATATCCGCTCGCGCTCGGTCCCGTGACCGTCAACCTGCTCGTCGACGTCTTCAATCTTCTGAATGCCCAGCGGGCCGTTTTGCTCGACGAGCGATGGGGCTTCCGGGAAGCGGACAACGAGTCCCCGACGCCCGTGAACCCGAATTATGGGAAGCCGATCCTGCGCACGCCGCCGACGTCGGCGCGGCTCGGCGTGCGGGTCAGCTTCTAGGAACGGCCAGGCTACGCCCTCGGGGTTGAAGACCGAACGTGGTCGGAGGAGGAATCGTGCGATCAAGACTCGCGGGTGCAGCGGTTCTCTGGCTTCTGGCGGCGGCCTCTCTTCCTGCGGCCGACGACGTCAAGGTCGCTCCGGGCGCTGTCGAGGACGAGCGCGCGTCCGACGCCCGCGGGGGCGGTCTGTCGATCGGCCTGAAGCTGACGGGCGGATCACTCGCGGACGTCAAGGCAATTCGCTGGCGCGTGAAGTCCGCGCGCGACGACCGCGGCACGAGCCTCTACAAGGCGTCGAAAGACGACAAGCGCGACTTCGAGGAGTTCGCTCCCGACCGCCACCCGGAGCCGCGCCTCCGGCTCTCGAGCCCGAGCCGGGACGCTTCGACCGTCGATGTTTCGGGAGAGGTCGAGCTCTTCATTCCGGCACGCGACGCCAGCACGAGGCAGCGCTTCGAAGGATTTCTGGGGCGGCTCGACAAACCGGTCTCGAGCTCGGCGCTGAAGTCGGCGAAGGTCGAGGTCACCCCGCTCTCCGCGTCGGCTTACAAGGAGCGCGAGCGCAAGAACCGGCCGAGCCCCGAAGACATCAAGGCCGAGGGGAAGAAGCACGGGGCCTCGGAGGCGGAGATCCAGCAGGCGATCAAGATGTTCGAGGCGCTCTCCGCTCTCGGCGGCGAGGAGCCCGGGGAGAACAGCATCCTGGTCGAGACGAAGGACCCCGAGGGCCGGATCATCTCGATCGACGTCGTGGCGGCGGACGGCACGGAGCTGCGCGCCCCCAGCCGGGGCAGCTCCGGGGCGAAGGAGGTCAAACTGTTCAAGATCGAACTCGCCGAGAAACCTCCCGCGGACGCCGCGCTCCTCGTCACGATGCGCACGTCGAAATCCGTCGTCACGGTTCCGCTCAACTTCAAGGAGGTCGCACTCCCGTGAGCCACCCATCCGCCTCGATCGATCGGGCTCGATCGACCGCCGCGGTGGCGGTCCTCGTCTTTGCGACTGCGATGTCGGGCTCCGCGGCCCCGGGGAGAAAAGAACGCCCCTCGACCGGCACCGCGACGGCGACCGCCGCCCCGAAAGTCGAGGTCTCCGTCGAATCCCTTCTTGACCGGCGCACGACGGCGGACTTTCCGCATTCGTCGCTCACGGTTTCCCTCGTGCTCCAGGGCGAGGACGCGCGCGCGGTCAAGGCCGCTCGACCGCGCGTCACGCGGGCGGTGGACGATACCGGCAGGAGTGTGGCGGAGACGTCGATGGTGCGCGGATGGCAGGAGGCCCGCGGAGACGGGCTGGTGACGCCGCAGCTCGATCTCGGAAGCCCCTCGCGAAAAGCGAAGGCGCTCTCGGCCGTCGAAGGAGCTGTCGAGATGTATCTGCCCTCGCGAGACCCGGCCGCGACCGTGAAGATCGACCGGATCCTCTCCAGGAAAGACAAGCCTCTCGCGGTTGCGGCCCTGGCGAGCCTGAAGGTCCGTGTCCGGCCTCTCTCGAAGGCCGGGCTCGAACGGGAGAAGAAAGAAGCCGAGGCGAAGAAGAAGTCGCAGGCAGGGAAGAAAAAAAAGGACGGTGTCGAAGGGCTGGCCGAGGGAATCGCCGACATGCTCGTCAGCACCATCGAGAGCCTGTTCTCCACCGTCGGAGAGAACGACCTCATCCTGAAGGTGGACGACCCCGGCGAAAAGATCTTCTCGTTCGAGCTCGCCGCGCCGGATGGGACTCCAATCTCCTCCTACGCCACGACCAACCTCGAAGGATTTCGGATCATCCGGATGTTCGAGCCCATCCCGGCAAACGCCAATCTGCTGGTCCGATTGAAGACCTCGAAGTCGTTTGCCGAGATTCCGTTCTCGCTCGCGGACGTCAAGCTTCCCTGACCGGCGGACACGCGCGGACCCCCGGCGGGCAGACACTCCGGCGGCAGGGGCGGCTGGTACAGTACGGAGGTGCTCAGCGCGAAAACACCGGAGGAAGAGCGCGAGCAGACGGACGAGAGTCTGCGCGCCGAGCGGGAGACGGCCGACCTCGCGCTCCTCGAACGGCAGGCCGCGGTGGAAACCGACGCCGATCTGCTCGTGCAGCACGCGCGGGAGCAGGCGGACGCCGTCCTGACCGCCGCGAGAAAGCGAGCGGACGGAAAGCTTCATGAGATGGCGCCCGCTCCCCAAACCGCAACGATCGTCGCGGAAGAGCGCGTTGTGCAGGGCGAAGCTCTTCGCGATGAGCGCGAGGCCGCCGACCAGGTCCTTCAACGCGAACGCGCCGCGAGCGCGCGAGCCCGCTGGTTGCTGGCGCCGCTCGAGCGGGACAAAACGGACAGGTACCTGCTGACAGAGCGGGAACGCTCCGACGACGCGCTCGCCAACCGCGACGATTTTCTCAGCATCGTCAGTCACGACCTTCGAAATCTCCTCGGCGGGATCGCCGTGAGCACGGAACAACTGTCGGCGTGCGCGGTGCAGGGCATCGAGCGCAGGGAGACCCTCCTGGAAACGGCTCGAATCCAACGCTACTGCACGCGGATGGAACGGCTGATCGGGGACCTGGTCGACGTCGCGAGCATCGACGCCGGGCGTCTCGCGATCGCGTTGACTCGCGGCGACTGGTCCGCGCTCGTCGCGGAGGCGCTCGATATGTTCACGGCGGCGGCAAGCGCGAAGGGGCTCTCGCTTCAGAGCGAGATCGTCGGGGATTCCACGGTCGCGGAGTTCGACCACGACCGGATGCTGCAGGTGCTCGCGAATCTCCTCTCGAACTCGATCAAGTTCACCGCGGGGGGCGGCCAGGTCCGAATTCGCGTCGAACGCGTTGCGGACGAAGTCCATGTCTCCATCCATGACACGGGCGTCGGCATCCCGGCCAGGATGCTCGAGGCCGTGTTCGAGCGCTTCTGGCAGGTCGGGAAGAACGATCAGAGGGGCGTCGGACTCGGCCTCTATATCTCGCGCTGCATCGTCGAAGCGCACCGCGGGAAAATCTGGGCGGAGAGCGAGGCAGGGCAGGGGAGCACCTTCCGCTTCACCGTCCCGGTTTCGCGCAGCGCGGTTGTCAAAAGGCCGGACGAACCCGGCGATCTCACCCGAAGCTCCGCCCCGAACTAGCGGCGGCGTCCGCCCCGCGCGCGGCGGAACACCTTTCCCTCAGGGACCGAGAGACGTCCGCCTCGGCGACGCGGGAGGAGGAAGGGTTCGGTCGATGAGAGGAATTTGAACGAGGACTTTGACTGATTCTGGAGGGCCGACGATGAGGGACCTCGCGATTCGGCTGAAACATCGACCCGGTGCCCTCGCCGAGATTTGAGAGACCCTCGGCGGGGCCGGGGTCAGCGTCGAGGGGGGCGGAGCCTTCGCCGTCGGAGACGGAGGGATCGCGCACTTTCTCGTGGAGAACGCCGCCGCCGCCCGGAAGGCTCTCGCGGCCGGCGGGATCGAGGTGCTCGGGGACCGCGAGGTGCTGGTCCAGCGGCTCGACCAGGCAAAGCCGGGCCAGCTCGGCGCGATCTGCCGGCGGATGGCGGATGCCGGCGTCAACATCGAGGTGCTCTACAGCGACCACGAGAACCGCCTGATTCTGGTGGTCGATGACGTCGAACGGGGGCGGCGAGTATCTGAAGAGTGGACAGCGTCTCTCCCGCGTTAGCTAGCCTCTTTCCCGCGTTCGCTGACCGATCTTCCGCGTTCGCTGGCCGACACCTCTCGACCGCGCCGGGACCGCGGCGCCTTCCCCCGGATCAGGGCGAGCGCGGTGAGCGCGGCGAGGAGCGCCAGTCCCGCTCCGATGAGCATGACCCGGCGGAAGCCGCCGAGAAACGCGGACGTGATCGCTCCTCGAGCGCGGACCCGCTCGGCGGACGGAAGGCCGGCGGGGAGCTCGATCGCGGCCAGCCTCGTCGACTGACTCTCGATCGCGGCGGCGACCCGCGACGGGACGCGCGAGGCGGAAAGCCGGGCGTGGAGCCCCTGCCGGTACTCGGACAGCATCACGATAGACAGCACGGCGACCGAGAGCAGACCCGCCGTGCGTGAGACCGCGTTGTTGATCCCCGATGCCGCCCCGGCGTGACGGCTCTCGACGGAGCTCATCACCGTGGTGGTCAACGGAGCGACGCTCGTGGCCATGCCGAGTCCGAGCACGACCATCGCCGGGAAAAACGTCGTCCAGTAGCTCCCGCCGACGCCCGGCAGCGCGAACAGGGCAAACCCCGCCGCGGCGATCGTGGGTCCCGCGACGAGCGGGATCCTGGCCCCGATCCGGTCGAAGAGGCCCCCGGACCAGCGGGAGAGCAGGAACATGAGGAGGATAAAGGGCAGGAGGGCCGCGCCGGCCCTTGCCGCCGTGTAGCCCTGGACCTGGATCAGGTTGAGAGGCAGGAAGAAGAAGACCCCGGACAAGGCGGTATAGAGAAAGAGCGTCAGGAGGTTCGCTCCCGTGAAGTCGCGCGAGTAAAACAGCGTCATCGGGAGCATTGGGTCCTCCGCGCGGTGCTCGACAAGGACAAACAGAGCGATCGAGAGCACGCCTCCCGCAAGCGCACCCAGCACGGCCGGATGCCTCCACCCGAGATCGGAGGATTCGATGAGCGCGTAGACGAGACCGCCGAGTCCGAGAGTGGCGAGAGTGGCTCCGGGCCAGTCCACGCGTCCCTTCGCCGCCTCGTCGCGGCTCTCCGGCACCCTCCAGAACGTGATGGCGAGGACGGCGGCGGCGAGAGGCACGTTGATGAAAAAAGCCCACCGCCACGACAGGTGATCGATCAGCCAGCCGCCGAGAACGGGACCGGCGGCGGCCGTGATTGCGGTGAATCCTGACCAGGTTCCGATCGCGCGCCCGCGTTCCCGGTCCGAAAAAGATGAAGCGAGAATTGCGAGGCTGCCCGGGACGAGCAGCGCGCCGCCCGCGCCCTGGACCGCTCGCGCGGCGATGAGGTGGCGCACATCGGGAGCGAGCCCGCACCACACCGACGCTCCGGCGAAGAGAAGTGTTCCGGCGGCAAAAACACGGCGGCGGCCGAACCGGTCTCCGAGCGAGCCACCCGCCAGAAGAAGCGCGGCGAGGAGAAGCGCGTACGCCTCGACGATCCACTGCACGTCGACGAGAGTGGCGCGAAATTCCGCCTGGATTGCGGGGAGCGCCACGTTGACGACGGTTCCGTCGATGAACGCCATGCTCGATCCGAGGATCGTGGCGGCGAGGACCCAGGCCGAGGCGGATCCGCCCTGGCGCGGCGGTCGAGATCTCGTCATCGCGGGAGCCTTCAGCGTTCCTCCCTGTCGGTCGAGGGGCCGTCTCCGCCTATTCGGCGAGCACCTTGTGCACGAGCTGGATGCAGACCGAGCCCTCGCCGACCGCGGCCGCGGGCTTGCGGTACTTTGCGCCCGTGGCGATCACGACCGTGCGCGCCTGAACGGACACGCCCGGGCCGAGCTCGACCCGGAACGGGCGCCGCTCACACTCACAAGCGAGGCGCACGGCGGTTCGAGCGACGGTGAGCTCCGCGCCGAACTTCTCGGCCTGGACGAGCGCCCGCCTCGCGAGCTCCTGTCCGGTCATCGGTCACGCGGTGCTCCGCTGCGGCGACTGCCTCATAACCCTTTTGACACTCGGGGCCGGACGTAGTCTGGATCGAGGCGCCAGCCGGCCGTTGATCGCAGCAGGTGCGCCAGGGGAACGGCTCCGGGGGGAACGTGCGGATGGATCGCGATGAGGCAGGCCTCCTCGATTTCTCCAGCGAGCCCCGACGGATGCTCCCAGAAACGCAGACTGACGAACTCGGCGTCTCCGTCTGGGGGAAGCGGCAGACGCAGGGCGTACGGAAGCGAGATTTCTTCTCCCGCCCGGTCGATCGCCAGCCCCGCCTCGATCGCGATCGACGCGGGTCCCGAATCGGCGTCGTCGACGCGAATCTCGAGGCCCGAGACGGTCCCGTAGCCGAGCACGGCCCGGTTATGGCGGCGAAGCTTCTCGCGGTGGTAGTCCTGTTCCGCGGTGAGCGTGGCCGGGTCGAGGAGCCGCCCGGCGAAGAACACGGGACGGGTCAGCGGATCGTGGCAGGCCGGTTCACGAGCTCCTGTCCGGGCGAGGGCGGAGAGGGCTGCCGAGGCGCGGCGAGCGGCTCCCCGGCCTTCGTCCGTCAAGACCGTGTCGCTCGTGAGAAGGGTCTCCGCGAGAAACGCGAACAACTCGACGATCGTGACGCCCGGGTCGGAGTTCTGCCCGCCGGTCCAGTCCGGCACGCGAGCTCGGAGGACCCTCTCCAGATCGACGCGCAGGGCCTCGAGCGTGAAAGCCCCCGTCGAGGTCGGAACGCCTGGTATGGGGCTCGGTGGTGCGGATGTCTCTTCCAGGTAAACGCCCGGGTGCAGGTACTCCGGCATGACCCCTCCTCGGAGAACGAATGATAGCGGCCGGGAGGTAGGAGTTGAGAGTCGAGAGTTTGAGAGTTTGGAGTTAGACGTTTTCGACGCCTCCCCCTGACCCCTCAGTCGTTCCCTCCTTCAACGTCCCGGTCCTCTCCGGCGTTCAACACCGGAATCGGGTCTCGCGCCGAGACGTGCCCGGCCGCGACCCAGCCGATGCGCGTACAAAGGGAGCCCGCCAGAGCCGCGAGGCCGGCCGCGCGGCGCATGGTGATGCTGCGGCCGCCGAAGAGACGTAGTCCGAAGGCGAGCGGTCCCGACAGGACGCCGCCGGCGCGGATGAGTGCACCGGCGCGGCCCGTCTTCAAGGGCTCGAGCGAGCGCCCGCGGCGGGTCTCGAGCGACGCGCCGACGACGATCTCCGCGGCCGCGGCTGCGAGTCCGAGCGCGTTCAACGCCCGGTCGCTCCGCCCCGACAGCTCGATCAATCCGACGGCGGAGCCGAGCGCAGACGCCGCGAAGTGCGCCGGGAGGACCGCGGCGTTCTCGTACCACGCGGGGATCGCGGTCGCGCCGAGGAGGACGCCCGTGTACGTCGCCATCCCGAGACCCGTTACGGCGGACAGCGCTCCGGCGGCATCGGCGAGGACGCGCACGGGCACGCTGCCGCCGAGCCGCCGGTCCACGAGGTCCGCGAACGCGGCGGCGGAGGCGGAGGTAGAGAACGCCACGAGTGTCCAGGCGCCCACGGACATCGGGCTGCGGATCTTCGCCACCCGCAGCATGTTCAGAAATCTCTCGGGACGGCCGAGATCGGAGATCAGGAGGGGCGGTGAGAGCGCGGCGCCGGCCGCCGCGATCCAGCGCGCTTTTCGCACGAGCGCCGCGTCGGCCCCGGTCCAGCGGGCGGCGGCGGAGAGCGCCGCGCAGGCGCCGGCGGCGCCTCCGACGAAAAAGTAGATCGGGACCTCCCACGTCCAGGTGGGCTCTTTCAAAACCGGCAGTCCGTAGTACCCGGTTTCCGCGGACGGCGAAGGCATCGGAAACGGCGCACCCGCCGGGCGTATCCCGTCGCGAGGAACGGCGCCGCGTGCGCCCGCCTCGCGGCGGAGCTCGTCGAGGGCCTGCTCGCTGGCGTCGTCCGGGATGCGTTCGCGGGTCATCGGGTCATCGGGTCATCCGGTCATTTCCCGTCCGCGAAGAGAAACGCGCCGATTGCCGCGGTCAGGATCGCGGCCGCCGCGGCCCCCGCGCTGCGCCACGCCGGGCGAAGCCGCACGGTCGGGACCTCCGGCCGTTCGGGCAGGTTGTACATCTTCGGATCGCCGCGCACGAGAAAAAACGCGTGGATCCCGCCGACGCTGGTGTCGCGCGGGTCATACACGACCGCGTCCTCGACGCCCCCCGCGCGCAGCTCGACCAGCCGCGCGGCGGCCTCGCGCCGGAGAACTTCCAGCTCTCCGAATCGGATCGATTCGGTCGGGCACGCCTTCGCGCAGGCGGGAACCATTCCCGCCTTCTGCCGGTCGTAGCAGAACGTGCACTTGAACGCACGGTCGTGCGGGCGCCGGTCCACCACGCCGAAGGGGCAGGAGACGACGCAGTAGCCGCAGCCGTTGCAGACGTCGGGCTGGATGTACACGCCGCCGAACTCGGTGCGGACGATCGACCCGGTGGGGCAGGCTTCCAGACACCCGGCGACCTCGCAGTGCTTGCAGACGTCGGAAGAAAACTCCCAGGAGACGTCCGGGCTCGAAAATCCCCCGGCCCCGTGGACCGGCAGGCGCTCGACGAACTTGACGTGACGCCAAGTGGAGTGCCCGAGCGAGACGGTGTTGTCGTAGGAGAGCCCGCTCCAGACGAACCCGTCGGAGGGAATCTCGTTCCACTCCTTGCAGGCGACCTCGCACGCCTTGCAGCCGATGCAGAGCGTCGAGTCGGTGAAAAAGCCCGTGATCCGAGGGCGGACGCGAGCGGACGCCGGTTCCGCGCTCACGCGTTCCCCGCAGGCTCTTCCATCAGACGCTCGAGCTTCTCGACGGCGCCGGCGCGGCGAGGGCGCCGTCCCGGCTCGATCCGGCACTCGAGCGCCTTCGATTCCATGATGCGCACGTTCGGCTCCTGCGAAAAAGCGATCAGGTCGTTCACGGCGTCGCCGGTGACGAGCCCGCGCGAGCCCCAGTGGTAGGGGAGCCCGACCTGGTGCACGATCTGCCCCGCGATCGTGAGCGACGGCATGCGCGCGGTGACGAGCACGCGCGCTTCGACGATCCCGCGCGCGGTCGTGATCGTGGCCCAGCCGCCGTGCACGATGGACGCTTCGCGAGCTAAATCGGGCGAGATCTCGCAGAAGAGCTCCGGCTGCAGCTCCGCGAGGTGCGAGAGCGTGCGCGACATCCCGCCTGCGGTGTGATGTTCCGTCAGCCGGTAGGTGGTCATCACGTGAGGAAAGCGCCGGTCGGGAAAAGCCGCATAACGATTGCCGGGCCTTTCGAGAGTCGCCGCGGCGGGGTTCTTCTGCCGCTTCGGGTAAAGCGCGTTCGCGACGGGCGATTCGAGCGGCTCGTAGTGCGTGGGCAGGGGCCCGTCCTTCAATCCCGAGGAGACCCAGATCCATCCCATGCCGTCGGGATGCATGAAGAACGGCGCGTCGCCGGGGATCGCGGCGTCCCCCTGCGCGTTGGCGGCGGGGCGGTAGTCCGGAGGCTTCGACTTCGTGAAATCCGGCTCGTCGTTGCCGGTCCAGCGGCGCGCGCCGTCGTCCCACCAGACGAGTTTCTTTCGCTCGCTCCAGGGCTTGCCGTCAGGCCGCGCGGAAGCCCGGTTGTAGAGAATGCGCCGGTCGAGCGGCCACGCGTATCCCCAGCCGCGGCCGTAGAAATCCTCGGGCGCGCGTTTCGCCGCCTTGTTGTTGTCGTGGCCGGGCTCCGGGAAGACGCCCGAGTAGATCCAGCAGCCGCACGCGGTCGATCCGTCCGCCGCGAGCTCCGTGAAGTCCTTCACGAGGAAGCGATCCGCGACGCGCCAGCCGTTGATCTCCTGGAGGACCGTTTCGATGTCGGGCTCGTGGTGCGGCGCGAGCGTCGGGTATTCCCACGCGAGCGCTTCGAGCGGAGCGTTTCGAGGGGATGGATCCAACTTCGCGCGCGCCTTCAGCCTCCGCGCGAGGTGGTGGATGAACCACGCCTCGCTGCGGGCGTCGCCCGGAGGATCTACCGCCTTCTCGCGCCACTGGAGAAGCCGCTGCGTATTGGTGAAGCAGCCTGCCTTCTCCGCATGGCCGGCGGCCGGGAAGAGGAAGACCTCGGTTCCGATCTCCCCGGGGGACAGCTCGCCGCGGGCAACCTCCGGCGAGTCGTACCAGAAGCTCGCGGTCTCGACCTCGACGAGATCGCGCACTACGAGCCACTTCAACTTCGCCATCGCCTTGCGCCCGAACCGCGAGTTGGGCGCGCCGACGGCCGGGTTCTGGCCCATGACGAAGAGGCCCTCGATCTTTCCGTCCGCCATCTCGATCCAGTAGGCCTGGTGCGAGTGATCGCCGGTGACGCGCGGCAGCCAGCCGTAGCCGAACTCGTTCGCGGCCGTCGCCCGGTCTCCGTAGTAGGCCTTCAGCAGGCTGACGATGTACTTGTCGATGTTGTTCCACCACCCCTTCTTCGCACCGTTTCGCTCGATGTACTCCGCGAGCGTGTCCACCTTCGCGTCGAAGAGCGGCATCGGCAAATAGCCCGGCAGGATGTCGTAGAGGGTGGGGATGTCCGTCGAGCCCTGGATGGACGCGTGCCCTCGCAGGGCGAGGATCCCGCCCCCCGGACGGCCGATGTTGCCGAGCAGGAGCTGGAGGATCGCGGCGGCGCGGATGATCTGCGCTCCCGTCGAATGCTGCGTCCAGCCGACCGCGTAGCAGATCGCGGCCGTCTTCTCGGGTCCGGATGCGGACGAGAAGACGTCGGCAATCCGGAGAAAAGCCTCTTTCGAAACACCGCAGGCCTCTTCGACGAGCTCGGGCGTGTACCGCGCGAAGTGGCGCTTCAAGGTCTGAAAGACGCAGCGGGGATTCTCGAGCGACTCGTCGCGCGGCGAAGGGTTCAAGTCGTCCTGGGATTCACCCCCGCGCTCCTTCGCGTGGCCGCTCCCGGAGGGCTCGTGCCCCGGCTCGCCGCCCTTCGGTTTCGCGCCCTCGTAGAGCCAGCTCTCTGGCGAGTATTTCCCGGCCTCGTCGTCCCATCCGGAGAAGACGCCGCCGAGGTCCTCCGTGTCGCGGAAGTCTTCGCGCAGGAGCGTCGGCGCGTTCGTGTACCTGACCACGTACTCGCGGAACTCACGCCCGTTCTCGAGTACGTAGCGGATGAGGCCTCCGAGAAAGACGATGTCGCTGCCGGCCCTCAGAGGCACCCAGTGATCCGCCATCGCGGACGTGCGCGTGAATCTCGGGTCGACGTGGATGACCTTCGCTCCGCGCTTTTTCGCTTCAACGACCCACTGGAACCCGACGGGGTGGTTCTCGGCCATCGACGACCCCATGATGAGGATGGCATCGGCGTTCGCCAGGTCCTGCTGCGACGTCGTCGCCCCGCCCCTCCCGAACGAAGTGCCCAGACCGGGCACCGTGGAGCTGTGTCAAATTCGGGCCTGGTTGCTGACGGCCACCATGCCGAGGCCTGCCGTGAAGAGCTTTTTGATCAGGTAGTTTTCTTCGTTGTCGAGAGTCGCGCCGCCCAGATGCGCGATACCGCGGCACTGCATCACCGGCCGCCCGTCGCGCGTCTCTTGGAACGTCCGCTCGCGCGATTCCCAGACTCTCTCTGCGACCATGTCCATCGCGGTCTCGAGATCGATGACCGCCCACTCTTTGGCGAAAGGCGCCCTGTACTTCACCTTCTGGAGACGCTGTGTGTGGGTCAGGAGCTCGAAGCTCGCCGAGCCCTTCGGGCAGAGCCGTCCGCGGGAGATCGGAGACTCGGGGTCGCCTTCGATCGACACCAATCGGTTGCCCCGGTGGAACACGAGCTGTCCGCATCCGACAGCGCAGTAGGGGCAGACGGACCGCGCGACCTGCGCTCCGTCTGTCTTCGGCCGCAGCGTCCGCGTGCGCTCGCTCATGGCTTCCGGTCCGGTGCCGTCTTTTCCCTCCAGAATCTGCCGGATCAGAGGCCAGCGAAGCAGCGCTTCACGGATCATGCTTTGTCTCCATCATCGCGGACCTCGTGCAATGCCCGGGCCGCGCGGAACGGGCTCTTTGACGGCCGCGCGCCGTCCGAGCGCGGCTCTCCACGTGAGGGCCACGTCCGCCCTGCTCCTTCTCTCGATCGGCATCCACACCGCCTGGGACGCCGCCGTCTTCATGTCTTCCCGAAAGGGCGCTGCGGCGAACATGTCTCGACAGGACTGAGCCTCAGTCCGCTTTCCGCGTGCGGGGGCGCGCGGCGAGCTTCCAGAATCGTTTCTCGTCGAGCAGGGTGATGTGGTGACCTTTCTCCCGGAGCCGCTTGATCTCCATCAGCTTGCGGCCCGCGTCCCGGCCCGCGGCCTGGAGCGGATTCGGGCGTCCACGAACGACGACGTTCGTGCGCGCGGAGGGCGAGCCGTGGACCGTCGCTCCCGCCCGCCGGGCGGCGCGCGCCGCCAGCGTGCGGTGCGTGGAGAGGATGCCGGTAAAGGCAAGATGAGCTCCCTCGAGCGTTCGCAGCGCTCCGGTTGCGAGAGCGGGCGGCCGGTGACGCAGCGCCTCGATCAGCTCGTCGGCGCTCTCGTAGCGCTTCCGCCGCTCTCCGATGCAGCGGTACACGATCTCCTTCAGGTGGTCCGTGCACGGAAGTTCGCGGATCTCTCCGGTCCGGATCCGCGCGCGGGCATCGCCTTTCACCAGCATCCCGAGGAGCTGCCCCACCTGGTACACGTCGTCGCGCGCCTGCCATTTCGGGGCGCCACCGTCTAAGATTTCGAGCGGGGCGGTCAGCCGGTTGAGGGTCCTCGCTCGGATGCCTCGCCGGTCGCTCTGATGCCGGACGATCCCGAAATCGCCGAGCTTCAGAGAGCGTCCCTCGCACACGAAGACGTTCATCGGCGTCAGATCCCGGTGGAGCATCTGTCCGCGGTGGAGCTTCCGGAGCACCATCAGGATCCCGGCGATTTCGCGCCGCGCCGCCGTCTCTCGCCACTTCTCTCCCGCGCCGAGGAACGTGCGCAGGTCCCCATGCGGCGCGTACTCGAGGACGAGGCAATAGAGAACCGGACGGCCCGGTCTCATCAGGGGAAACGCGTCGAACACGCGGATCGCCCGCGGCTCGTCGTCGAGCACCTGGCCGAAATACGCTTCCCGGATCCATCCGTCGATGTGCTCGCTCGCCTTGATGCAGACGGCCGCAGGAACGGCGCGCGAGCGTCCGAGCCGGGTGGCGAGATACGCCTGTCCGTATCCGCCTTCGCCGAGCATCCGGTCCACGCGGTACCGCAGTCCGCTCTGCGGGCTGACCACCATTTCCGGCGTCACCAGCAGAAATCCCGTCCGCGCGAGAAGGTCCCGCCGGGACATCGGCGCCGTCGTCGCTTCGGAGACGGGTGCCGCGGAGCGGGTACGAGCCGGCGTCTTCAAGGAGGCGAGGAGCATAGCGCGGGAAGAGCGTTACCCCTGACCCCTCACTTCCCCCGCCGTGCGACATGCCGTCGGCCGCGGGATCCACCTCGGAACGTTCTCCCGGAAAAGCGGGTATTCCTCAGGGTAGGCCGCCGTCAGCGTGGGCTCTTCGTAGAGCAGGACGAACGCGTGGAAGGCGGCCCAGACGAACGCCGCGTAGGCGAGGAGACGAACGTCGCCGAAGAGGAGCGCCTGTCCCGCGATGAGCGAGGTCACCGCGAGGTACATGGGATTGCGGACGTTCCGGTAGAGGCCCGAGACCACGAGGTGGCGGGTCGGCATGAGGGGCATCGGCGTGCCCAGACCCTTTGCCGCGAATCTCCAGAAGGATTCGAGAAGGACCGCGAGACCCGCGGCGAGGAGCAGGATGCCGGCGGGGCGGCCGATCGCGGCGCACGGATACGCGCGCGAACGCCACCGCGAGATCCAGAACGGGACGAGCCCCGCGACGGTGCCCGGAGCCAGGAACAGGAAGACGAGAGAGCCGGCGGTCGAGAGAATGCGCCGCGTCGGCTGCCCGGTCACTTCGTCGCCGGCATCGACGATCGCCCCGGGTGGAGGTCCACGGCGATGTTCCGCCACTTCCCCTGCCGGAATCTCGCGACACTCAGGATCGCCCGCGTCGAGTGCCCGAGCACGATCGCCAGCCAGATGTCGGTCGGCTGGAGAGGGCGCCGCGCCTGGATCGCGAAGCAGAGGCCGATCGGAACCGCGATCTGAGAAATGATCGAGATGAAGAGCGGGCTCCTCGTATCGCCGGTCCCCTGCAATCCTCCCGTGTACGCGAGCGCGACCGTGACGAAGAGGCCGGAGACGCTCAGGTACCGGAGCAGCTCCCCGCCGAGCGACGCCACCAGGGGCTCGGTCATCCCGAAGACGCCGAGCAGGAGCTGAGGGATCGTCAGGAAGAGGATCCCCACCACGACGGCGAGGGCGAGGCCGATCCGGGCCGCGACCGCGACGCCCTTGCTGGCGCGCTCGGGGTTTCCCGCCCCGAGGTTCTGTCCGGCGATCGTGGCCGACGCGCCGAGAAGGCCCACGGACGTCCAGGTGATCAGCGAGAAGAGCTCGGTGTAGCCGACCGCAAACGCCGCCTGCGCCGCGGCGCTGTGCTCGAGCGAACCGATGAACCGGAGCAGCAGGACCCCTGCGACGTTCATCGCGATGCCCTGAACGCCCGTCGGCAGCCCGAAGCGGAAGAGAGACCGTATGACCGCGAAATCGGGCTTCAGGTCCATCTCGCGATGGAACTGGATGACCGAGCCGGGCGCGAAAGTCTTCCACAGGCAGTAACCCGCGGCGAGGGTGCTGCTCGCGATCGTGCCGAGCGCCGCTCCGAGCGTTCCGAACCGCGGGATCAGCACGATGTTGAAGAGGACCGTCAGAACGGTCATCGTCACGCCGAGGCGCAGGGGAGTGCGCGGATCTCCGGCCGCGCGAAATGCGCCGCTCAACATGAAGAAGAGCATCAGCCCGACGATGCCGAGGAACATCGCGCGGAGGAAGGGAAGCGCCTCTCTCTGGACTTCGGGCGCGGCGTGCACCACGTTCAAGAGGGCGGGCGCCGCGAAGTAACCGACGACCGCCATCACGGCCGACATTCCGATCGCGGTCAGGAAGGCCTGGTAGACGACGCGGTTCACCCTGTCGGGGTCGTTCGCGCCGGCGAAGCGCGCGACGAGGACCGCCATCCCGGTGAAGAGGGAGTTGATGAAGACGATGACCACGATAATGATCTGCCAGCTCACGCCGATCGCCGCGTTCGCCGTGTAGCCGACGTAGTGGCCGACCATCGCGTGGTCGACGATGCCCTGAAGGCCCGCGATGACGTTCTGCAGCATGGTCGGCCACGCGATTCGCCAGACCGCGCGGCCAATGGGGCCTTCCACGATCGAGCGATCGAACCGCTGCGCCGGTTTCCCGGCGGCGCTCGCCGGAGGCGCGATCGCCGCCGGAAGAGGGGCGGTGCTCGCGCCGCTCGTGGACTCTCCTCCGTCCACGCTTAGAACGGCCTCGTGGGCGCGCGCGGCCCCTGGAGCGCCGTCGCGTCCGGCCTGCGCCGGCTTTCCGCCATCGCTCTCCCTTTCTCTGCGCAGCTTCAACTCTGTTCGGGGCCCGAAAATGCCGGAATCTGCCGGAGCTCTCCTCTCACGCGACCGGCGCCCGATGGCACCGCTCCGCCAGCCGGGCATCTCCGACGCGTTCGGCCCAGCCGGCAAACAGGTCGGTCGGTCCGCGCCAGCGGAGCTCCTCGACGTTTCGGAAGAGCGGCGCATCCGTCCGGAGCGTCGCCAGATTCTTGAACAGGAGCGCGAGGTCGCGCCGCTCGCCGAGCACCGCCGGAGGAAACTGCTCGATCGCGCCATGGCGGTTCAGGAGCCGGGCCGCCGTGACGGCGCCGATCCCCGGCATACCGGGAAAGCCGTCCGCCGCATCGCCAACCAGCGCGAGAAAATCGGGAATCAACGCGGGCTCCACCCCGAACTTCTCGCGTACGCCTTCCGCGTTGCGGATCTTCCGACTGCGCCGGTCGACCTGCACGACGCGGTCGCCGAGCACGCATTGGGCCAGGTCTTTGTCGGGAGTCCAGATGCAGACCTTCTGCACGCGCTCGTCTGCCGAGGCGATGCGCGCCGCCGACGCCAGCGCGTCGTCCGCCTCGAGCTCCACCATCGGCCAGACGGCGACTCCCATCGCGGAAAGCGCCTCTTCAAGCGGCTGGAACTGAGCGCGCAAGGCCGGTTCAATGCCGTCGCCGGTCTTGTAGCCGGGCCACAGCCGGTTTCGAAACGATTCGATGACGTGATCGGTCGCCACGCCGACGTGGGAGGCGCCGGTCTCGATCATCTCGAGCACCGTGTTCATCACCCCGATCACGGCGCCGTACGGACGATCGGACTTCTCGATCCGCCGCAGCCCGTAGAAGTGCCGGAAGAGCTCGTACGTTCCGTCGACGAGGTGGGCGATCATCCGGCGCCCTCGGAAATTACGACCCGCTCTGCGGCCATGTTCCTATCTTCTCCCGCCCGGGTGCCACCGACACCGCCAGGACGTGCCAGGAGAGAGGGGCATCCCGGCCAGGCCCCGGCTCCCGCGGCCCCAGAACGATGCCCGAGGTGCGGGAACGCCACACTGTCCCGCGGGACAGGGGGGACAGGTCATGAAAGACGTCGCCCGAAGACTCGCCCGCATCGGGGCTCAAAAAGAGACTATATTGGGAGCACTCCCAGGTCAGAGTTCCCGCGTCCAACGCAAAGCGAGTCTCTCTTGATCAAAACCTGCACCGAATTGTGGCTTTTTTGCACGGCCGGTCCCCGGGCGCGCGGCGCCGTGGGCCGGTGGCAAAAGCAGCAGGCGCGAGGCGGCGGTTCGACCGCCCTTCCCGCGTGCTGGTTTTTCGGACCTCGGCCGAAAATCGGGAGACCCGCATGAATTCTCGTGTTTCGGCGCGACGTTTTGACCGCGTCCCCGGATCGAGCCGTTTCTTTCTGTACGCGGGCGTTGCTTTCGCTTCTCTTGTCGCCGCCCGGCAGACGTCGGCGCAGGCGCGGAAGCCGGCGCAGACGCGGCGACCCGCGGTCGTCAGCGCCGGCATCAGTTTCTATACGGTCCCTCCCTGCCGGTTGTTCGATTCGCGCACGGCAGCGAATGCCCCGGCTCTCGCGGCGGGGCAGGTCCGTTCGATTTCCATGTCGTCGTGCGGCGCATCCCCCACTGCGAAAGCGGCGTCGTTAAACGTCACCGTCACGGGTTCCACCGCGGACGGGTATGTCGTCCTCTACGCCGCCGGCGCCCCGCAGCCGCCCACCTCCACGATCAACTACCGGGCGGGACAGACCCGGGCGAACAACGCGACGATTCCCCTGGCCGGAGGCGCTTTCTCCGTGGTCGCCGGCCAGTTGAACGGGACCGTGGATCTGATTGTCGACGTAAACGGCTACTTCGATAGTCCGTCGAACAACCAGCCCCCCACGGTCACGGTCGGACCTGCGCAGACGATCAGTTTCCCTTCCGGCACGGTCGTCGCCGGCACCGCCTCGGACGACGGTCTGCCGGGCGGATCGGCCCTCACGACATCCTGGAGCAAGGTGAGCGGGCCGGGAACAGTCGCCTTCGGAACGCCCACCGCCCTGTCGACGACGGCGGGCTTCAGCGTCGCGGGAACTTACGTGCTGCGTCTTTCCGCGACCGACGGCGCGCTGACCTCCTCGGCCGACCTCGTCGTGACGGTGACTCCGACCGGCGGAGACGTCATGCGATTCCTCGAGCAGGCGACGTTCGGCGCCTCCGACTCTTTCGCCCTTACGGTTCAGACGATGGGAATTGATACGTACTTGAGCCAGCAGCTGAACACGCCGTCATCCGGCTGGCCGAACCTGGCGCTCCAGCCGTCCACCGTTCCGCCCGGCTGCGACACGACCTGTCAGCGCGACAACTACAGCATGTACCCGCTGCAGCTCCGGTTCTTCACAAACGCCCTCTACGGCCAGGACCAGCTCCGTCAGCGGGTGATCTGGACGTTGCATCAGATGCTCGTCGTCTCCGGTCGCGACATCACGCAGCCGAGCTGGATGCTCCCGTACCTCCAGATCCTGGATCGCAACGCTTTCGGCAATTACCGGCAGCTCCTTTCGGCGATCACGTTGAATCCCGCCATGGGCAACTACCTCGACATGGCGACGAGCACGAAGAGCAATCCGAACGAGAACTACGCGCGAGAGATCCTTCAGCTCTTTTCCCTCGGGACCGTGCTCTTGAATCCCGACGGCACGCCGAAGGTCGATCTTTCCGGCGATCCGCTGCCGACTTACAGCCAGGCGCAGGTGACGAGCTTCGCGCGCGTCTTCACGGGGTGGAGGCTCGCCGCCGACGTCGCCCCTGGTGTTTCGGACTACATCACCCCGATGGTTCCCGTCGCTTCCAACCACGACGTCGCCTCGAAGACTCTCTTGAACGGCACCGTACTGCCCGCGAACCAGACGGCGGCGCAAGACTTAAACGCGGCGCTCGACAACATTTTCAACCACCCGAACGTCGGACCGTTTCTCGCGACGCACTTCATTCAACGGCTCGTCACCAACAACCCGACGCCCGCTTACGTGAGCCGCGCCGCCGCGGCGTTCAACAACGACGGGAGCGGCGTTCGCGGCAACCTCGCCGCGCTGGTGAGCGCCGTTCTGATGGATCCGGAGGCGCGAGGCAGCGTCCGGCCGGAGCCGAACTACGGCCATCTACGGGAGCCGGTGCAGTACGCGCTCAATCTTCTGCGCGCGTTCAACGCGAAATCCGTGAATCTCGCCGCGTCGAGCGACGGTTACATCAATCCGCAGACGAGCGCGATGAGCCAGGACGTCTTCCGGCCACTGACCGTGTTCAGCTACTACCCGGCGGATTACCTCCTGCCCGGCAGCACGACGATCCTCGCTCCGCAGTTCGGTCTGATGGACTCGACGAGCGCGTTGAAGCGCGCGAATTTCGTCAACACCATGGTCTTCTCGACGATCGGCGTCGGACCGAACTCTCCGAACGGGACCGCGCTCGACCTTTCGGGGCTGCAGGCGATGGCGGGGGACCCGACCGCGATGGTCTCGTACCTCGACCGCCTCCTTCTGCACGGAACGATGTCCGCCGCCATGAAGACCAGCGTCGTCAATGCCGTCAACGCGGTTCCGGCTTCCAATCCCCGCCTGCGCGCCCAGCAGGCGCTCTACCTCGTGGCAACCTCGTCGCAATATCAGGTGGAACGATGAAAAAGATGGAACAGACGCGGCGCGAGTTTCTGGTCCGCACCGGTTGCGCCGCGCTCGGCGCGGCGGCGTTCTCGGCGGGGTTCGAGAAGTTTGGATTGATCAGCGCGCGGGCCCTGACGGCCGCGCCGACGGACTACCGCGCTCTCGTCTGCATCTTCTTGAGCGGCGGGAACGACTCGAACAACATGGTCGTGCCTCTTGACACGACGGGCTACAACGCCTATTCGGCGGCCCGAGCCGCCTCCGGTCTGGCGCTCGGACAGGGGCAGCTTCTGTCGATCACCCCTTCCTCGATCGGGACTCCATTCGGGCTCCACCCGGCGATGCCGGAGCTCCAGGCCCTCTTCAACCAGCACCGGCTCGCCGTCGTCAGCAACGTAGGCCCGCTCGTGCAACCGTTGACGAAAGCCCAATACCAGAGCGGCGGGGCGCGACCCTACCAGCTGTTTTCGCATTCCGACCAGGTCGCGCAATGGCAGACGTCCCGGTCCGACGTCCGCACCCAGCTCGGCTGGGGAGGCCGGACGGCCGACCAGACGCTGTCGTTCAACGCCGGCAAGAGTTTTCCGCTCGTCACCTCGGTCTCGGGCGCTGCCGTGTTCGGACAGGGGCTCGCGACGCGGCCGCTCTCGATCGCGGCCGCGCCGACGGCTCTGAACCAGGTTCTCGTGTTGAATGGCTTCTCGACGTCGGCCACCGATGTCGCCCGGAGAAGCTCGATGGATTTCCTGCGCACGATCGACCGATCGGCGACTCTCGTGGCGGCGGCGAGCGACTCGACGCAGGCCGCGGCGGACATCATCACCTCCCTCGGCGGAACGGACCCGACCCTCGCGACCGTGTTTCCCAATACGGGCCTCGGAAATCAGTTGAAGCAGGTCGCGAAGGTGATCAAGTTGAACCAGACGGCGCCTGCGCTCGGCCTGAATCGGCAGATCTTCTTCTGCACGCTCGGCGGTTTCGACACGCATCAGAACCAGATCGGCAGCCAGCAGTCGCTGCTCGCGCAGCTTTCCGCGGCGATGAAGGCCTTCTACGACGCCACGGTCGAGCTTGCGGTCGACCCGGTCGTGACGACATTCACGCTTTCTGACTTCTCCCGGACGCTGCAGCCCTCCGGCACGGGCGCGGCGATCGTCGGGTCGGATCATGGATGGGGGAGCCACCAGTTCGTCATGGGCAGCGCCGTCGTCGGAGCCGATTTCTACGGTGTGGCGGGGCCCAGCGGGACGGTTTTTCCGGTCCTCTCCCTGGCCGGGCCGAACGACACGGACAACCGGGGGCGGTGGATTCCGACCGCCTCCGTGGACCAGTACGCGGCCACGCTCGCGACGTGGTTCGGCCTTCCGGGCGGAGATCTTCCCGACGTGTTCCCGCTTCTCTCCCGCTTTTCGACCCCCAACCTGGGATTCCTCGCGTGAGCCGGGGCGCGGACGCCCTCCGGGAGGCAGTTCGCGCGCGGTTCCTCCTCGCCGCCACGGTCGCGGCGTTTCTCGGAGCGGCGGCGGCGTGTTCTCAATCGGAGCGGAGTAGCCTGCCGACGGAGCCCGCACGCGGCGCCTCTACTCAGGCGGCCGCCGAGGATCCACTCGTTCCCCGCATGCCCATCGTCCGACTCCCGCGGCGAGGGACGGTCACGCCCTCGCTGACAGTGACCCCTTCGGGCCCTCCGTCCTCTCCCACGCCGACATCGGCCGCCCCTCCCGCGACCGCGACGGCAACACCGACCGTCACCGCGACGCCGAGCCGGACGCCGACGAGCGGGCCGGGGACGATTTCGATCCGGCTCCGCGGGATCGACTGGCAGTGGGATTTCTACGGCCCCGGGGTCTCAAACGGCGGCCCGCGGATCACCCTCCATTCAGGCCAGAAGTATCAGATCGAATTCTTCAACGACGGGCCCGAGAACAGCTCCTTCCACACGTTCAGCGGCATCGCGCCGCTTGGCCTCTCTGCCCTGAGCGTCGCCCCCGGAGAGTCGGTCACCCGCACCTTCACGGCGAACCAGACCGGGACCTTTCCGTTCGCCTGCACGAATTCGTCGTGCGGGGTCGGGCATGACGGGATGACGGGGACTGTTTCGGTGGTGCCCTGACGAGTTGGCGGTTTGCGGTTCTCAGGTTTCCAGTTCTAGTTTTCAGTTCCCGGGTTCTCACGGATCTTCCGACGTTTCTTTCAGCGGGAGGGTTTCCGGCCGAGGGCGCAGGCGGCGGCACGTTCGGAGAGAAGCGCTCGCTCGCGGGCGTTCTTCGTGAGCGAGGCCGCGCGGTCGAACTCGGCGCGCGCTTCTTCCAGCCGGCCGAGCTTCACGAGGAGGTCCCCGCGCACGCTCGGCAGGAGGTGGTAGCTCTCGAGGGACTTCTCCGAGGTCAACGCGTCCACGATCTCGAGGCCCTCCGCGGGACCGAATGCCATAGCCACCGCGACCGCGCGATTGAGCTCCACGATGGGGGAGGGGCTCGAGCGGACGAGCTCTTCGTAGAGCGCCGTGATTCGGGCCCAGTCTGTCGCCTCGGGGGTCCGGGCGCGGGCATGGCACGCGGCAATTTCGCCCTGCAGGACGCAGGGTCCCGGTGGTCTGCCGAGCGATCTCGCCCGCTCGAGCGCGGCGAGCCCCCGCCGGATGAGAAGCCGATCCCACCGTCCGCGGTCCTGCTCGAGCAGCAGGACGGGCTCGCCGGATGGGCCCACGCGCGCTCTCGACCGGGATGACTGGATTTCCATGAGAGCGACGAGTCCGTGGGCCTCCGGCTCGGCGGGAACGAGCTCGGCCAAGACCCGGCCGAGCCGCAGGGCGTCTTCGCACAGCGCCGGCCGCATCCAGTCGTCTCCCGCCGTCGCCGAGTAGCCCTCGTTGAAGACGAGATAGATCACCTGAAGCACCGAGGAGAGCCGGGCGGCAAAGTCGGCGCCACGCGGGACCTCGAACGGGACCTTCGCCGAAGTGAGCGTGCGCTTTGCGCGGACGATGCGTTGGGCCACGGTCTGCTCCGGCACCAGGAACGCTCGCGCGATCTCGTCCGTCGTCAGCCCGCCGAGCAGGCGCAGCGTGAGCGCGACCTGCGCCTCGGTCGAGAGGACCGGATGGCACGCCGTGAAGATGAGGCGCAGGAGGTCGTCGCCGATGTCGTCGTCGATCGCCGCTTCGAGATCGTCCACGGCCGTCTCCTGTTTCGCCTGAACGGAGCGCCCGAGCTCTTCGTGCTTGCGCCCGGCGACGCTCGACTTCCGCATTCGATCGATCGCCCGCCGCTTCGCCGTCGTCATCAACCAGGCTCCCGGGTTCTCCGGGACGCCGGTCTCCGGCCACCGCTCGAGCGCCGAAACGAGCGCGTCCTGCGCGAGATCTTCCGCGAGACCCACGTCACGAACCATCCGCGCGAGACCCGCGATCAGACGCGGGGACTCCATTCTCCAGACCGCGTCTATGGCGCGACCGATGTCGGGAACCGTCATGGGGGCGATTAAAGCATCGACCCCCGCGCTCCCCGCTCGCCGCTTTTCCGGCGCGCGAAAACGGCGACTCAGAACGCGGGAACGTCGTGCATGAGACGGATCTCGGACTCTCCTTCACCCACCACCGCGAGGAATTTCCTGGCGAGCTCGATCGCCTCCTCTTTGGATTTCGTCTGGACGATCGCGTAGCCGGCGACGAGCTCCTTGGTTTCGGTGAAAGGCCCGTCGGTAACGGTGAACCGACCGTCCGAGATCAGGACGCGAACCCCTTTCGCGCTCGACTGGAGCCCATCGGTCGAAAGAAGCGCACCGGTTGCGGCCATTTCCTGGATGAACCGGCCCATGTTGGCCATCTCGGACTCGCTCGGCGGCGCGTCCGTTTCCCTGCCAGGCTTGTACAGCATCATGTAGCGCATGGCTTTCCTCTGTTTGAAAACCGCCCCTGATCCGGCGACTCCGCCGGACTTCTTCACCCGGGCGCGGCGCCCGAACGGGCGAGCGACTACTTTTTCTGGCCGGTCTGGTTCTGCTGGCTCGCGGCCTGGGCGCGGATCCGGTCTTCCTGCTCTCTCAGCTCGGGGGTGAACTCCGCGCCGAAGTCCTCCGACTCGAAGATCTGGCGGATCTCGATCTCGGAGTCCCCGTTGGGAAACGGATTCGGGCAGCGCTTGACCCACTCGATCGCTTCTTCCTTCGACTTCACCTGGAAGAGCCAGAATCCCGCAATCAGCTCCTTCGTTTCGGCAAACGGCCCGTCGATCACGGTCCGCTTGTCCCCGGAGAAACGGACGCGCGCTCCCTTCGACGTCGGGTGGAGCCCTTCGCCGGCCAGCATCACCCCCGCTTTGACGAGCTCTTCGTTGAACTTGCCCATCTCGGTGAGCATCTTCTCGTCGGGCATGACGCCCATTTCCGAGTCCTTGTTCGCTTTCACCATCACCATGAATCGCATCGCCGTGCCTCCTTTTCGTCGAGCCGAGCCCCGGTCCGTCCGGGCCGCTTTCAGACCCTGGCTCTGATATCACGACGATCGAGGAACGGCCGGATCGACACGGGACGTCAAAAAAATCTTTCGGAGGTCGGCTTCTCGACCGGCTGCCGGAAAGCGCCAGGGCCCTAGCCCCCTTCACCCCAACCCTCTCCCCGCGGCGCGAGGAGAGGGAGGATGGGGCTGATCAGTCGCGCTCGACAAAAATTTTCAGGCGGTCCAGGGCTTCGTCCCAACGGCGGGAGATCTGATCCAGCGCCCGGCTGGCGTCCTGAAGGCGGGCGCTGTCGAGCTCCCAGATGCGTTCGCGACCCCGACGAATGTCGTGAACGACCCCGGCTCCGGCGAGGACGTCCAGGTGTTTCGTGACCGCCTGCCTGGTGACGCGGGACCTGCTGGTCAGCTGCGAGATCGACTGCGGCCCGCCCGAGGAGAGCCTCGCGACGAGCGACAGGCGGGTCTGGTCTCCGAGCGCAGAGAAGACGGACCTGGCCTGCGTCACCGTTGCGGTCGCGGCGTCACGCGGAGACATGCCGCTCGATGTTCCGGAGCTGCCCGGCCCACCCGTTCTCGTTCATCCGAAAAGCCTCGGCGCGCCGGGCGGCTGGAATTCGGTCGAATCCGGATTCGACGACCGTCAGGGACGTCCCGCCGGGAACCTTCTCGAGGGTGAACTCGACGAGCGTCATGGGCTCGCCGGAGTAGTCGACGGCCGGGTCCACGGCATACGGGTGCCAGCGATAGGAAAGAAATCTCTCCGGCTCTATGCGCTCGATGGTGATCTCCATTGGCATGTGCTCGTATCCCGGAATCGTGATCCGCCCCCGGATGGGAGCGCCGGGAGAGAACGCTTCCTCGAACACGCATCCGAACCAGGCCCCGAACTCCTTCGCGTTCGACAACGCCCTCCACACGCGGGACACCGGCGCTTTCAGGACAATCTTCTTTTCGATCCGATCGGTCGTGTTTGTCATGCAACCTCCAGATTGCATATTGGCAGCTCGATTTCAAAAAGGCAACCAGAGAGTTGCATGACGGGGGCCGCGGACCCGCTGGTCTGGATCGCGGGAGGCCGCCTGCGGACCTTCGACCTTGTGCCTGCGCGGGAAGGGACGTCGAGCGGGACCTCATCGGCGAGAGAGTATCCGGACGAGGCCAGGGCGAGGCTTTGAGACGGACGAGCGCCTCTCGGGCCAGGACGAAACCCCCGTCAGAGTCCGAGCGCGGAGAGCCCGGGGTGATCGTCGGGGCGCCGTCCGGCCGGCCACCGGTACTTTCGCTCGGATTCGGTGATCGGCAGGTCGTTGATGCTTGCGAAGCGGAACCGCATCAGCCCGTCCGGATCGAACTCCCAGTTCTCGTTTCCATAGGACCGGAACCAGCTTCCCGAATCGTCGCGCCACTCGTAGGCGAAGCGCACCGCAATCCGATTTTCCGTAAACGCCCAGAGCTCCTTGATCAGCCGGTATTCGAGCTCCCGCGCCCACTTCCGCTTCAGGAACGCGACGATCTCGTCCCGCCCCTTCGGAAACTCGGCGCGGTTTCTCCACTGCGAGTCCGGGGTGTACGCGGATGAGACCTTTTCCGGGTCCCGCGAGTTCCAGCCGTCTTCCGCGAGCCGGACTTTGAGGGTCGCCGTCTCGCGCGTGAACGGAGGCAGGGGGGGACGGGTCATGTTCACTCCTCCGACGAGATGCTACGGCAAAAAGGGGCAGGCAGCGCTCCTCGACCTCGATGTCCGAAACCGGCGACCTCGAGGCCCCGGACGCGGATAGGCTGAAGCGATGGAACTCGACGACGACGTCTGCGATCGCGCGCGGCTCGCCCGCGATGCGAGGTTCGACGGGCAGTTCTTCATCGCCGTGCGGTCCACCCGGGTGTACTGCCGGCCGATCTGTCCCTCCCGCACGGCCCGGCGCGAGAACGTGCGGTACTTCCGAACGGCGGAAGAAGCGGTGACCGCCGGATACCGGCCGTGCCTGCGTTGCCGCCCCGAGACCGCGCCCGGCACGCCCGCCTGGAACGGAACATCCGCGACGGTCGCCCGCGCGCTGCGCCTCATGACCGAAGGAGAGATGCCGGAATGGAGCATCGGAGCCCTCTCGCGCCGCCTCGGAATCAGTCCGCGGCACCTCGACCGGCTCTTCCAGCTTCACCTCGGCGCCTCTCCGATCGCCATCGCGAAGACGTGGCGCGTGCACTTCGCCAAGGAGCTCATCAGCGATACCGACCTCCCCATGTTTCGCGTCGCCGCGGCGTCCGGTTTCCGAAGCGTCCGCCGCTTCAACTCTTCGATCCACGAAACGTACGGCCGCACTCCCTCGGAGCTGAGGGGGCGCGGGCGCGTGACGGCCGCCGCGGCCGCCGACGAGTACGTGTTCCGGCTTCCGTATCGCCCGCCCTACGACTGGGACAGCTTTCTGGCATTTCTCGCGGTGCGCGCCACACCCGGTGTGGAGGAGGTCGTCAACGGAACGTACCGGCGCACGTTCGCCCTCCGCGGCCGGCACGGGATCCTCGAGATCCGGCACGTCGACTCCGCGAGAGCGCTCGAAGCCCGCGTCCGCTTTCCCGAGCCCGCCTCTCTCCTGCCGATCGTGCTGCGGCTGCGCGGCATGTTCGACGTCGGCGCGGACCCGCGCGCGATCGCGGAGCATTTACGGGCGGATCCGCTTCTCCGGCCGCTCGTCGCGCGGCATCCGGGCCTTCGAGTCCCCGGCGCGTGGGACGGATTCGAGCTGGCGGTGCGCGCCGTCCTCGGGCAGCAGGTCTCCGTCGCCGCGGCGTCGACGCTGGCGGGGCGGATCGCGCGAGCGCACGGCGAGCCGCTCACCATTCCCGATTCGGGCGGCCTGACCGTGGTGTTTCCCACCCCCCGGGCTCTCGCCGCGGCCACGCTGACGGGAATGCCGCGCACCCGCGCGGCCGCGATCTCCGCGCTCGCCGCTGCCGCCGACTCGGGACGCCTCACGTTCTCCGATTCGGATCCCGAGGTGCTCGCCGGGCTCTCCGCGATTCGCGGCATCGGCGAGTGGACCGCGCAATACGTCGCGATGCGCGCCCTGCGTCAGCCGGATGCCTTTCCCGCGGACGACCTCGTGCTGCTGCGGATGGCGGGAGGCGGGGATGCGACAACCGCCGCCGCTCTCATCAAACGGGCGGAGCCCTGGCGTCCCTGGCGCGCCTACGCGGCCATCCACCTCTGGCGGGCGGCAGGGGATCCTGCCGCCGAAAGCCGGCGGCACGCTGGTTCTACTTCGAGGGCGCGGCCGGCGGCATCGGTCTCGATTCCCCGCAGCGCCGAGTCTCGGTAGACCCGGCTCGGGTTCGAGACGGTTGCGTCAGGAGCTTCCCTCCGGCGCTCCGACGATGCTCAGGATGTTGCCGTCCGGGTCCTTGAACCAGGCCGCCCGCATGTGACCCATCACGTGCACGCCCGCCTCCCACGCCGAGCCCGGCATGTCGTACTTCTCGAACACGACGCCGCGGGCCGAGAGCGCCGCGACGATCGCGTCGACCTCCTTGCCGACCGACCACGTTGCCGCCGTGGCGCGGTTCGTCCCTGCGTATTCCGAGCGATAGACCATGAGCCGAGTCGATCCTGTCTTGTAGAGCAGCACCTCGGGTCCGGTCGGTCCGGCGGGCGTCAAGCCGAGGACTCCCTCATAGAACTTCTTCGCCGCGCCGATGTCGGAGACGGCAATGGTGGCGTCCGAATTCTTGTCGCTCAGCATGGTGGGCTCCTGTGAAAGTTAAGAATGTCAGAGTTCAGGTCGAGCGTTCGAAGCTTTTGACTCTCAACTCTCAACCCCCAACTCTCGACTCTCATTCTCACCCCCTCCGGCGCGAACGTGCCCTTCGCTTTCCTGGTACGGCGCGTTCTACCGCCGGAACGACGAAACCGTCCTGGAACGCGCGGCCTCGGTCAGGGTCGTCTCCCGCGAACCGCTTCCGGAACGATTCGAGATCGACCCTCCCTGGCTTCGTGGTTGGGGACATTCCGGGTTTTCGATTACTGAGCGCGAAGGTATGCGGCGAGGTCGTCGACCTCCGCTTCCGTCAAACCGATCTGAAAACGGGTGTTGTAGAACTGGACCGCCTCCGTCAGCGTCGCCGCCGACCCGTTGTGGAAGTACGGAGCCCGCGCCGCGAGACCCCGGAGGATCGGGCCCTTGAACCGGCCGACGTCCTTCCACTTTCCCGTGACGAGCGCGCGCCCGGGGTCGGTCGTTTCCACGGTCTCGTTCGTCCGGATGTTTCTCAGCGTGTACAGGGGCTGATCCGGGGTCCGGCGCGAGGCGTCGGTCAACCCGATGTTGAGCGGGGCGGCCACGGAATGGTTGCCGACGTTCGGCGAGTCATGGCAGGTGTCGCACGTGCCCGCGATGGTTTGGACACCGAGCTCGTCGTTCAATCCCTTGACGCCTTCGATGTCGATGCGCCGGTGGTTGAACAGTTTCTCGCCGCGGGCGATCGCGGCGCGCCCTTCCAGTCTCGGGTCGAGATCGACGTCGCCTTCACGAGGGGCGCGGCGCTCCCTCTTCGGATCGAACCACGCGCTGAATCCGGTGAAGACGACCGAGGTGAACGCCGTCTTCTTCGGGTTCAAACCCAGCGGATCGTTGATTCCGATGAAGAAGTCCTGCTTCGCGAGCGCCTGGGGGCCGCCGTGCGCTCGCGCATCGGTCAGGTCGCCGGCGGCCATGTCGTAGATCTGCGCCGTGTAGAGCGCCCGTTCGAAGTCGACGATCTCCTGACGCTGCTCCTCCGTCAGTGGCAGGCTCGCCTGCGCGTGGCCCATCGTCGCCGCGTTCGCCTGGTCGGCGAGGTTGAACGTCATCGACTTGCCGCTGAAAGTTTCGCGGCCGTCCCACATCACGCCGCTCAGGAAGGAGATGTTCGTGGACGGGAGAGGCCGGCGGAAGAGAGACAGCTCGGCGGCGCTCGCAAATCCGTACGGATCGTCCACCGATTCGAGAGTGAACTCGGCTGCCGCCGGTATCGGCATCCCAACGCGGATGAGCCCCTTGCTGAGCAGCATGCTGTAGGCGGCGCGGCGCGCTTCCACCGTCGTCACGTCCGCCCACGGCGAGTTGGAGCCGTCGTTGGTGCGAAAGATGGGATCGAGGCCGGACGTCGCTTCGAATCGGCTCTGGATCTCCGAAGGGACGATTGACCAGGCGGCCGACGGCTGGTGACACGTCACGCAGGCCCGTCCGTTCGTGCCGAGGCTTTGAAAGAAAGCGTTGTTCCGGTCGATCGGGCCCGCCGTCGAGACCGTCTTCCCGACGCCACTCGGATTGACGAAGGGTTCGAGGGGGTCCCGGTCCGCCAACGGCCGCTCGCCCTCCCCCGATGCGACCCACCCGGCGGTGGAGGCGATGAGCAGCGCTGTGACGAGGGCCCACCGGCCTGCCGTCCCGAGTCCGCGAGTCCGACGAGTGCGAGCCCCGGGTGCTTCGAGGGACGACGGGTTGCTGCTCGCTGAAAGAATCGAAACCCGATCGGAAAAGGCGGCAGGTGCTCTCGTGGAGCGCTCGCCCCGTCCTCTCCGGATCCCTGACGCATGAAGTCTCTTCTCCGCCATGACGCCTCCGTTGTTTTGGTTTCCACATGGAGCCGTAGCAAGGGGAGGGCCCCACGTCTTCGCGCGAGGTCCACCGGGCGATGTGCTTCCGTTTGAAGGGGAATTCGAAAAGCGAGGTTTCTCATCTCATCGCGTGCGTCCTGTTTCTGGACGACATCTTCCAGTTTCAGGACGGGTCGTGCGACGCGCTCGCAACCGTCTATCGAAATCGGAGGTCGAGAGGCGACACACAAAATCGATCGGAAAACCGACCCTGTCGTGCACTCGTCCCCCGGATTACGGAGCCGGAGGCGTCCGGGTTCGCCCGGCGGACGAAAGGCGTGCCCGCGCTGGTGAAACGCCCTAAGATCTCTGATTGTGAGACTTGGAAGAAGCGGCGCTTGGCGCTGTGTGCTGTGTGCGGCTTTCGGCCTTCTGTTTTCCGCCACCGCCGGTTCTTCCGAGGGCGAGCTCCCGCTCGAGAGGTCCGTCCGGGGGCGGACGCTCGTCTCGGATCGGGCGCCGGCGATCATTCTGGAAGTGGTGCCCCCGTTTCGCTACGCCGGCGGGCATCGGTTCGTCCTCTACGGGGTCGCGGAGGCGGAGCAGCATGTCTTCGTCGACGCCGATGCCGCGGGCGCGATCCGGCGCATGTACTGGATCCAGTTCGAGCATTACCTGCCCGGCCTCGGAGGAACCTACGAATATGAATCGCCCGGCCGGCTCCGGATCGGTCCGCTCGAATTCGTGGCGGACACCAGGGTCATCCCCGATTACGCGGAGAGCGTCGGAAGCTCCAGGCCCGGGTCGGACGTCGCCCGCGTCGGAGAGCTCCTCCGGAGCCGGGGTCTTTCTCTTCCGCGCGGCGCGGTTCGGGCGCGTCTCTTTCATCTGCCGGACGCCACACGACGCACCGAGCTCATGATCATCTACGCGGAAGCGGGCGCGTCATCCGACGCCCCCGCGGCGTCGGCGCGCGTTCTCGCCGCGGCGGCCCGCGGCCTTACGATCCGCGCGCGCTGAACTCGGGTCCCGGCGGGGTCAGGGCTTGCCGGCCGCTTTCTGCGCGGCCTCGATCTGCGGGATGAGGATGTCCCTGATGTAATGCCAGTTCGGCATGAGGGCCAGTTCCGCCCGGGCGAAGCGGTCCGCCGCGGAGGGTCCCGGCGCCTGAGCGGAGAGCCTCTCGTCATCGCCGGAGTGAGCTGGAGTAAACGCGGACGGGGTTCCGTTCCGGTATCCATGACCGTCCGCCGCCCGGCTCTCCTCGGGTTTGCGGCGGCGGCCATCCTCTCCGCGGCCGCCCCGGCGCAGCAACAGCCGATCTTCGGCTGCCGTCATGCGATCAACTGCCGGCCTTCTCCCGTCAGCGCCTCCGCTCTGAACGATCCCGGCGGCAGCGGTCTGCTCGTGAGCGGCAGCGTCCGCTGGGGCCCCGGTTTTCACTTCGGCCTCGCCATGCCGGCGCTGAACCTGCCGGCGCGCGAGCCGACGCCGGCGATCGACATTCACGCGTTTCATCTTCAAGACGTGACGCTCCTGCCGGCGAAGAGTGCACCTCCTCCGACGCCCACGCCGTCAGGCCCGCAGCCGCCGCGGTAGCCCATTGTCGGGGATCACCACGGCGTCGGGCCTGGGCCGACGGCGACGCCGCCGACCACGACGCCTGTGGCGACCGCCACTCCGACACCGACCATTCCGGGAGCCTTGACAGGGACCCCGGGGCCCGGCGGGGCCGCCGTCGTTCCGACTCTGGACCCTACGGCTCTCCTAGGCCTCGCGGTCCTTCTGGGAGTGGGCGGCTACATGGCCGTTCGCCGCATGGGCTCTTAAGCTTAAGAACGTCCTGCCGCAGCGCAGGACAGAGGGGTCTCGCGAGGGACCCCGTTTTCTTTTTATCGAACCGGTTGGGTCCGCCTGCGGGCCGAGTGTGAGGGAGCGAGGAGCTTCTGGATCTCGGCGTCCAGCCGTTCTTCCGTCATCCGGGTCGGCGAGTAGCGCACCACAACGCCCTTGCGATCGACGAAGACGAAGGTCGGCGTCGCCGAGACTCCGTACCGCAGCATCGCTTCGTCGCTGATCGGCACCGCCACCTGGCCCGACAGCTTGTAGGTTTCGGTCCACGCTTTTTCGATCTTCTGCTTCTCTTCCGCGTGGTCGCCGTCCTTGTAGAAGCGGGTCGGCGCGACGAAGGCCACTCCTTTCGGCGCGTATTTCTCGACCGTCCGCCGCAGGGCGCCGGCCTGCATGCGGCAGTCGCCGCAGGCTTCCCACCAGAAGAACAGGACCACGGGTCTGCCGCGCAGCGACGCGAGGTCGGGGGCCTCGGCGCCCACGCGGTCCTCCGCCCGGATCCCGGGAGCGGGCTTGCCCTCGAGCTCGATCATGTTTCGCCGCTTCCAGATTCGCGCGCGAAGGTTATAGGGCGTCGTTTGCAGCGATCGGGAGCTCTCCTCCAGAAACCGCACCGCTTCCGCCTTCTTGCCCGAGGCGGCGAGTGCTTGAGCCTGGACTTCGATTCCAGTGCCGAGGGCATACACGGATTCGCGGTGGGAGTCGTAGTCGGCCGGAGTCTTCAAGCTCGCGCCCGCGATTTCGCGCGCGGACTTCGCGTACCGGGACGCCGCGGGCCAGTCTCCCATCAGGGCGGCGCCGCGCGCGACCCAGGCGAGACCGAGGAGGTAGTCGGCGTCTTCGCCCTTCTCCTCGCGGTGGTACTCCAGGATCGACTCGGCGCTCGGCAGATCGCCGGCGGAAATTTTCAGCCGGATCATGCGCACGTCGTCGGGCGGGGCCGGGGGAGTAGTGGGCGGCAGGGGAGTCGATTGCTGGGCGGAGGCCGCCGCCGGGACGGCGAGGGCGAAGACCAGGGGCAGGAGTTTGCTCGGGTTCATCGGCTCTCCTCGTGTTTTAGCTCGGGTTCGCGAACCCGGCGAGGCAGAGGAACATTCCTCTCAAGTCGATTCGCGGATGAATCGGAACGGTGTCTGCTGCGCGGCGCGAAAACGCTACTTCAGCACCCCGTCCACGACGTACAGATCCGACGACGCGATGCGCCCGTAGGAATACGCGTAGGAGCGGCCGTCGCGCGAAACGACGACCCGCTCGATCGAGACGACACCGGCCGGATCGGCAGGCATGAGCTTCTTCCACGGCTGCCGGCTTCCCGTCGTCAGGTCGACCCTGTCGACTTCGGCCGGCACGCCTCCGTTGCGCCAGACATAGAGAGTCCTGCTGTCGGCGTCCCACTGGATCGGAGAATCCCCCCGGTCCAGAGGAGGGCCCGGCACCTTCCGCACCTCGCCTCCTGAGAACGGGACGATTCGGATGCTTCGATCGCTCGCCACGTAGAGGAGCTGATCGCCGTCGGGACTGATCACGGCTCCGCCGTCGGGGCCGGCGTCGAGATCCGAGAGCGCAATCGGCCGAGGATTTCCCCCCTCTGGAGGGACCGTGAAGTATTGAACCGGCCGATTTGCCGGAAGGGTCAGGAGGAGGAAGCCCTTTCCGCCGGGGAGGATCCTTGCCCAGAAGGGCTCGATGCCGTTCAGGGGAATCGACTTCTGCGGCCCGGCTCCCGTTGGGAGCATGACGAGCCGGCCTGGAGGGCCCTGGACTGTCAGGACCCACTTGCCGTCGGCAGAGATTCCCGCGGGGAGTCCATCGCCGAGGCGAACGGCCGGCGCGCCGTCGCAGCGGCGAAGAAAAGCGCTGCGCTTCTCTCCCTGGGCCTCGCTGACTTCCTCGAACACGACGAGCTGTCCGTCGGGGGAAATATCCCTGACGACCGATCCGTCCAGCCATGAGATCTCTCGCTCCTGGACTTCCCCTCGCGACAGACAAACGAGGCCTGTGCGTTCGACGACCCTTTCGAGAAGGATGCGTCCCGCGGAAGAGACATCGTGGAGATAGAGGTTGCCGCCGCCGGGGAGGAGAACGCGGGTTTTCCCGGCGAGAGAGACGGCGCGGAGCGCTTTCTGCCACGGCGTCGGCCCGCCGACGTACAGGATCTCGTCGCCGCGCGGGGACCACGCGAAACCTGCGAAGTTGACAATGTCGCTCGCAACCGTTCGCTTCCCGACCTTTGCTGCGACGACGTGAATGTTGCCCTTGCCTTGATCGAAGCTCCCGAAAGCAACGAGGTCTCCTTTCGGCGAAGTACTGACCGAGACGAGCCACCCCGAATGCGCTTCGTACAGGACTCTTCCAATCGGGTACTCGACCTGGCGTTTTCCGCTCGGCGACCGGTGGATGACCGCCAGGTCGTCGCCGGCAGGCCCCCAGCTCGCGTCGAAGACGTCCTCCAGAACTTCCCGCGCCGTGCCGCCATTCAAGGGCACACGGGCGACGGTCGAGCTGCCTCCCGCCCGGAAGAGGTCGAGCTTCT
>JBBROA010000018.1:0-45902 GCA_038229875.1 Thermoanaerobaculia bacterium | reverse complement strand
TGGAACCGGGGTCCGTCCTGATTCGCAGTGACCAGGAAGCGGGACACGACCCAAAGGAACCTACTTCAAACCCTCGATGACGTAGAGCCGCGAGAGACTCCGCATGAAGCTGTAGCAGTAGGCGCGCCCGTCGGAGGAGACGTGGGCTGTCTGGATCGTTTCGACGCCTGTCGGGTCGGCGAGGTTGATCTCCCGCAGAACCGAGCGCTTTCCGGTCGCGAGCTCGAAACGGTCGATTCGGAGGGGTATGACCCCGTGGCCGACCCAGACGTTCTCGCCCCTCTCGTCGAATCCCAAGATCGCCTCGTCGGCCCCGATTCCCGGCACCGGTCGCGGCTCCCCCCCGTCCACGGGATAGAGGATTCTGTTCTCCTTCGCGTCCATCGCGAGCACGCGCGTCCCGTCCGGAAGGAGGTGCGGCGCATGGACACCCTCCGGAGTGATCGGCCGGGGCGGTCCGGCCCCGAGGTCCCGCACATAGAGACGCCTGCCGTGTCCCTTTTCCGCCGCCGTCACGAGAAGCCGCTTGCCGTCCGGAAACCATGCGGCGCGCACGTAGCGGAAGTTGGGATCGTGGATCGTCTTCTTCTCTCCGGGCCCCACTGGCAGCAGCGTCAGGCGGTCCGGCTGGAGCTGGACGACCCACTTCTTGTCGGCGGAAAGATCCTCCGCGTCCCAGCCGTCGCCGAGGCGGACCGCGGGCGTCGAGCCGTCCGTCTTTCGGATGTACACGCCTCCGGTCGCGCCGGCCCCCGCACCCCCCTCCATGAAGAGGACGTCCTGCCCGTCCTTCGACAGCGCCACATCCTGCGAGAAGTCGAGCCAGGTCAGGTCGAGCTCGCGCGATCCGCCGGGAGGCATGCAGTTCATCGTCTCTGGCCAGTCGTCGCTCCGGGCGAGGACGCCGCCGTCGCGCGCGATGTCCTGCACGATCAGAAGCTGAGGCGTGCGCCCGACGACGCGCTCTTCGCCGGAAAGCGAGACGGCGTGAAGCTCGACGACGCCGATGTTCCCGGTCCGATTCCGACCGGAGAACCAGATCTCGCCCGTGACCGGATGCCACGCGAGCGATGCGATGATTTCCCATCCGGTGACGAGTGTCTTTCTCTCCCCCGCGACGTCCACGACGGCGACGTCCCAGCTGTTCGGCCCTTTTTCCACGGAATAGGCGATCCGGCGCCCGTCCGGGGAAAACCGGATCCCTGCGATTTGCCCGTCGGAGGCGGGCACGAGAACCTTCCCGACCGGGAACTCGAGGGCGCCGTCGCGGATGATCGCCAGACGTTGCCCGTCGGGGGACCAGTCTGCCACCCCCTGCGCAAACATCAGCGCTTCCGGCGGATCGCTCGTGACGAGCTCGCGCGGCGCGCCGCCGGCGAGAGAGACCTCCGCGATCGTGGGAGGGACGTTGCCGTGGAGGAGAAGGATCGCGAGCTTTCCTCCGTTCGAGATCGAGAGCAGGTTGGCGCTCGGCAGCGGAAGCGCCGTGGACTCGGTGCTGTCGAGGCGTGCCGAGTAGAGCTGCGGGGCGTGGCCCTGCCAGGCGGCGGTGTAGAGGATCGTCTTCCCGTCCGGCGCGAAACGCGCAACGCCCACAGAGCCGCGGTGAAACGAGACGGGGCGGTAGAGCGGCGGCCCGCTCCGTGGCCTCCACATCGCGAGGGCGCCCGCTGCCGCGGCGGCCACGAGGATGGCCGCCGCGAGGGCGAGACCGAGCCTCGTCTGCCGCCCCGGGGCGGGAGCGGGCATGGCGGCCTCCGCTCCGGAGAGGCTCCCCTCGGAGAGTCCCTCACGGATGCGTCCGAGGTCGCGCGCGAGGTCCTTCGTGGAGGCGTACCGCTCCTCGACGTCCTTCGCGAGGCAGCGCTCGACGATCCAGCGGAAGGGAACGGGCGTCGAGGGCGCGGCCGTCGCGAGCGGTTCGGGCTCGGCCCGGATGATCGCCGTCATGGTTTCCGGGGCGCTCGCCCGGGAGAACGCCCGGTTTCCCGTCGCCATCTCGTAGAGGATCGATCCGAGCGAGAACTGGTCGGACCTGAAATCCACGGAAGACCCAATCGCCTGTTCCGGCGACATGTACCCGACCGTTCCAACGACGACCCCCGCCTCCGTTCCCAGCGACATCGTCGGAGAGTGCGAGACGTCGCCGCCCTCGCTTTCCGACGAAGGCGCCGTGAGCTTCGCGAGCCCGAAGTCCAGGATCTTGACGGTGCCGTCCCTGGTCACCATGAGGTTCTCGGGCTTGAGATCCCGGTGCACGATGCCGGTCGCGTGGGCCTTGGCGAGGCCCTCCGCGATCTGCGCGCCGTGGGCAAGGAGTCTCTTCAATGGAAGCGGACCAGCGGCGAGGAGCTTACGGAGGGTGTCCCCGTCGACCCGCTCCATGGCGATCCACGAGACGCCGTCCGTGGTTCCGAGGTCGTAGACGGTGACGATGTTCGGATGGTTCAAGGCGGAGGCGGAACGCGCCTCCTTCTCGAAGCGCTTCAGGCGCTCCGCGTTCGAAGCGAGGGCGGCAGGGAGCACCTTGATCGCCACGTCGCGGTCCAGGCGGCTGTCCCGCGCGCGATAGACCTCGCCCATGCCGCCCGCACCGAGCGGCGAAAGAATCTCGTACGGACCGAGCCGCGTGCCCGGCGCGACCGTCATGAAACGCGTATGGCGGGATGGCGCGGCATTTTGGTGCCATCATAATTCCGGTCACAATTGGGGTCAGACCCGGAATCCTGAATCCCGGGATCCCCTGCTCGAAGAGGATTTCGGGAACAGAAAAGTCAACGCTGCATTTCTGCGCTCGGGCCCCGCTGAGCGGTCCGTTCCGGAATGCAGCGTTGGTCCTGCTTCCTGAGATCAGGATTTCGGGTCTGACCCCACGATTGTCCTGGCATCTCCCGCGGTCCCGGTAGAATCTCCGCCGCCTCATGACAATCAAGGCCGGAACCCGTCTGGGACCCTACGAGGTGCTCTCCGCCATCGGCGCGGGCGGCATGGGAGAGGTCTGGCGCGCCCGTGACCCGCGGCTCGGTCGGGACGTCGCGATCAAGGTTCTGCCGGAGTCGTTTTCGGCCGACGCGGAGCGGCTGCGCCGCTTCGAGCAGGAGGCGCGCGCCGCCGGGATCCTGAACCACCCCAACATCACCGCCGTGCTCGACATCGGCGAGCACGAGGGCGCCCCGTACGTCGTCCAGGAGCTTCTCGAAGGCGAGACGCTGCGCGCCCGGCTTTCCGGCGGGGCGCTGCCGGTGCGCAAGGCGATCGAGCAGGCGGTCCAGATCGCGCGCGGTCTGGCGGCGGCTCACGAGAAAGGGATTGTCCACCGGGATCTAAAGCCCGAGAACATCTTCGTGACGCGGGACGGCCGCCTGAAGATCCTCGACTTCGGCCTCGCGAAGCTGACGCAGTCGGAAATTCCTGGCGGCCAGCAGACGAACCTGCCGACGGCGAGCGCGGGCACGGAGCCCGGCGTCGTGCTCGGGACGCTCGGCTACATGTCGCCCGAGCAGGTCAAGGGCAAGCCGGCGGACCAGCGCTCGGACATATTTTCTTTTGGGGCCATCCTCCACGAGATGCTGTCGGGGACGCGCGCCTTCCACCGCGACTCGGCGGCGGAAACGATGTCCGCGATTCTGCGGGAAGAGCCACCGGATCTCTCCGCGACGAACAAGAGCATCCAGCCGGGGCTCGAGCGCATCGTGCGGCACTGCCTCGAGAAGAATCCCGAGGAGCGCTTTCAGTCCGCGCGCGACATGGCGTTCGACCTCGAGGCGCTCTCCGGCTCGGATCACTCCGGAGCCGCGGCCGCGGGAACCGTCGCCGGCGAGGCGGGAAAGAGGCGGTTTTTCGCCGCCGGTCTCGCTGTGGCGGTTCTGGCATCGCTCGTCTCCCTCGCCGCGGGATATTTTGCGGGCAAGGGCCGCGGAGCCGCACCGCCCGCGAAGTACCGGCAGCTCACTTTCCGGCGGGGAACCGTCTGGTCGGCGCGCTTCGGCTCCGACGGGAAAACAATCCTCTACAGCGCCTCCTGGGACGGGAACCCGACCGAGATCTTCGTCGCCGCGCCGGAGAGCCCGGAGTCGCGGCCGCTCGGCTATCCCGGCGCCGACGTGCTCGGCGTGTCGGCTTCGGGCGACCTAGCGATGTCGCTGCGCAGCTACATCTCCACGGAGTTCACGAGAACGGGGACGCTCGCGCGCACGAACGCGACCGGAGGGGGCGCCCCGCGCGAAGTTCTCGAGGGCGTCGAGTTCGCCGATTGGCAACCCGGCGGGAGCGATCTGGCGGTCGTGCGCACCGTCGCCGGAAAAGCGCGGCTCGAGTATCCGATCGGCAAGACCCTCTACGAAACGGGCGGCTGGATCGGCAGCCCGCGCGTGGCACCAGGCGGAGATCGGATCGCCTTCATCGATCATCCGCAGGCCGGGGACGACGGAGGGTTCGCCGCGGTCGTCGATCGAGCGGGAAAGAAGACGACACTCACGAAGGCCTTCGGGAGCGCGCAGGGTCTCGCCTGGTCACCGGACGGGCGGGAGATCTGGTTTACCGCGGCGGAGATCGCCACCCGCTCGGTCTACGCCGTCTCCCTGTCCGGGAAGCTGCGCTCGGTCGCGGCCGTGACCGGATCGCTGACGCTCCAGGACATTTCTCGAGATGGGCGTGTCCTGCTGATCGACGAGTTCCGCAGGCTCGGCCTGTCGGCTCTTCCACCGGGACAGACGAAGGAGCGCGACCTTTCCTGGCTCGATTGGTCGCGGCCGAGCGGCCTCTCGCGGGACGGCCAGACCGTCATGTTCTACGAAGCGGGCGAGGGCGGAGGAGCCGGTTATTCGACCTACGTGCGCAGGATGGACGGCTCCCCCGCCGTCCGGCTGGGCGAAGGACAGGGGGCGAGTCTTTCGCCGGACGGCGCGTGGGCGATCTCCGTCGTGCGGAAGCTGACCGACCCACGCCTGGTCCTCTACCCGACGGGCGCCGGGCAGGCGAGAACGCTCTCGGCCCCGGGCCTGAGCTTCACGGGAGGAGCCCGATTTCTTCCGGATAGCCGGCATCTGATCGTCGCGGCGACCGAGCCGGGCCGGGCGAATCGCCTTTACCTGGTTGACATGGCGGCAGCCGATGGCGCAAAAGCGCGACCGATTTCCCCGGAAGGGGTTCGCGGCCTCGGACCGATTTCGACGGACGGGACGCGGGTCCTGGCACGCGGCCCCGATGGAAATGGTCGCATCTGCTCGATCGCAACCGGTCAAGGGGCGCCGATTCCGGGAGTCGAAGCGGGAGAGACTTTCGTGGGCTGGACGGCGGACGATCGGTCACTCTACGTCCAGAAACGTGGAGGACCGTCCGCCCGCATCGACCGGCTGGAGGTGGCAACGGGACGGCGTGAGCCCTGGAAAGAGATCCTTCCCGCGGACGCGGCGGGCGTCGTTCGAGTCTCTTCGGTCTTCCTGGCGCCCGATGGCGCTTTTTATGTGTACGCGTACTCGCGGGTGCTGTCGAACGTCTTTCTCGTCGAGGGATTGAAGTAGCTCAACCAGAAGCAACAGGCCTGCTCGAGCTCCGTGCTTTTTTATTCGATGAGGAGAACTTCGATGGCTCAAAGTATTCGCAGACTCTCAACGGCAGCTGTGTGCGGATTCGTTTTGGTGTCCCTGACGGCCCCCGCCGCCGAATTCAAGGTGTATCCGGGAGCGAAAACGGACGCCTGGGCGGCCGATGCCATGCGCAAAGGCAAGGAGGTCCTTCCGCCCGGTACCGAGAGCGAGGTGTTCGTCACCCCGGATGCGTACGAGAAGGTGTCTTCGTTCTACAAGCAGAACGCACGCGAGGTTTCGGTGTCCCCGGGAACGACCCTTCCCGACGGAACCCGGGTCAAGTGGAGCTTTTTCGTGCTCGACAACGCCAAGGGGCTGGCTGACTCGAGACTGTGGCTGAAAGTCCAGCGGCCGTCGGTCGCGGACGCCGAAATGAAGGTGAGGGACATCACGTCCATCCAGGTTGTGCGAAAGAAATAGTGCGGGAATCGGGGTCTGCGAGAATCGAGGCCAGTCCAGAAATCCTGATTTCAGAACCTGACAAAGCTCCGTGCGGCGTGCCCGACCAAGCTACTGTGCCCACAAGCGAACGATCTTCACAGTTCGTTTTTCGCGAGACGCTGACAGACCAGTCCTGCGACGACAGCATCGCGCTCCTCGCCTGAGCCGGGTGCTACGCTCGACTCGTGGGTCTTGACGTCGTCGTTGTGGGCGCGGGCATTGGCGGCGCGGTGCTTGCGCTCGAGCTCGGGCGCCGCGGATGGCGCGTTGCGGTTGTGGAACGTGAGACCGTCCCCCTGCGGATCCCGCGTCCGGAGGTTCTGTGGGGAGCGACGCTCGATCGGCTCGAGAGCCTGGGCGTCGGCGAAGCAATTCGGCGCACTGCCAGCGTGACGATAAAAGAGATCGAGATCGGTGATGAGAAACCGTGGCTTCAGGTCACGCGCGAGGACTTCACTGCCGCTGGCGTCGAGGCCCTGGCTACGGACCCTTCGGCGACGCGCCAGATCATCACCGACGCCGCTGTGGCTACCGGAAACGTCGAGATCCAACGCGGTGTGGCCGTGGAAGACCTGCTGTACGAAAACGGCCGGGTCTGCGGTGTCCAGGGAAAAAGTGGCGCCGTTCCCGTCTCGTTCCAGGCGCGCGTCGTCGTCGGCGACGACGGAGGAAACTCGGTCGTCCGGACACGACTCGGCATTCCGATCACGCTGGAGGATTTCCCGGTTGTTTTCGTCACGGCAGCGATCCCTCGCTGGCCCCTCTTGCCCAACCGCTCCCGCGTGTGGATCCGTCGCGGCAAATCCGCCACAGGGCTCTCCGCGGCCGCATTCTTTCCTATGCCGGGGAGCGAAGGTGTCCTGCTCATTCCAGTGGCCCGCGAACGCTCGAAAGGCTTCCTGCAACAAACCCCGGCCGTCTTCTGGGGCGAGCTCGAGCGCCTGACATCCGTTGCCCGCGCACTGCGCGAGAACCTCGACTTTCCCCGCGATTTCCGGCGCATCGAGCGTCCGTTCGGCCACGCTGCCTCGTATATCGCAGACGGAGCCGCACTGATCGGCGACGCGGCACATCCCATGACTCCCGCCGGAGGGCAAGGGGCGAATGCCTCGATCTGGGATGCGCTCTCGCTGGCCGAGATCGCGGACGCCGCACTTGGGTCCGAATCTGTCTCGGCCGATCGGCTCCGGCCCTATGAACGCATTCGACGTCCGATCAACGAACACTCGGTGTCATTTTCACGCCTGGCGCGAAGGGCGTTTCGCGTCGGAGGCTCTTTGCCGCTCACGATCCCGTATGCCGTTCCACTGCTCGCAAGAGCCATAAACGGGCTCGGCTGGCCAAAACGAAGAGTACTCCGCTCTTTCGCAAACGCATTCGTCACGCGGTAGCGGTACGCCCTGATCTGCGTCCCTGAGGACCCAGACTGGCTGGCGCTCACCCTGACTCTTTCGTCGAAGCGGATTCCAGGACGATGGCGACGATGTCGAGGAGAGATGCAAGGCGGAAGCTCGGCGGCGTTTCGGGAGCGGCGCCCCCGCGATCGATCCAGGCGACCGTGCGGCCCGAGCGCCGCGCGCCGTCGGCGTCCCAGCCGTTCGAGCTGACGAAGAGCGTGCGGGCCGGATCCGCCTCGGCGTCCAGCAGGGCGTAGACGCGCGGGTCCGTCTTGTAAGCGCGGACGTCGGCGGCGGAGAGGATCCGTTCGACTTCGAGCCCCGCGGTCTCGAGGGCCTCCGCAATCATCGGGCGGGTCCCGTTCGAGAGCACGGCTCGGCGAACGCCCGCGGAGTTCAGCGCCTCGAGGGTCGCTCGGGCGTCCGCGAATGCGGGAACCGTCAGCCAGAGTTGAGCCATTCTCTCGCGGGATTCCACCGGTAACTCGGGAGCGACCTCCTCCAGGGCTCCGAGGGTGACCCGGCCCCAGGGCTCGTAGCGGCCCTCGCGATTCAGGCGCCAGCTCCGTTCGAGCTGCGCCTGGCGCCATCGGGCGAGCAACGCCTCCGACCGTTCGCCGGTGAACGGGCGCATCCCATCCGCGAGCCCGGCTATGTCGAGCAGCGTCCCGTAAAGGTCGAACGCGACGAGGTCGTAATTGCCCATTCGAGGAATTGCAATCAGAGGTCGATCAGGATGATGTACGGAGACCGGTTCCAATCCTCCTGAGTGAAGACCCGGCTCCCGCCCTTCAACCACGGGTCGTAGACGCGGGCCGAATGCAGCTCCGGGAGCGCGCCCCGCGCCACGGGCCGACGCACGGTCAGGTGGGTCAGCATCGTCGCGTGGCCTGTTCCGTCCGGGTTCAGCGTGCCGACGATCGCGGGTTTGCCGGCGGCGACATGCTCGAAGGTCGCCGCCAGCGCGCCCATGTTCGTGAAGATCGTGAAGGTCCGGTCGAGGAGTTGCGCCTTCGGCCGGAATCGGCCGCCCATGTTGTTGACGTATTCCCGATTGACCGTCTTGACGATGTCGGCGGGCGAGGCGGGCGCGTTTCGGATGTCTCCCCACGTCGCCTTGACGATGTCCAGTTGAGTCACGCGATTGCCCAGACACGAGAAAGACATTTCCAGGCACGCGGCCCAGCACCAGTTGGATTCTTCCTGCGCGTTTGGCGCGACCGAGGCGAGGAAGGTGCAGGCGGCCGCTTCACAGATCTCCATCCCGGAGCCATCGGGCCGGCAGGTCGGGTTGCCAGGCGCGGCGGTTGTCTCGCTCTTCATGCCCGGCAACAGCCTCGCGCCGGTCAGGAGCACCAGACCAGAAAGGAACTCGCGCCGTTTCATGCCGGACCCCCAAGTCGCCATCTCGTTCGATGGCCTTCGAATGATTCGACCATGACACCGTCCGGCTGATCTCTCAAGTCATGGACCGCCGCGGCTGGCTGCGCGTGGCGCGGCCGGAGCCCCGCAATGGCCCGGCTGAGTCGCGAGAGCAATGTCGAGCGCCTCCTCGAGCACCGCGGTCCAGAGAGCGTAGCCCCGCGCGTTCGGATGGAAGCCGTCCGAAGCGAACAGCGTCCGGTCACGGCGGAAGGCGGGTCCGGTCCGGTCCGCGATCGGAGCGAACGTGAGCTCGTGCGCGGCCACCGCGCGTCGCGCGATGCGGTTGATTCCGCGGGCCTTCAGGGCAGCGATCCCCCGCAGGAAGAACGGAATTCGCGGAGGGCTGCCCATATCGGGAGAGCCCGTAACCACGATCCGAGCCTCGCAATTTGCCGCGAGGAGCGATCGGAGAATTTCTTCGAGGTCGCGGCCGGCGGATCTGGACGAAGTCAGATGCGTGACGTCGTTCGCTCCGACGTCGAGAAGCACGAGGTCGGGCTTGATGCCGCGCGCGCGCGGGAGCTGGTCGGAGAGAACGTCGCGGAACCTGGCGCCGGAGACCGCCAGGTTCGCGACTTCGACGCGGCGGCTCCGCGCGAGATGGCGCGCGGTCCCGAGGGCGATGCCCTCCTCGTAGTCCGCTCCCACCCCCGCCGCCGTACTGTCACCGAGGACGAGGTAGAAGAGCGGAGGCCCCGATCCGAGAGTCGTCGAAGCGTCGTGCCTTGGCGCGGTCAGGGGCGCCGGGCGGGACGTGTGGCAGCCGAGGAGAGCAACGGCCAGAATCGGAAGGGCGCGGGCCGCCGCTGGAGTGCGAGAGGAGGGAGCTGTCGGCATCGGGCTACATTAGATGACGTTGACCTCGACGAGAGCGCTCGCGGGTCTGGGGTCAGTCCCGATTGTTTGATTTCGCCGTGCGATCGAGCGCGGGATCAGGAAATCAGGACTCACCCCTTATCCTCTCCCCAGGAACCGACGTCTGGCATCCGAAGTGGGCGGCGCCGTTTCTTCAAGGGATCGCGGGGGGCCTGCACCGATCGGTCAGCCCCCCTCAGGAAAGCTGGAGTGGAAGAGAACTTCCCCGGTCCGCTTGGAAACACCGACGACCACGGCAGTCCCGTCGAGCATGGATTCCATACCCCCGCGGACGACCCAGACCTCCTCCAGAGGAACGGGTGGCGGGCTGTCGCTCAGCCTGTCGCGATACTCCTCTCCAGGGCGGACACTGAGCCACCAACCAATATCCGGGAAATGGGGTCGAGCGGTTTCGAGCGCCTCGTCGGCCGTCACACGAGTTTGGGGACCGGCTTTCCGATGACGCGCGAGCGGGTGATCGGAGATGTGACGCACGCCAGAGTCGGGCGGGTCCCCTCCGGTTTCCTTCATGGGTGGATTGTGCCGCAGCCCGTGGTCAGATGGTGTGTGGGGCGCTCGGAGGCCCGGCGTCTCAGAAGCGGCGGATCGGCGCTTCCTCGACCGTCGCGTCGGCCAGCACGCCGTACTGCGCGGCGCCGAAGTAAAAGTCCTGCTCCTGCGGAACGATGAGGCGGTAGCCGCTCCGCACGCGCGCCGTGAGGGGTGAGTCCCACGGCTGGTGATGGGCGAAGTCGAGCAGCAGCGCATTGACCCAAGGCCGGACTCCCGAGAACGAGTAGCCGACCTGGAAGAAGTCTCCGTCGTCGGGCATGTCCCAGAACGTCGGCTCCGGCGCCTGCACCCATTTGCCGATGTCTACGGGAATTCCGTTCGGTCCCACGGCCCAATTCAGATAGTGAAACCAGTTCTCCGCGCGGAATCCGCTCGAGAGCGTCGGCCCGAGCGAGCGTCCGACGGACTTCTTCCATCGGATCTTTCCGAACACGCGGTCCTGCAGGAAGGGGCTGCGAACTCCGACGGCCTCCGAAGCCCACCCGTTCAACTTGTCCATCGTGAGCGGGGTCTTGAGAAGGTCGCCGAGGCTCGCGAGCGCGTGCTCACGGGCGCCGGCGTCGGCGGGCAGGTCGTAGGTTCCGATGAATTCGTTTGTCATGTCGGGTCCTTCCGGTGATCTCGTCAGCCTCGCTAGAATACCAATCCGGGACGGCCTGATAACCTGCCGCCCAGGAATTCTCAAAAAGGAGAGACACCATGAGTACCAGACATTTGCTGGCGGGCGCGGCTTCGTTCCTGATGGCGGTGGGAGCCCTGGCGCAGGCGCCGGCTGAGGCGAAGATGGACGCAAAACCGAAGACGGACGCCCGATCGATGAGTGCTTCGAAGGGGGCAGCGAGCCGCCTCGTCACGATGCCGGCTGCGGACATGAAATGGACCGACCTCGATCCGAAGGGCGCGCCGGGAGTGAAGGTCGCCGACGTGTGGGGAAATCATGCGACGGGTGCGTTTGGCGCATTCATTAAATTTCCGGGCGGATGGGCCGCTCCCCTCCACACGCACACGAACGACTTCAAGATGGTGATCGTATCCGGCACCTTCGTGCAGGCCGCGGAAGGAAAGCCCGAATTCCGTCTCGGACCCGGTTCGTACCTGATGCAGCCCGGCGGTAACTACAAGCACACGACAGCCTGCGACAAGGCGTCGGAATGCGTCATTTTCTCGCAGAGCACCGGCAAGTTCGATTTCAAGCCCGTTGACGCGCCGAAGGCGGCGGGGAAGAAGTAGCCGGACGACTCTCCCGGGTTCGTTGGAGCGCTTCAATCAGGGTCCGAAAACGGGATCAGTCCTGATTCTCTGATTTCTTTCGCCGGCCGGTATCCGAAATCAGGATTTCAGGACGGACCCCGTGGTCGTGAGCTAAGATGCGCCGACTATTTCCCGACGGCACAAACAACAGGAGGACTCATGAACCGGAAGACCATTCTGGCGACTCTGGCGGGACTTTGCGTGGGTGTGGCCGTCTGCCTCGCGGCGGACTCGAACATGGGCGCATGGAAGTTGAACGAGGCGAAGTCGAAGATAAGCGGGCCGGCGAGGAACAACAGCGTGGTTTATGAGGCCGCGGGTGAAAGCGTCAAGGTGACGGTCGATGGCGTGCTCGCCGACGGGACAGCAGCGCACAACGAGTGGACTGGAAAATTCGACGGCAAGGATTACGCCGTCACAGGCGACCCCAACTCCGACATGCGCGCGTACAAGAAGGTCGATGACCGCACGATGGAACTGACGGTCAAGAAGGGTGGCAAGACCACGACCACCGGACGGATCGCAGTCGCGGCCGATGGAAAGTCCCGGACGGTGACGAATACCACGACCGATGCTGCCGGCAAGAAGGTGACGTCTACCGCGGTCTACGACAAGCAGTAACTCCGCTTCGTGTCTTCGCGGTGCGCGTGCCGCCTCTCGCGTCGAGGCGGCCGCGCCGTTTCTCGCAGTCTCGCGTTCAAAAATGCGGTCGATGCTGATTCTGTGATTTCTTTCGCCGCCGATACCCGAAATCAGAGAAAATCGGCGAGACGGTCGAAGTATCCGCTCCACGCCTTCTTCATCGCTTCCGCGGCGGACTTGTCCGGGAGCTTCAGGTGACCCGCGGCCACGGCGCTCTTTGTGGCTCCTTTGGACATGAACTCGAAAACGACGATCGTGTCGTCTTCCCAGGTGACTCGCATTCGCTTCGGAGGGGTGGTTGAACGGACCGCGATTTTAACGGGCAGCCACTTCTTTCGCTGACGCGCGTTCACGAAGGCTTCGAAGAGCGTGGCGACGGGGACGCTGAAAGTCCGGCTCTTGCTCGCCTGGTGCGCGCCGCCGCGGCGCTGTCCCTTTTCCCGTAAGCCCCGGATGCGCTCGTAGCCCACGGTCACCATCTGCGTCCACCAGGGAGCCGTTCCGAGCGACTTCACGTATCGGGCGATTTCCGGATGGGCTTTTTCCGCGGATCCGGCCCGGTCGAGGACCGTCAGCCACCGGGCCCACGAGCGGCCGGTCGCTTTGGTGACCGACGCGTCGCTCAGACCCGCGAGCGCGCCGTAATCGGGGAAGGAATCTTTCTTTACCAGGTGAAGCCGCGCGGCCGTGTAGGCCTCGCCGGTCTTCTTCATGCGGGTGCGGATGAGACGCTTGAGATCTTTCTGCTTCGGCATGACGCTCTCCTTCGTACATTCGCGAGCGGTGCCCCCCAGCCGCGCCGTCCGCGAGGACGAAGTTCGTCATCCATCCCCCGTCATCCGTGAAGCCGATCCGGGAGTATTCCCCCCTTTGCCTCGGCGAGGGCCTTTGCTGGGGAAAGGCCATCGAGGTTGGGCGCGGATCAGCGCCGGGGGGATGCTACCGCGTGAGGGCGTTCGGGGCAAGGCGTGCGAAGGCCAGCCATCTCTATGTCGAGCCCTGTCAGGCTGGTGTTTAGCCGTTTCGCCCCTCACCCCGGCGCTCTCCCCCGGCGCGGCGGGGAGAGGGACCAGAAGAGAGGCGGAGCTGCGCTGCGAAGGAGGTTTTCCGCCAGCTATTTCTTTGTGAACCGCTCGCGCGCCTTGGCGGCAACCTGGTGGTCGGTGAGCTTGTCCGTCGTTTCGACGGCGACGATGCGCTCGCCGAGTCCCTCTTCGCGAAGCCGCTTTTCGAACTCGTGCTTCGCCTCGCCGGGACCGAGCACCAGGATCCCGGTGGCGTCCTTGATGTGAGAGATCACAGAGTCGTAGTACGTGCGGAGGTGGTTTGCGAACCTCCTGTCCCGCTGGTCCTCCGGGCGGGCTCCCCCTCCGTGCTCGACGTTCGACTCCACCCGGCTCGTCGACTCGGTTTCGCCGGCGATTGCCGCGATCACTGCTTCCTTATGGTCGATCCAGACCGCCACGTCACGGTTCATGAGGTGCTCCTGTACGAATTTGATCCGGCGGTCGCGACACGCGTTTCCCCGCGTGCACGTTTCGCCTCCCCAACACTACACTCCCCGAGCTCAGGGAGAGGGAGGTGGCGTGCTCTCACCACGATGGTGGCTAAGCTCGCCCCGAGAGGAGTCTCCCGACCAGAGGGAGGGAGGAGCCTCTCGGGGCGGGAGCCGCAGCGAACGAAGGGAGCAGGCCGGCGGTCGAGGCCGCATCCGGCCGAGCCGCCGGCCGGTGCCTTCGCCGCGCACGGCGAAGGCAGCTCCCGCAGTGAGCGGAGGCGACGGAGAGGAGTCTCCCGACCAGAGGGAGGGAGGAGCCTCTCGAGGCGGGAGCCGCAGCGAACGGAGGGACGAGGCCAGCGGTCGAGCCTTCAGGCGAGCCGCTGGCCGGCGCGTGAGCGCGTCCCGCAGTGAGTGGAGGCGACGGATGGCGACGTCTAGTGGAGCCCCGTCGCCAGGTAGAGCTCGGCGATGGCGCGACGGTACGAATACACGTAGGACTTCTCGTCCGCCGAGATCTGGATCGGGCCGACCTGGACCACACCGGACGGATCGGGCGGACGGATTTCCTTCCACAATGTGCGCTGGCCCGTTTTCACGTCGACCTTCTCCACGCGGAGCGGAGGCGCCGAGGGGCGATAGACGAAGATCGAGCCGCCGTCCGCGGTCCACCGGAGTGGGATGTCCGCGCGATCAAGCCCGGGAACAACGCGGGGCTCGTCCGGAGTCACGGAATAAATGTCGATCTTTCCCTCGGTCCCCCGCGCCACGATCGATTTGCCGTCGGGCGATACGGCGTCAAAGAGGAACCTGACTCCCTCCGGTGTAATCGCGCGAGCCTTTCCGCCGGCGACGTCCTGCACGAAAAGCCGCGGACCGCGGCCCGGCTCGTTTCCGGAAATCAGGATCCGGAGCCCGTCAGGAAACCAGGTGGCCCCCGCGCAGTTGATCCCGCTCGCGGCCAGAAGTCTCGGCTCGCCCGCCCCCGTCGGGAGGAGCGTGAACTGACCACTCCGCGGATCCTTGAGCGCCAGCACCCAGCGTCCGTCCGGCGAAAAGCCGTAGGCGGCGCCCTCTCCCATACGCACGGCGGGCGCGCCGTCGAGAGTTCGCAGATAAGTCGTGATCGGCTCGATATTCTGCTCCTGGAAGAGAACCGTCCTGCCGTCCGCCGAGATCCCTATGGGAAATGACCAGTTGAGCCAGGTGAGATTGCGGTCCTCCTTGTCGCCCGCCGAGAAGCCGACGATCTCGCGGCGCGCGTTGTTGATAAGGCAGAGGGCGCGGCCGTCGCGCGCGATGTCCTGGATCGATCCGCCGGGCGCGCTCCAGACCGGCCGGCTCTTGCCGGAAAGCGTGGTCGCCTGGACACCCTGGCGACCCCCGGACCAGACCTCGTCCCCTCGCGGTGACCAGGCGAGGCCGCCGAGAGCGAACGGCCCGTTGAGCCGCGTCTTGCCACTCATGTCGATGACCTTGACCTGGCCGTCGTTATCCCCGCGCTGCACGTGATCGACGAAGGCGAGCAGGGTTCCGTCTGGCGAAATGCGGACGTCCGTGACCCACCCGGGCGCGTCGTACAGCACTTTTCCGATCGGGTAGTCGATGCGGATCCGGTTGCCCACCTGGCGCGCGACCGCGAGGCTTTTTCCGTCGGGCGACCAGTCTGCGGCCTCGACGTCCTCGAGGATCTCGCGGGGCGCGCCGCCTTCCAGGGGGACTCGCGCGAGCGTCCCGATCGCTTCGAAGCCGAAAAGGAAATGGCGATTCAGAGAGACCGCGAGTTCGCCCGTCGACGAGATGCCGAGGACGCCAGCGCCTTTCAACCCGAGCGAGCGCGATTCCGAACTCCCGGGCCGTGTTGTGAAGATGTCCAGCGGAAGCCCTTCCCAGGCGGCGGAGTACACGATCGTCTGAGAATCCGGAGTGAAGCGCGCCGACGCGATGGCGCCTCGCGCATAGGTCAGCTGCGCGATCGAGAGAGGGACTTCGGGTTTTCCTGAGGAGAGCCCTCGCGACAGAAATCCTGCCGCAATACCGACGGCGAGCGCCGCGGCGGCCGGAAGCGCCCAGCCCCGCCGGCGGAGCTTCACGGGCTCCGCCGGTGTCAGGCCGCCCGAGGCCGATGTCTCCGAGAGGTGGTCGCGGACACTCTTCAAGTCGCGAGCGAGGTCCTTGGTCGAGGCGTATCGTTCCTCCGGATCTTTCGCGAGCAGGCGCTCGACGATCCAGCGCACCGGAGCAGGCGCCGACGGAGCAAGCTGTCCGAGCGGATCCGGCTCTTCGCGGATGATGGCGACGAGGGTCTCCGCTCCCGTCTTTCGCTGAAACGCGCGCCTGCCTGTCGCCATCTCGTACAGGATTGTGCCCAGCGTGAACTGGTCGGAGCGGAAGTCGACCGTGTGCCCGCTCGCCTGCTCGGGTGACATGTATCCAGCCGTCCCCATGACGGTTCCCGGCTGTGTCGCACCGACCACCGTCGGCAGCCCGGTCACATCCTCGGACACGGTTTCCGTCAGCTTGGCGAGGCCGAAGTCGAGGATCTTGACGAAGCCGTCCTTCGACAGCATCAGGTTTTCGGGCTTGAGATCCCGGTGCACGATCCCCGCGGAGTGCGCCTTGGCGAGCCCGTCCGCGGTCTGAACCGCCACGTCCAGAAGCCGCTTCATCGGGACCGGATCTCCGGACGCCATGAGCTCGCGAAGGGTCTTTCCTTCCACGAGCTCCATCGCGATGAAGGTCGTTCCCTCGCTCTCGCCGATGTCGTAGACCGTGAGGATGTTCGGGTGGTTCAGGGCGGAGGCCGCGCGGGCTTCCTTCTCGAAGCGCTGCCGCCGGTCGGGATCCGACGCCATCGCCGCGGGCAGCACCTTGATCGCGACGTCGCGCCCGAGCCGCGAGTCGCTCGCGCGATACACCTCACCCATGCCGCCCGCCCCGATGGACGCGGTGACGCGGTACTGGGAGAGATTGCGGCCGATCATGGCGATTGCTCCGCGGTTGTTCAATTGTGACGGCGCAGCGATTCTACCGTTCCTTCCACCTCGCTTTCGGAACACGGAAAGTCAAAACGCCTCCCCCTCGGCCTTTCCCGGGGCGCGGGGAGAGGGGAAAAACCGGTAGAGTCCCCGAAGTTCATGACGCTGGCCGCGGGGACACGACTCGGGACCTACGAGATCCTTGCGTCCATCGGCGTCGGCGGCATGGGCGAGGTGTACCGCGCCCGAGACTCGAAGCTCGACCGGGACGTCGCGATCAAGGTCCTTCCGCCGTCGTTCGCCGCGAGCCCCGACGCGATGGCGCGGTTCGAGCGCGAAGCGAAGTCGGTCGCCGCGCTCTCGCATCCGAACATCCTCGCGATCTTCGACTTCGGCAGTGAGGGCGGGGCGACCTACGCGGTCATGGAGCTATTGGAAGGCGAGACGCTTCGCGGGCGGCTCGAGACGCGCCCGCTCTCTCCTTCCCAAGCGCTGGACTATGCGCTGCAGATCGGCCGCGGCCTCGCCGCCGCGCATGAAAAAGGCATCATTCACCGGGATCTGAAGCCGGAAAACATCTTTGTCACGCGCGACGGCCTGATCAAGATTCTCGATTTCGGCCTGGCAAAGAAAGTAGAGCCCGTCTCGCCGGATGACGCCACCTCGGGTCCGATCATCGACCCGACGGAGCCCGGCACCGTCATGGGAACGGTCAGCTACATGTCGCCGGAGCAGGTGCGCGGTCTCGCCCTCGATCACCGCTCGGACATCTTTTCCTTTGGCGCCATTCTCTACGAGATGCTTTCCGGCCGTCGGGCATTCCGGCGGGACACCGCGAGCGACACGATGGCGGCGGTCATGCGCGACGAGCCGCAGGACCTCGCGGAATCCGGGCGCGCAGTTCCCTTGGCGCTCGACCACGTCGTCCGCCACTGTCTCGAGAAGGACCGGGCGAACCGCTTTCAGACGGCGAGAGACGTCGTGTTCGCGCTCGGGGAAACATCCTCGTCGTTCAGCGGCGCGAGCGCCCAGATGGGCCGCCCGGGAGGGAAACACTCGAAGCCGGCGCGCGGGCTCGTGAAGGCGTTCGCGGGACTGGCGATTCTCCTCGCACTGTTAGGGTTCTTTCTGTGGCGGCGATCCCACGCGGCAGGGGGCGCCGCGAAACGCATCGCGGTCCTGCCGTTCGAGAACCAGGGAGCGGCCGGAGACGAGTATTTCGCAGACGGAATGTCGGACGCCGTTCGGGGAAAGCTCACGTCGCTCGGCGGAGTCGAAGTCCTAGCGCGCGCGAGCTCGACCCCCTACCGGAAAACGTCGAAGACGCCGCAGGAGATCGCCCGCGAGCTCGACACCCGATACCTGCTCACCGCGACAGTGCGTTGGAGCAAGGACGGCGGTCACGATCGGGTCCAGGTCAGCCCCGAGCTCGTCGAGATCCGCGACTCCGGACCTCCCGCCTCGCGGTGGCAGGAGTCATTCGACGCGCCGCTGACCGACGTCTTCCGCGTTCAGTCGGACATCTCTACGCGTGTGGCGCAGGCGCTCGGCGTCGCGCTCGGCGCCGGCGACCGGAACCGGCTTTCGGTCACGCCCACCGAAAACCTCGCGGCCTACGACGCGTTCCTGAAGGGAGAGAAGGCCTCGGTCGGAAGCGATCCGGCGAGCCAGCGTAAAGCGCTCGCCTTTTATGAGCAGGCCGCCGCCCTCGACGCCGGCTTCCTTCAGGCGTGGGCCCGGATTTCTTACGTCAACTCGTTCCTCTACGCGAACAGTTCACCCGACCCGGCGCTCTCCGAACGGGCACGTCAGGCGGCCGAGAAGGCGATCGCACTCGACGCTGGCCGGCCGGAGGGTCACCTGGCTCTGGGTTCCTATCGCCGGATCGTGAAATCCGACCTTCCCGGCGCGCTCGAGGAATACCGGAAAGCGGAGCGGCTTTCGGCGGACCGATCCGTGGTGCTCGCGAGCAGCGCGGCCGCGGAGTCCGACCTTGGTAACTGGAAAGCTGCCGCCGAACATTTCCGAGAGGCCGAGCGTCTCGATCCCCGTTCGCCCGCACGCAAGCGCCTTCTGGGACAGACGCTCGTCCGGATGCGTGCGTACCCGGAGGCGAGAGAGGTCCTCGACCGCGGCCTCGCGCTCGCGCCCGACGAGCTGGCGATGATCGAGGAAAAGGCGTTGTCTTATCTCGGAGAGGGAGACCTCGCGGGGGCTCGCCGCGTCATCGAGGCGGCGCCTCCGCAGGTGGATCACGCCGAGCTGATCGGCTACTTTGCCAAGTTCTGGGATCTCGTCTGGGTTCTGAACGACGGGGAGCGCGGCCAGCTCCTCGCGATGACGCCGAAAGCCTTCGACGACGATCGCGCGGGCTGGGCGATCGCGCTGGCCCAGGCCTGCGCCCTGAGCGGAGATGCTCCCAAAGCGCGCCAGTATGCGGAGGAGGCGCGCCAGGCCGTGGAACCGCAGCTCGCTTCGGCACCGAACGATCCGGACCTCCACTCGCTGCACGGTCTTGCGCTCGCGTACCTCGGCCGGAAGCAGGAGGCGCTGCTCGAAGGCGAGCGCGCCGTGGCTCTCCAGCCCATCAGCAAAAGCGCGGGCTTTGGACCGTACCTCGAGCACCAGCTCGCGCGAATCGAAATTCTCTCGGGCGAGTCCGGTCGCGCGATCGACCGGCTGGAGCGCCTCCTTCGCGTCCCCTACTACCTCTCGCCCGGGCGCCTGCGGATCGACCCGAACTTCGACGCCTTGCGGGGCAACGGAAGGTTTCAGAGACTCGCAGCGGGTGCCGGCTGATCAATGCCCGCATGCCGTGCGGCGGTCCGACGAGGAAGACCTGAAAACCTGACTTCGGAATGGTCTCACGGAACCACCGCGAGGTCTGTGAAGGAGATTTACTGCCGCGGCGGACGAAGAACGAATGCCGACGTCCGGCGAATGTAGTCCCTGTACCCCGGCTTACTGGCGCCGAGGTGCGCGTCGAGCATCGCCACTCCGGAAACTTTTACGAGAAGGAACGTCATCACGATCGGGGCAACGATGCTGGCCCATCCCCAGGGCTGCTGGACGGCGTACAGCCAGAAGCCCCACCACAGGACCGCCTCGCCGAAATAGTTGGGGTGGCGGCTGAATCGCCAGAGCCCGGTGTCGAGGACTCCACTGCGTCGCGCCGGATCGTTCCGGAAAGCCTGAAGCTGCGCGTCCGCCACGATTTCCGTGAGCACCCCGATCGCAAAAATCAGCAGGCCGGCGAGAGCCGTTCGGGTGATGGGATCGGGAGCGCGGGCGGCTGCGGCGATCTGGAGAGGCGCCGATATGAGCACGGCAAGACAGCCCTGCAGCAGAAAGACCTGGAAGAGGCTGACCCACCAGTAGCGAGCGGGTCCGTAGCGCCGGCGGAACGCGGCGTAACGGGGGTCCTCCGGCTTGCCGCGGCTCCGCAGAAGCAGGTGGAGCCACAGGCGTAGCGCCCAGATCGTTACCATGAGGAGGAGCAGCTTCTTGGCCGGCGTAAGACCGGTCGAAACCGCCGTGTGTGCGGTGACGAGCAGGAAGGCCATCGACCACCACGGATCGACGATGCTGGCGTCGAGCCGAAACACGCTCACGACCCAGAGAGCGCTCATCAGACCGAGCACCAGCGCGGCGTTCTGCGCGAGCAGCGGGAGGGTCACGGTCCGCCCGAGCCGTCACAAGTCGAATTCGGCGTGCCGGCGTCCGGGGCCGCGGCGGTCATCGTCGAGGGACGGGTCCACCATCCTGCGACTCGTGTCGGAAGACCTTCCCGTCCTTCATCACGAAGAACACCCGCCCGAGCTCCTGCACGTCGGCAACCGGATCGCCCGGCACCGCGACCAGGTCCGCCCAGGCGCCGGACGCCACGACGCCGAGCCTTCCCGACATCCCGAGCATCTCGGCCGCGCCCGATGTCGCCGACTGAATCGCCGCCATCGGGCTCATTCCGAACTCCACCATCCGCGGAAACTCCCGCGCGATCGGGTCACTCCAGGAGAATCCGCCGACGTCCGTGCCGAAGGCGATCTTCACCCCCGCTCTCAGGGCCTTCCGGAGCGACGGACCGTGCAGCGCGACCCGCTTGCGGTCCCGCTGCCCCGCGGGCGTCCCTTCCGGCGCGTGGTGGTCGTAGTAAACGGCCATCGTCGGGCAGAGCCACGTGCCCTGCTTCACCATCTGCGCGATCGCCGCGTCGTCGAGATCCAGGCCGTGCTCGATCGAGTCGCAGCCTCCGTCGAGCGCCCGGTGAAGACCGGTTCCGCCGTAGGCGTGGCACGCCACTTTCTTCCCCCAGCCGTGGGCCTCGTCCACGATCGCCTTCAGCTCTTCGACCGTCAGCGTTGGTTGCGAGACGAAGTTGCCCTGCGAGTCCAGCCACGAGCGATGCGTCATGTAGACCTTCATCCAGTCCGCGCCGTGGTCGAGTTGCTCCCGCGCCGCCTTGCGCGCTTCGACGGGCCCGTCGATGAGTTGAGCCCCCTTCGGGACGGCGACCTCGGGCGCGTACCCTTCCAGGTCGTACCCGCCGGTCGACGAGAGCGCGCGCGGGACCACGAACATGCGCGGCCCCGGTATGAATCCGCCCTCGATCGCCTGCTTGATCCCGACGTCCCCGTATCCCGCGCCCTCCGTCTCAACGTCGCGGATCGTCGTAAAGCCCTGCTCGAGCGCCCGGCGCGCGGCGACCACGGCCCGCGCCGCGCGGAACGCGAGCGGATATTTCAGCAGCTGGACGTCATAGCCTCCTTCGGCAGGATCCTCTCCCTGCAGAAAGATGTGGGTGTGGGCGTCGATCATCCCCGGCAGCACCGTCGCGCGGGAGAGGTCGATCACCGCCGCCCCTTCGGGGATTTTCGTGGACGCGGCGTCCCCGACGCTTTCGATCTGGTTGCCGCGAACAACGATCACTTGGTTGCGGCGCAAGGCCGACGACTTCCCGTCGATGAGAGTCCCCGCGCGGATCACGGTGACGGTGTCGCCCGCTCGCGCCGGAAGAGCCGCGGCGGAGATTCCGACGAGAGACCAGAGCACCGCCCGACGAGTAAGTGAGCGCATTTGTCATCCTCCTGAAACAATCTGAAGAGACGCTAATCGCTCGGCGAGCGATTCGCAATGTCTCCGAAGTTTCCTGGAGAGACTTCGCGGGAAACAGGCGGGTCGGGGAGAAGGGCCTGACGATCAGTCACTCCGCTCCGTAGCGGCCAGCGTCCGGCGGTGAATCTCATCAACGACAAGCTCTCGTAGTCGAGCCACTCGCGCGCCGTCGGATAGGCCGTCAAGAGCACTTGAAATCCACGGTCCAACCGGAAGCCCTGGACGACATCCGTTCGCATACGGCCGCCGACGGCTCAACCGGGGCACTGGGGCCGCCGGCCAGTGGGTCACCACGCCTCGCGCCTGCCAGTGGGCGACGAGTTCCGAGAACCGCGAGTCCTTTGCCGTGAAAAACTGTGCGCCCTGGTCAAACACGGCGTTGCCCACCCTCTTCGTCGCGAGCCGCCCGCCCATTCCCCGGCTTTTTTCCAGTACGATGACGGACTCGCCGCGCGCCCGGAGTGCGCTTGCCAGCAGCAAGCCGGAGATGCCCGCGCCGACCACCGCGATCGTGTCTTCCGGGCGACTCGCCGTGGCGTCAGTCATACCTTCCCTCGCCGGCGCCGCCTTCCACCTCTTTCGTTCGGTGAAGGGCCGTCCGCACGCTGCTAGGCAACCTCAGCGACTCGATGAATATGTAGGCGTTGACGATCATCAGCACCAGCGCGGGAAGGGACCGCGCGAACCCATCGCCGATTCTGATTCGGACACCCACACCGCACAGCATCAGCAGAGACAGGCCTGCCGATGAGATCCACAACAAGGGCGGCCATCTGAATCCCACCAACAGGCCCATCCCGCCGAGCAGTTCCAGCGTGCCGATGAGCGTCCTGAAACGTCCGAATTCGAAACGTGTGAACTCGCGCTTCATCGACGGCGAGCTCACGCACAATCCTCCGTAGACAAGAAATGACGATCCGGAACACACGGTGAGCACCGTCAGAAGAGTCATGGGTTCGACACGATTCTCCGCGGCGGCGCACCGCCGTTGGTTGCAATGGCGCGCGCTCGTTGCCGAATCGTCGCGCGATCCGCTGCGGTCAGGCGGGTGACATTCTTCAACTGCAATGTCATTCGGTGATTGTTGGCGAGCAATTGCGAATGCCGGACCAGAAAATCCCAGTAGAGGGTGGTAAACGGACAGGCGTCATCACCGGTCTTCTTCGTTGGGTCGAACCGGCAGCCCGCACAGTAGTTGCTCATCCGCTGGATGTACCGGCCCGTGGCCGCGTAGGGCTTGGAGGCCATGAGCCCACCGTCGCCGTACTGCGACATGCCGAGCGTGTTCGGCAATTCCACCCACTCGACGGCATCGACATAGACGGCCAGATACCACTCGTGGACCCTCTTCGGCTCGACGCCGAGCAGCAGGGCATAGAGCCCGGTCACCATCAGTCGCTGGATGTGATGGGCGTAGCCGTGCCGGAGCGTCTGATCGATGGACTGCCGGAGGCACTGCATCTCGCAGTCCCCGGTCCAGTAGAAGTTCGGCAGGGGGTGACGAGCGTTCAGTGCATTCATGTCGAGATAGCCGGGCATGAAATGCCAGTACACCCCGCGGACGTATTCTCGCCAGCCGAGAATCTGGCGGATGAAACCCTCCACGCTCGCGAGCGGCGCCCGGCCATCGCGATAGGCCTGCTCGGCGGCCGACACGACTTCGCGCGGACTCAGCAGCTTCAGGTTCAGAGCCGCCGACAACCGCGAGTGATAGAGCCACGGTTCGTCGGTCCACATCGCATCCTGAAATCGTCCGAAATGGGCGAGCCGGTTCTCGATGAAATCGTCCAGCGTGGCCCGCGCGTCGGCCACCGTCACCGGCCATGCGAACTCCGCCAGTTCCCCTGGGTGATCGGCAAAGCGCGTATTCACCTGCGCGATCACGGCCCGCGTGGTCGTGTCCGGTTCGACGAGTGCTGGCGCCGGCATGGCTTCAGCGACCGGCCCCTTCTTCGAAAAACTCTCCCGGTTCGCCCGATCGAAATTCCACTGCCCACCTTCGGGTCGGCCGTGCGTGTCGAGGAGCACGCGATGTCTGCGCCGCATCTCGCGGTAGAAGAACTCCATCCGGAGCGCTTTTCGCCCCTCCGCGTGTGCGGCGAAGTCCGCACGGGTCGAGAAGAAGTGCCGATCCTCCCGCACCTCCAGCGGTATTCCCGCCCTCCCCGCGGCAGTGACGATGACCTCCTGCACGCGCCAGTCGCCGGCCTCGCTCATCACCAACCGGTGGGGCTTCAACTCGGCGACCGCCCGCCCCAGTTCGGACGCGAACGAGTGGGTATTCGCCTTGTCATCGATCGCGACGTAGTGCACCGTGCGGCCCAGCTTTTTCTGTGCGTCACGGAAATGGCGCATGGCCGAGAGGAAGAGCACGATGCGCGGCTTGCTCGTCCAGACGTGCTCAGACTCTTCCGCGACCTCCGCCATCCAGAGCACGTCGCGGTTCGCGTCGAAGTCGTCGAACACGGCTGACGCCGCGTCCAGCTGATCGCCGAGCACCAGCGCCAGCGTTCGCACCTGCGTCCGCTCAGACGACGCGCCCCCGCTCCTGTCCCTCGTCGCGCCTTGGGCCACGTGTGTCTTGTCCTGGCGTACGGTCGTGGCTACGCGGTCAGAAAGCGATAGTTGGCGAACGCGATTGCCAGCGAAAGGAGAAGAAGGGTAAGGCTGGGAAGCATCTTGAAGAGCGGGTTCTTCACCCGAAGGTGGGTAACGATGGCGGCGCCCATCAAGGCGGCGATGCCCGCGCCACCGACGACGGCGAACGCCGGTCGTTCGATCCCGACGAGCAAGAGCAGCGAGAATGTCAGCTTCAGAATGCCGACCATGTCTCGCAGCCAGTCCGGCAGGCCAAACGCCTTGAACTCCCGCACGATGTTGTCGTACCTCACCACCCACACAAAAAAGATCGAAGCGGCCACCAGCGCCTGTAGCCCGATCGTCAGGTTATGCATCTGGGAATCGTAGGCTGTTTCGCTTGCGATGGGTCGTTTGTCGCCGCTCTCTTTTCCTGGGAATCAAGAATCGCGACATCTTTCTTCTCACAGTCACAGAGGGTGCGCGGGCGCGGGCGACCGGCTGATGGCATCGCGGCGGAGCGCGACGTGCGCCGTTCGAGATCTGGACATCCAGGAGTTCAACCTGCCACTGCTCGACGAAGCCATGCCGCCGGCCATGGGTCGGTACAGTTAGCCGCACACCAAAGCCTGGGTACAACCACGGCCCCTCGGGCGCGCTCAAGAACGCGATCGACTTCCTGTTCCGCGAATGGAACAACAAGGCCGCGGGGTTGTCGCGTACGGGAGCGCTGGCGGATTGCGCGCCGTCGAGCCGTTGAGGCTGATGATGGGCGAGATTCTCGTCGCCGACGTGCGTGCGCAAGTCGCGCTGTCGCTGTCCACGGACTTCGAGAACTACACCACTTTCAGGCCGGCTCCGTCACACCAGAAGTCGGTGAAGACGATGCTTGACCAGGTCATCGCGTGGGGTGGCGCGCTGAAGGTGCTCCGCAAAGACTCACATCGGCGAGCTCGTCACACCGCATCCCGCGCCACCATCAACGTCCTGCGCGGCGGCAGCCGCTGTTGCTGCCCCACGGGCAAAGAAGACAATTTTCGTCGTGCCGGCGCACTTCCGCGTGGCCTTAAGATTTGCGGGCGTTACCGGCATACGTCAGGGCGCGGGGCCGGGCCCCGGCGGATCGAGTCTTGGTATCGTCTGATCCCACACCACATGAGGAGACGCCCGATGCGCAACGCCTCTCGTGCCCTGCTGTGCCTCGCGCTCGGACTATCGGTCACGCTGCCCGCCCTCGCGGCAGGTTCCAGGGACATCGAATCGACGCCCCAGGCAAAGGTCTACCGCGAGAACGCGAGGGCCATCGCCGCTGCCGACTCCGTGCGCTACAAGAAGACGATGTCCAGCGCGTCCCTGAAGCAGATGGAGGAGCAGGAAAAGGGGATGAAGAAGACTGACAAAGAGATCATGGAGTTCATGAAGAAGATTTCGCCGACAGACGTCAAGCTCACGGATCTCAAGGTGGACGGGAAGAAGGCCACCCTCTCGATGACGGGGAAGTCGGACGGCGCCGCGATGAAGGGTTCCGTCGAAATGGTCGAAGAGAACCGCCAGTGGAAGATCGATCAGCAGGAGTGGTCGAACGCCAAGTAGACCCGACGACCGCTGGGGGGAAGGGCGGGCGAAATTCTTCGCGAAGTCAGTCTTTACCGACGTCGCCGGAATCGACGTGAGGAGCAGCCGATCGCGCCACAAAGACCTCAAATGAGACGACACGCGGGGGCGATCTGCTTTCTCCTGTTCTCGTTGCCGATGGCCGCGATGGCCGCGATGGCAGCATCGCGCGGCGACAAGCTCCTCCGCGAGTATGTGACGAAGCTGGCGCGAGCGCTCGCCCTGGTGAATAAGACATCGGCGCCCTGAGCGTCTCGGCGTCGCCGACTCGATGACGAACCTCGCTCAGCAGCACGTCTTCTACCGCGGGACGGACAACCACATCCATCACCTCCTCTGGGATTCCGTTTCCGGAAGGGTCCACACGGACGACTGGACCGTGAGAGCACAGGCGCCGCTCGCCGCCGGCGACCCCGTCACTCTGGCGACTGCCGGCCAGCAGCACGTGTTCTACCGGGGCGTAGACGCGCAAATCCATCACATCCTCTGGGTAGCCGCACGGAGAACGCTGTACCGGGACGTCTGGACACTCCGAGCCGGCGCGCCGGCCGCCAAAGGCGATCCCTCGGCTCTCGAAACACCGGGCCAGCAGCACGTTTTCTACCGCGGGGCCGGCGGCGCCGTGTGTCACATCGTCTGGGACGTGTCCGCGGCGCGGCTCTCCTTCAACGATTGGACCGCGCAGGCGGGCGGCGAGCCGGCGGCCGGCGATCCCACACCGCTCGCGACCCCGGGCCAACTCCACGTCTTCTATCGCAACGCCGGCGGCGGCGTCTCGCACATCCTTCGCGACGCCTCCTCGGGCGCGATGGGCCATGACAACTGGACGAGGGGCGCCCGCCTGCCCCCCGTGGCCGGGAACCTCGCGGCGCTGGCGACCGACGGCCAGCAGCACGTGTTTTACCGGGGGACGGACAACTCGATCCGCCACATTTTCTGGGCATCCGTCTCGGGTGCGCTGCACCACGACGACTGGACCGCGGGGGCCCACGCCCCTCCGGCCGCGAGTGACCCCGCGGCCATGGCGACCGCCGAAGGCCAGCAGCACGTCTTCTGCCGGGGAACGGGCGGAAACATCCTCCACATCTTCTGGGATCCCTCCTCGCGCCAGCTGCGCTCCGACGACTGGACGGCGCGCTCGCAGGCCGCCGCCGCGAGCGACGGACGTCCCGCCACGATGGTGTCCGGCGGGCAGCAGCACGTGTTCTATCGAGGACGGGGCGGCGCGATCGATCACATCCTGTGGGATCCGGGGACGAGCAGCCTGGGGTTCGACGACTGGACGCTCAAGGCGGCCGCGCCTCGAGCCGCTGGCGAGCCGGCGACGCTGACGGACTACACCTGGAAGATCCTTCCCCTGGGCGACTCGATCACCGAGGGGTTCTCCTACCCGGGCGGATACCGGCGGAGGCTGTTCGAGACGGCCAACGACCGGGGAAAGCGCATCACGTTCGTCGGCAGTCTTGCGAACGGCCCTCTCGACGTAAAGGGAGTCCCGTTCCCGCCGTCTCACGAAGGGCACAGCGGGAAGGACATCGGATTCATCGCCGGCATCGTGAAGGACGCGCTGAAGCTCGCGCCGGACGTGGTCCTCCTGATGATCGGCACGAACGACATTCTGCAGAACAACCATCTCGACGAAGCGCCCACCCGGTTGGCAGGACTCCTGGACGAGATCATCGCCGCGAAGGTCTGCGTGCTGATCGCCGTGGCCCGGATCACGCCGCAGCCGGAACACGACCGGGAGGTTCAGGCCTACAACGCGCAGGTTTCCGCGCTCGTGCGGGATCGCGCCGCCGAAGGGGCGGCGGTCGTGCTCGCCGACATGCACACCGGATTCTCGCTGTCGTTTCTCGGGCCGGATGCCATCCATCCGTTTCAGCCGGGCTATGAGCACATCGCCGCGGTCTGGTTCGACGCGATCGAGACGATCCTGACCTGACGCGCCGGCTTGCGGCGCGCTACGACTTCTCCCCTTGCTCTACGGGATCTTGAAGCGCGACCTCATGAGTTGGACCTGGTAGGGACGGTGCGTCGACATCAGGTAGTGAAGCGTCACTTCCTTTTCGGCGGCGTGCCACCGCGTCAGAGGCGGGACGATGAACGCCCCGTAGGCCCACGCCGGCACGTCGTCGGCCGGGATTCCGCCCAGGTGCAGATCGTCGAGATCCGGCCAGTGCATGAAGTTGCCGTACGCGCCGTCCCGGCAGGGATCGAAGACGACGATCTCATCCGACCAGTGCGTCAGGGATGTCCCGATACGCGCCACGACGGGGCTGCGCTGCCGGTAGAAAAGCTTGTCGATGGCGTGCGAATAGAGGGCGATCCACACGCCCGCGCCGTCGATGTGGGCCAGAGAAATGGAGGAATAGCCGAGCGTCGTGGGCCAGAGGGGTCTGGCCTGCGCCTCGTTGTTTCCCCAGGGGTCCGCGGGGTCCTTCGTGTAATAGCGAATCTGACCGAACACGGGGCCATCCTCGTTCAGAGGCATCCAGGCAAGGTACGTCGCGTCGGACTGCTTGTCGTTCGAGCCCTGGCCGAGCACGACCACGCCGCGGCCCGCGTGACGCGGAAGCTCGGGAAGGTCCGGCACGACCCAGGGCGAGCACTGCCAGAACTTTCCTTCGCTGAAGCGGAAGACCTGCTCGTAGGGCTGGCCGTTGAACGGGTCGGTATTCCTCATCAGGTACGACGTCGGCGACGACCACGGTTGTCCGAAAGTCTCCGCGACGAGGACGAAGACATAGACCTGGCCGCCCCAGCTGAACGCTCCGGTCGGCGTCTGGGCGTTCCCGAGCTCCATGACGGGATTCGCGCCCGGAAACCCTGACGGCGCGCCGGGCTTGAATCTGCCCCGGAACGGCGCGAAGAGGCCGTCTGGACCGGTGATGAGCTCGAGCTGCAGCGTGCCCTGGTCCATGAACCGGGCGTAGGCGACGGCGTCGGCATCCTGTCCGGGACCGGAGTTGCGGTTGCCGCGCGGAACGTCTCCGAAGAAGACGAAATGATTCCCCTGATGCGTCGTGTTCGCCCCGAGGTCGATCCCCTCCACGCCGCGGTCGCGGAACGCCGCGGTTCCCGAGAGCTGCATGAGTCGGCTCGTCTGAACGTCCGGAAGGGGCGGGGCGACGCCCGAGCGCGGCGCGATCGGCAGAGCGCACGGCCGCCAGGCCTGATTCTCATACTTCGTCATCTCCCGGGCGAGGTGGACGCGATCGCCGACGAAGACTTCCAGCTGGTCCGTCGGAGGAAAGTGCGCGGTCGAGACCGGCGCGCCCGGCTGGAACACACGCGATTCGCTGAGTCGAGCCGCCGGATTCCACGGCGCGTTGTCTCGCTTCCAGAGGAGCCAGAGGGCGCCGTCATTGCCGACGACGAAGACCTCGAGCTGGTCGTGCGTCGCGTTGTGAACGGCGGCGATCGGGGCGCCCGGCGGCGCGAACGACGGATCCGTGAGAGGAACCCACTGCCACGGCGCCGAGGCGGTTTTCCAGAGAACGAGCACGCGCCCCTGGGCGTCGACGAGGAAGCCTTCGAGCTGGCCGTAACCGTCGTAATACGTCATCGCGACGTGCGTGCCCTCGCTCTTTGCGAGGCCGGCGTTCGTGATCGCCACCTTGCGCCACGCGACGGTGCTCGACTTCCACAGCACGTTGACCGCGCCGTGAGCGTCCACCATCAGCACTTCGAGCGTGTCGTGATTGCGGTAGTACGCCGACGCCAGCGGCGTTCCGGACGCCGCGAACCCGCGGTCGGCGATCGGCGCGATTCGCCAGGGACCCGTCGAGTTCATCCAGAGCACCCACACGGCGCCGTCGTTTCCGGCGGCAACCACCTCGAGCGTGCCGTGCGGCGGATACCAGGCCGCCGCGATTCCCGCGCCGACCCTGAACCGAGGGCCTGGCCCCGCGGCGATCGGCGTCTGAGGGGTCCAGGCGAAGTTTCCGAATTTCGACAGCCAGTGGATGACACCCTGTCCGGGGTCCGTCGTACCCGCTGTCAGCGCGACGAGGAAGACGTTCAACCTCTCGTCGGGCTCGAAGAACGCGCCTCCGAGAGGCGATCCGGCAGGCGCGAGCTTCGCGCCGGTCAGGGGATGGCGGCGCCAGCTCGCGTTGTGCTCTTCCTTCCAGACGTCCATCAGCGAGCCGTCATCGTCGACGGCGAAGACTTCCAGCTGTTTCCGGACCGGCTGATAGAGAGAAATAAGGGCAAGCGGGTTCATGCCGCGCCCAGGAGTGCAGTCCTCGTAATCCCCTGCTGCCCGAAGGCGTGTCTCTCGCCGCGAGCGGAATGCCCGGACATGCTCGAGGGATCCGTGCGCTCCCTCTCTCGCTTCGGCCTCACCGCGCTCGCCACGGACATGACTCTGACAGACTCCTTAGCGAAGGATCAGACGCCGGACCAGGGGAATCGGAAGGCCACCCTGGGCGACGAAGGCATCGTGGAACTGCTTGAGCGAGGCGCCCGTCTTCGCCCGGTAATCGTCGCGCAGCTTCTGGATCTCGAGCTTTCCGTACGTGTAATACAGATAGGTCGGGTTGTAGGCGCCGCGCCGCGACTCGGCCAGCCCGTTCGCCGGCTCCTGGAATGCCTTTTCGACGAAGACCTTCGCGCCGTCTTCGACCGTCATCCCCTGCGTGTGCAGCTTGATCCCGACGACATAGCGGCAGTCGCGCAGGAGAGCTTCCTGGAGCTGCGCGAGTCGCACCTTCGGGTCTCCGTCTCCGAAACCCTCGTCGACCATCATCTGCTCGGCGTAGTGCGCCCATCCTTCCGCGTTGGTGCCGCAAAAGATGAGCTTCCGCGTCTTCGTCGCAAACTTCGGAGCATTCAGAAACTGCAGATAGTGGCCGGGCCACACCTCATGCACGTTGATCATCGAGACGACCTGGGGGTTGTAGAGCCTGAGGTGTTCCTCGCGGTGTCTCGCGTCCCAGTCGGATTCGACGGGTGTGACGTAGTAGAAGGCTTCCGTCGCCTTCGTCTCGTACGCCCCGGGCGTGTCCATCGATGCGAAACTTCCGATGCGCGCAAACGGCGGCGTCTCCAGGACTTTCGGACGGACCTCCGACGGGATCGTCACGATCTGTTTGTCGAGAAGAAATTGCCGGGCCGCTTCGACGCGCTTCGCGACGAACGGAATCAGGTTTTCGGCGGAGGGATGCTCGTTCGACAGGGACTTCATGACCTCCGCAGGACTCTTCGTCGGATCGATCTTCCGGGAGGTCTCGATGAACGCGGCATAGTCCTTCGCCAGATTGGCCTCGCCGCGGGCGAGCACTTGGGAGAGCGGCGAGTCGACCATCTCGTCGTATTTCAACTTGGCGGCGAAATTCTGCGCGCCGATCGCGTAGTTCCCCTTCGATCGCGGCAGGAGGTCAGTCTCGAGCCAGCCGGCGAACTCGCGCAACGCCTGAATGGCTTTCGTGTTGGCTTCCTCGAACCCCGCCTGAAGCGACGGTTGCCCCGCTCCCGCCTCCTTCGCCCACGCGGCAAGCCCTCCCTCCAGGAACCCGGCGGACCCCTTCGCCATCCGAGTCGCGAGCGTGGTGAACTCCTTTGAGGGATTACGGACGTTCGCCTTTCCCGCCGCGCAGATCAAAGGCACCGCGCGAATGCGCGCTGTCACGGAAGCGAGCCGTTCGGCGGCGGGCGCAAAGTCGCGCTTGATGAGGTCGTCCACCGCCGACCCGGTGACTCCCGCGTACGACATGGGATTGCGCTCCCAGTTGCGGAGCGTGTCGAGCGAGAGGAGCTCGGACCGGAGCGCGCCTTCGAGCGCGGCCGCGTCGATCCCATCGTCGAAGGAGAGGCTCACCCGGTCGAATCCACTCACCCGGGTGAGCTGGGCCTTGAGCTCCGCGATGCGCCGTTCGATGCGCGCGCGCGACCGGTCCGGCATCTTCGTGTCGTACTGGTGCAGTCCCGCGGACGTCCCTTCAGTGGGCGTGAAATCGAAGCGCGCGTCGAAGTAATCGTCCACAAACTTCGCGAAATCGCCGGCGGGCGCAGGAGCCGCGCGCAGAGAGGCCCACTGCAGGGTCATGCTCACGAACAAAACCGCGATCGAGAGTCGGATTTTCATCGGGACACGCTAGCACGCGGTTCCCGGCGAGGCATTGGACGCCGCCTCGATGCGGGCGATCTCAGGTGGTCTAGCTCGACGACCTGTTCAGGACGAGAAGCGCGGCGACCGAGAGCAGGACAACGAGGATTCCGAGCCCCGCAAAATCGAGCGTGGGAATCGTCGACGGCGGAACAGGCGCTGACGCCGGACAGGCCGAAGCCGAGGCGTTGACGGTGTTCGCGTCGAGTGTCACGGCGCCGTTCTGCGCGATCGCGCGGCCGTTGATCCTCGCGCCGGTGTTCAGAGTGACGCTCGCGACTGCCAGGATGTTCCCGACGAGGGTCGTCGTCGAGCCGAGCGTCGCGGAGCTGCCGATCGCCCAGAACACGTTGCAGTTCTGACCGCCGTTGATCACCTGCACGAGGGAAGCGCTCGCGGTCGTCAGGGTCGACCCGGTCTGAATGATGAAGACCGCGTTCGGATTGTTCTGCGCGTCGAGCGTTAGTGTTCCCGTCAGTTGCGCAGATGTCGAGAAACAGTAGACGCCGGGCGTCAGGATCTTCCCGCCCAGGTTCTGCCCCGTCAGCGTCGTGCCGCAGGGCTGGCCAACCAGAAACGTGTACGCGGTGCCGGCGTCTGCCTGTGCCTGCAGAGCCGTCGCGTCAGCGGTGTGGATCGTGCCGCCGACGACGATTCCCGGAGGAAAACCGGTGATCGCGCTGCCGGGGGCGACACCGAGGTTCCCGGTGACCGTCGTCGCGCCGGTGTTCGTCACCGTCGAGGAGCCGAGAACCGCGAAGCTTGCGGCCGTTCCGAGGGACGGCTGAGCGGAAGCCTGTTTGCCGCCAAAAAGAAGGATCGCCAATCCGACGCCGGCGGAGAGAACGGAGAGCCTGCGCATGAATTTTCCTTTCTGCACGGCGAACGAAGCTCTGAGAAACGGTTGTACGAAATCGTACATCCTCTTTGCGGATAACGACAGGAGTTTCATTCGCGACACAAGAGAGTCGGATCGAAGCGCCCGTACCGACGCGGTCCATGGTCGGACGCGTCCGGAGTCAGCGTGCGACACTGTGAACCAATCGGCCGGCCCCTCGTGATGACAGTCCGCGCCGCCGCGGGTCCCACTGAGACAGTCGCGACTGCCTCACCGCAGACCGACTTTGCCAACGCGCTCTTCGACGCTCTCGAACTCCGGTCCTTCCGCGGGCGGGCGCCCGTTGCGCAACAAGGAGTGTCGCCCCACAATGAATCTGGAAACCGATCCGTATCTCTAAACAGTGGCGAAGGATGAGACGACGGGGAATCTCTCGACGGTACCCCGCGTCTCGCCCTTTACCCTCTCTCCGGACGTCGAGGCTGAGGAGGAACCGGTCAATGAAGTGGGAAAGCGCCTCAGCAGGGGCGATCGCGATCCTCATTGCCGCCGCGTCGGGTCTCGCGCGAGGCGCCGATCCGCCGCAACCCGCGGCCTTTCGAACCGCGTTTGAGGCGCAGTACCCGAAGACTTCCGTCACGGGCGGGGCGCTCGCGCTCGAGACGCTCGCCGCGGCCGTCGGGATCGACCTCGTGCCCCGAGACGTTGAGCCGGAAGTCGTCCCGGATGCGGCGACGACGCCTCCCGCAGTGCCGCAGGTCCGTGTCAGCCGGCGGAGAGTCCGCCCGACGGAAGCCGCCGCAAAGGAGCTTACCGCGATCGCATCGCTCGCGAGTTTGTTCACCGAACGCGAAGTGAAAACCTCGACGGAAAAAATCGGTCCGCCGCCCGCGGCTCTCGAGCGCTTTCTTTCCGAACGGGACGGGGAGATCTCCGAGATCCGCTCGCAGCTGCTGCGCGAGGAAGAGGTCGCGTGGGAAATGGACGTTTCTCAGCGCTCGGAATCTCCCTTTCCTGGTCTCCAGGGGGTCATGCGTCTTCAGCGGATTCTTCTTTCCCGGGCTCTGGTCGAGAGTCGGTCCGGCAAAAACGACGACGCCCTTCAGACGCTCGAGGCGTCCTGGAACCTGAACGCGCCGCTCCGAGGCCGGCCCGAGATCATCTGCCAGCTCATCCTTCTCGCCATGGGAAAGCTCCAGGTGGGGGTGCTGAGGAAAATCGACGCCCCCGCGTTCGGGTGGGCAGATCGGCTCCGGTCGGGAGAGATGACGGCGGGATATGTCGCCGCCTTCGAGAACCAGATCTGGTTCGTGGACGGCACGCTCACGGACCTGACGGGAAAGAACGGCGGCTGGGGACGAGTGTACCGGCGGCTCGGCGAGGAGTTCCACTCCCGGAGTCTCTGCGCCTCGACCCCCGAGTCTCTGAGAGACGCCGCGTCGCGCGCTCGCCTGGAGGAACTCGATCATGCCGAGTCGGGCGAACCGGACCCCGAGCACGTACCGGACCTCGTGGACGGTTTTCTCCGGGTCCGCCGCTACGAGATCGACGCGGAGCTGACGGCCCTGATCGTCGACGCGCGGATCGAGCGCGCCGCGTCGAGACGGCGGCACTGGCCCGGGAGGCTGCTCTCGATCGGCGGCGGCGTCTGCCCGGACGAGAAATGGACTTACCGGCTTTTCGAGAACGGAACCGTGCGGTTCGCGTTCGAGGGCAGGGTGGCTGAAAGCGACTCCCCTGCCGTCCGGATGCCGTTCGAGTTTCTCGCGGGAAAGCCGATGCCCCCGCCGAAGCGGCCAAGATCTCCCTCGTGACTGCGCCCGGTCGCTCCCCGGGGTTTCCCGGACCCTAGTCCTCGTCCAGGTACTCCTGCGGGACGTCATCCACCGGGACCTGCCGTGTCCGGATTCCGCGCTTTCCCGCGGTGCGTCCCCTCTCGACACCACTGATCACGCCGGCCTCGTACGCCTGGCCCTCCTCGACGAGCTCTTCGACGCTCTCGGAGTCCGCGTCCTCCTCGCGCGACAGGCCCTCCGTGTCTCCCGACTGCCCGCCGGAGTCCGCGCCCATCCCGCGGGCGTCCAACGGCTCTTCGACGCGCCGGTCCGCTTCACCACGAATCCGGCTGGTCCGCGGCGGAGTCTTCTTCTTCGTCGCGGGCGCCGGGCGCGGCGTTCTATTCTTTGGGGAAGCGGAACGGACGCCCGTTTTCTTCGCGGCCGCCGCCGGCCGTTTGCGCGCCGTCTTTTTTGCCCGGGCGGGCTTCGAGATGGACTTGGCGCGCGAGGTCTTCGAGCCCCGCGCCTTCGTGGCGCTCTTCGACTTCGACTTCGACTTGGGCTTTGACCTGGTCGGCTTCACGCCTTCGCGCGAATGCCGCATGATCGGCTTCCGTTTAGGCTTCGCGGCCTTCCTGGCCGGCTTTCGACTGCTCTTCTTCATGGCGGTCCCCCTGGCGGGCATCGTAGCCGAACCGGCGGCTTCCGTCAGAGCGGGCGGGAGGAAAACGCGGCCGGGCCAGGGCAGCGAAAACGAGAAATCCCCGTTTCCGAGAGCAGAAAGGCGCCGCGCCCCGCCGCTGCCATATATGCTGCGCCGAAAAATTGGAGGCGTAATGACCGCGTTTCGTTCCTCGTTTCTCGTAACGGCACTCCTGCTCTCGATCTCCGGGTTCGCGGCGGCACGGAGCGAATCGTTACATTCGAGCGCGAGGCCGCAGGGGGTCGAAGAGGCCCGGGCCGCGACGGCCCCGTGCGTCGTGGACGCGACGACCCTCTGCCTGAACGCTTCCCGCTTCCGGGTCAACGTCACGTGGGCCAACCCCGACGGAACAAACGGGAGCGGGCAGGCTGTCGGCCTCACCTCCGACACCGGGTACTTCTGGTTCTTCTCCGCGAACAACGTCGAGATGGTCATCAAGGTCGTCGACGGACGCCCGCTCAATTCGCGATTCTGGGTCTTCGCCGGCGGGCTCACGAACGTGCGCGTCGTCATCACGGTCACCGACACGCAGACCGGTGTCGTCCGCGCGTACACGAACCCGCAGGGAACCGCGTTCCAACCGATCCAGGACACAGCGGCGTTCACCGACTCGGGCAGCGCTGCTTCGCCGGCGAGCGCCCTGGCGCCGGCGCAGATTTCCGACTCCCTGCCGGCGCTCTCTCCCCTGCTCGAGTTGGACGAAGCCCCGGCGACCGATGCGCGCCGGACCTTTTCCACCGCGGCTTGCGCTTCGAACGCGACCGCGCTGTGTCTGAATGGAGGCCGCTTTCGCGCCAGCGTGACGTGGACCAAGCCGGATGGGACTTCCGGCGCCGGCCAGGCCGTCGGCCTCACCGCGGACACCGGCTATTTCTGGTTCTTCTCTTCGAACAACGTCGAAATGGTCCTCAAGGTGGTGGACGGCCGCCCCCTCAATCAGCGGTACTGGGTGTTCGCGGGCGGCCTGACGAACGTCCAGGTCGTGATCACGGTGGCGGACACCGAGGCGGGCACCACGAAGATCTACACGAACCCGCAGGGAACCGCGTTCCAGCCGGTGCAGGACACGGCCGCGTTTTCCGGCACGCCGATCCTCGTAAGGTCCACCGCCGACCGCGTCGACGACCGGGCCGGTTACCAGATCAAGCTCCTGTACGTGCTGCCCTCCGACGGCGCGGACCGGGCGCTCGACACGAACGGGACGCTGACGACCTCGTTTGCCGCGATGCAGCGGTGGCTGTCCGACCAGAGCGGCGGGACGAAATTCCAGGCGGACACGTTCCAGGGAAGCCTCGACATCGGGTTCGCGCGTTTGTCTCAGAGCGACGCGACGATCGCGGCGCTCGGGGTCTCGGCGCGCGACCGGATCGAATCGCTGCTTCCGGCCTCGGGCTACTCGAATCCCCAGAAGATCTACGCCGTCTTCTATGACGGGGGCAACAACGCGGCCTGTGCGGGCGGGCCCACGCCGCCGTCGCTCATCGGCCGGGTTTCGGTCTTCTACCTGCGCGGGACTATTCCCGGCGCGACGCCGTGCTCGGCCAATCCGTTCGCCTCGACGGAGACGAATCCGGGCTACGTCGAGTTCGCGATGACCCACGAGGTTTTCCACGCTCTCGGCGCGGTGCCCTCGTGCGCGCCGCACTACAGCGCCTTTCACGTCAACGACGACCCTCGGGACCTCATGTACGCGGGCTCGCTCCCGTGGAACCCGTCGATCCTGGACGTCAACCACGACGACTACTGGGGACACGGCCGGGCGGGCTGCACCGACATCTCGAAGAGCGTCTTCCTGAATCCGACCCCGCCGGGGGCTCTCGTGCCGCCGGGCTGGTAACCGTCGCCTCCGCTCACTGCGCGATCTGCCGTTCGCCGTCTGCGGCGAACGGCACCGGCCGGCGGCTCGGCCGGATGCGGCCTCGACCGCCGGCCTGATCGCTTCGTTCGCTGCGGCTCCCGCCCCGAGAGGCTCCTCCTTCCCTTCGGTCAGGAGACTCCTCTCGGTGCGAGCTTAGCCAGCAGCTCGACTGAAGCGCAGATTTTCGTCCTCTTCCTGCGCGCCGGGGAGAGGCGGAGGGTGAGGGGCGCAACATGAAGGCTGATAAGAATCGAACGGCGGGGCTCAGCGGGAGCGGGGCCGCGGGGCGGCTTTCTTGCGCGCGAGCAGGGTAACCGGCCGGAGAGACCCGAACGTGACGAGCGTCAGGACGAGCGAGCCGAGCCTCGATCCGGTCGAGGACACCTCGCAGCCGTTCTTCGCAAAAGCCGCGGCGTATTCGCGGCCGTGGCGGATGTCGTCGATCAGCGCCTGCCCGCCGGGCCTCAGCACTCGTGCGATCTCCGAGATCGCTTCGCCGCGCCCTTGCGCGGTGTAGATGTTGTGGATGGCAACGCTCGAGAGGACGACGTGGAAGGAGTCGTTCGCAAAAGGAAGCTTTCGCATGTCCGCAGTCTTCACCTCGACGCGGTCCTCGACGCCTTCCCGCCGCGCGTTCTCGAGCGTTGCCTCGGGACGATTGCCGGAGAGGTCTTCGGACTGCCAGATGTCGACGCCCGTCGCGAGGCCGCCGCTCGTCAGGCGCTTCGCGGCTCCGATGAGCATCAGCCCGCGGCCGCAGCCCACGTCGAGGACGTCCTCGTTGCCGTTCCAGGAAATCTGATCGAGTAGCTTCTCCCGGCCGCGGACCTTGCCGATGAGGCTTCCCCACAGCATCCAGATGCCCATCGCGAGAAGCGACAGGCTCGCCCATGACGCGGCGCTGCCCAGAGGGAACCGAATCTCCACTCCGCCGACCTTCGGACTGACGAGGACCCCGGACCACAGCCGCAGCCAGACGGTCACGGCGATGGCGAGGCAAATCCCGCCGATTACGAAGAGGTTCCGGACGACTCCCGGCGCGTCGATCCCGTAATCGGCGCGGACACCGGCATCTGACTGCGTGTTCTGCATGACTCCTCGAGATGGGATTCGACCGGCAGCCTATCGAAGTCGTGCGACTACTTCAGGCCCTCGACGACGAAGAGGTCCGACAGTAGCCGCGCGTAGCAGTAGGCGTACGACTTCGCATCGGGCGAGACGAGGACATTTGAGATCCGCTCCACACCGGCAGGATCGACGGGCAGCAGGTCTTTCCACACCTCCCGCTTGCCGCTTGCGACTTCGAGCCGCGTCACGCGGGCCGGAACGTCCCCCCGCTTCCACAGGAAAAGGAATTTGTCGTCCGGTGAGAACCGAAGCGGGAACTCGCCCGCCGCCACTCCCGGCACCACGCGGCTCGCCCCGCCTTCGACCGGGAACATCGCGCCCTTTCGGTCGGGGCCTATCGCGGCGACCCATTTTCCGTCGTTGGACACCGCGAAGCCGGGCAGCGCGACCGTGACTCCTTCGGGCGTGACGGCGCGCGGCTTTCCTCCGTCGATCCCCTGAACATAGAGGCGCACGGAGTGCCCTGTTTCGCTGCCCGCGAACAGGATGCTGCGGCTGTCGGGGAGCCACGCCGCGGCCTGTTCCGGGCTGACCGTGTCGGACGAGATCTGCTTGTGCTCCCCCGTCCCGGTCGGCAGCAGCAGGAACGGCGAGTGGGGCGCGGGGATGATCGAGAGCGCCCATTTTCCGTCGGGCGAGAGCGCGAGAGCGTTGCCTTCGCCGAGCCGGACCACGGGAGACTTGTCGGACTTGCGCAGGAACACCGTGTAGTTCGCGCCTCCTGCTTCGCCTTCCTCGTCGAACAGCATCGTCGATCCGTCGGAGGCCAGATCCGCGGCGAACGAGTAATCGAGAAAGGACATGTCCCGCTCCCGCTCGTCGCCGGCGAGAACGCCCCGAATGCCGACGCGGGGACTCTCCCGGGTCAGGAGCACACGGCCGCTTTTTGCGATGTCATGGAGCTTCAGACCGCCGGGAACGCGAGTGACGACCCTCAGCTTTCCGGCGAGATCGACCGCGTAGAGAGACCGGTTGGCTCCCGCCTCCGTGGACGTGAACCAGATCTCGTTTCCGGAGGGCGCCCAGGCGAGCCCGTGCTCGCTCGCCCACTGTCCGGTCAGGGTCTTCTTCGTGCCCGCCATGTCGATGACCGCGACCGTTCCGGCGTCGTCGAGCGGGAACGGGTGGTCGAGAAACGCGATGCGGTCTCCCTTCGGCGAGAGGCGCGCGTAGCTGATGTGACCGGAGGTCTGGTAAAGGACCTTGCCCATCGGATACTCGAGCCGCGCCTTGCCGTCGACGTCGCGGACGACCAGGAACTTCTCACCGTCCGCCCCCCAGTCGGCTTCCTGGATCCCTTCGGCAACGCCGCGAGGCGAGCCTCCCGTCAGCGCGGCGCGCGCCAGGGTGCCGCTGCAGATGCCCGGGTGATTCGACTTGCAGTCGAGGGCGATCGCCATCTCCCCTGTCGGTGAGATTCCGAGAAGGTTCGAGCTCGGGAGCTCGAGCGGCAGGGAATCCGGGCTCGACGGGTGCTTAAGAAACAGCTTCAACGGTCCGCCATCCCACGCCACGCTGTAGACGATCGTCTGCCCGTCCGGCGCGAAGCGGGCGGAGCGGATCGTTCCGCTTCCGAAGGTGATCTGCTGATACGAAGGCGGCGCGGTGCGGTTGAAGCGCTTTTGAGTCCACATCCCGGCGCCGAGAGCGGCGAGGATCGCGGCGGCCGTCAGTGCTGGCCCCAGAACACGGCCGCGGCGGCGGGAGGGGGCGGCGGGGGCCAGGGCCCGGGACGACGTTTCGCCGCTGACCGACGCTTCCGACAGATGCTCCCGAATGCTCCGCAGGTCGCTCGCGAGGTCGCGCGTCGATGCGTATCGGCCCTCGGGATCCTTCGAAAGGCACCGCTCGACGAGCCACCGGAACGGAGCGGGGACCGCGGCATTCAACTTCCCGATGGGTTCCGCCTCCTCGCGGATGATCGCGGTCAGGGTCTCGACGCTGGTCGCGCGCTGGAACGCCCGGTGACCGGTCGAGATCTCGTACAGGATCGAGCCCAGGGAAAACTGGTCCGAGCGGAAGTCGACTGGCTTCCCGCTCGCCTGTTCGGGAGACATGTAGCCGACGGTGCCGAGAACGGTGCCGGGCCGCGTCTCCTGGATCGCGGTCGCGCTGTCATCGCTGAACGCGTCTTCGCGCGGCAGGAGTTTCGCGAGGCCGAAGTCGAGGATCTTGACGACGCCGTCGCCCGTCACCATGACGTTCTCGGGCTTGAGATCCCGGTGCACGATCCCCGCGGCGTGAGCCTTCGCGAGGCCGTCGGCCGCCTGGAACGCGATGTCGAGCAGCCGCTTCGTCGGGAGAGGGCCCTCGCTCTGGAGATCCCTGAGAGTGCGGCCGGAGATGAGCTCCATGGCGATGTAGACAACGTCGCCGGCGACCCCGATGTCGAAGATCGTGACGAGGTTCGGGTGGCTGAGCGACGAGGCGGCGCGCGCTTCCTGTTCGAACCGCTTCCGCCGTTCGGCGTCTCCGGAGAGATCCGCGGACAGCACCTTGATGGCGATTTCGCGCCGCAGACGTTCGTCTCGCGCCCGATAGACCTCCCCCATTCCTCCGGCCCCGAGAGGCGCGAGGATCTCGTAGGGACCGAGGCGCGAGCCGGCGGGGAGCGTCATGTTTGTTGAAGGAGCGCGGGGATTGTAGCCGACAGAGCACGCGTCACGAAGGCCGGCGCAGGGCGTGCGGAACGTTTCGACAGGTGCCCTCTCCGTCGCGCCTGAGCATGCTACCGTATCGAAAACGCCACTCTCCGACGGACCAACCCGGGGGAACTCTGCCCGCCGCCGCCGTTCCTGGCAAGAAAGCGAGCCTCCCATGACCCCACGGATTCCCAGGTTTTTCGCCGTCCTCCTGCTCAGCGGCATCTACGCCGCAATGGCCCGGGCTCAGATCTCGAAATCCGACCAGGCGAAAATTGCCTCCTGGCCCATGTCGATAGACAGCGTGAACCGGTTCATGACCTTCGAGAAGGGCTTCGGCGCCCTGAAAGCGTCCGAGCCCGCGCTGGCGGAAGCCGGCGGCATGGACATGGAGAAACGCGTCCGTGTGATGAGTGCGATCCCCGCCGCAGTGAAGCTCGCCGGCGGATCCGCCGCCAACGTCGGGGACGTCGTCTGGACCGGCGCGGCGCTGCACATGCTCATGCTGAAGATGGACCCGAAGCGCTCGCGCGTCTTCACGAGCGGCCAGGCCATGGAGCCTTCGCCGCAACAGATGGTTTTCGCCGAAGCGCACCGCGCGGACCTCGTCCGTTGGCGGCAGGAGCTCGCGGACATCGGCAGCGCCCAGATCTCAAAGTACGGGAAATGAACCGCGAATCTTCATCCGAGGGGCACCTATGCGCCGCATTGTTCTTCAGGCACTTCTGATTTTCGCGGTCCTCGCACTTCCCCGCTTCGTCGGGGCGGCGGACGCGAGCGGGATCGACCCGTGCCGCCTTGTCACCAACCAGGAGGCGGCGGCGTTCTTCGGAGCCGCCGTCGCGGCATCGGCGCCGAGCTCGCCGCCTCCCCACAAGGGAGATACGCCCGTCCGGATGTGCAGCTTTCAGTCGGTCAACGGAAAATTCTTCACGGTCGCCGTCGGCACGAAAACGAAAGAGGGATGGGATCGCGAGAAGAAGGGCCAGAAGCCGATTGCCGGGCTGGGTGACGAGGCCTACGAGCATCCGCCGGTGACTGTCGTCGCCTGGAAACGAGACGTCGAGGTCGCGATTATGGGGATGGATATGACCGGAGGGGCCGACGTGGCGAGAATGGAAAAAATGAAGGCCCTGGCGCGAGCGGCGGTCTTGCGGCTGCCATGAAACGTTTTAACCCGGAGCGCCGTTCGGCAGTCCACTTCATGGTTTTCGCGCTGACACTGGTGCTCCCCGCGGTGCCGCTCTTCGCGGCGGACCGGCTCCACGCGGGGCAATGGGAGTTCACGACCACGCGGACCGGCGAGGCGCCGAACACCTTCAAGCACTGCGTCCAGGGCGACGATGCGTTGATGGCGAACGGAGATACGAGGGCCGCGCGCGCCATCGCGGAAAAGAAGGCCGCCGGCCGATGCACCATTTCCGAGTACTCCGTCACCGGAAACGTGGTGACGTACGCGATGAAGTGCGGCAAGGTCTCCCTGCGATCGAAGGCGACCTACGCGGGGGACAGCTCCGAGGGGGAACTCGTGTCGAAGAACGGCACCGACCCGGAAATCGTCTCGCACATCAAGGCCCGGCGAATCGGCGACTGCCCGTAGGCTCTCCCGGCCCGCGGCTGACGCGAGGTGTTCTAGGGTCTTCCGGGGCAAGTGCAAGGAGGAAGCAACAAGAGCAGCGCGCCCGTCAGGCTTTCCGCCGTGTTCTTTGCGGAAAGGGCGAGCCCGTCACCATCCAGACGCCTTTGACCTCGGAGTTCCGGTCACTTCGGCGGGATACAGTTCTCCGATCGAAGGGGGCCCCATGAGCCGTCATCACATGACCCGTCACCTGCTCGGCTGCTCGCTTGTTCTGGGTCTCGCGTTTTCAGGGTCCGCGCTCGCGGAGGATGCTTATACGGCGAAGAGCTCTAGCCTGCGCGCGGGCCCGGGCCGCGACTATCCGCTGGTGGCCCATATCCCGGCGGGCCGTTCCGTCGAGGTGGCCGGCTGCCTCGACGACTATGCCTGGTGTGACGTTGTCGCCGGCCGCGAACGGGGCTGGATGTACTCCGGCAATCTCGAATATCCGTACGAGGATCGGCGCGTCAGCATTTTGTCGGAGGGGCCGGCGCTCGGCTTTCCGATCGTCGCCTATTCGCCCGGCGTTTACTGGGACAACTACTATCGTGGCCGTCCCTGGTATGGACGGCGGGACTACTGGGTGGGCCGCCCCTACGCTTCGCACCACGCGTGGGTTCGGTCCTCCGTCGTCGCTCCGGGCTACCGCCATTCCGGCCCCGGTCCGCGGCCGTTCGACCACCGGCGCGACTCCCGGCCGGTGGTGGCTCGCCCGTATGCGCACGGTCCGCGCCCGGAAGTGGTTCGTCCCGCTCACGTGGAAGCGCGGCGCCCGGCGGAGCGGCGCCCGGTCGAAGTGCGGCCCGCGAATCGTCCGCATGAGGGCCGGCCCAATCGAGGACACGACGAGAAGAAGCGCGGGCCCGGCCGGGATTGACTGCAGCGGGACGCGAGGGTGAGCAGTCACCCCCTCCTCCCTGACTCGTGATCCGTCACCGCCTGGGGGAACGCGACGCCCCGGTGTATACAGACGCCTGTTTGGCCCGGCTGATCTTCGTCACAGGAACCTCCCCCGACGTCGAGTCGGGAAGCGGGACGTCCGTGGGCATCGCCGTCCTCCGCCATGCCCTGGTCGGTTCGGGGCACGCCGTCGATCTGCTCGCCCCTTCGGGCGGCCGCGGTCCGATGTCGCTCCCGGCGCGACTCGCGTTCGACCTTCGCGTGAGGACGCGCGTCCGGCGGCTGTCCGCATCCATCCCGCCGCCCGACGCGGTCGTCGGCTTCGACCTCGATGGCGTCTTTCTCCCGCGCGGCGGCGGGGTCCTGCATGTCGCCGCGATCAAGGGGACTCTTGCGGAGGAAGCGGAGCACGAGCGCGGGCTTTCCCGTCTCAGGCTCGAAGCCGAGGCCCTCCTCGAAAAGCGCCACGCGCGGCGAGCGGACCTGGTCATCGCTCCGTCGGCGCATTCCGCCTCCGCGATCCGGCGATTCTACGGCGTTGCCACGGATCGGATCGCCGTCGTGCCGGAGCCGATCGATCTCGCCCGCTGGCGCGGCGCGCTCGGCGATTTTCGCGGGTCCCCCTCCGCCGGAGGCCGGATCCTCTGCGTCGCGCACCTCTACCCGCGTAAGGACGTCGCGACTCTTCTCGACGCCATGGCGCTTCTTCCGTCGGACGCGCGCCTGCGGGTGATCGGCACGGGTCCGGAACGCAAGGCCCTTCTCGCCCGCGCTGTGGGGCTCCGCCTCGGAGAGCGGGTGACCTTTGCCGGTCACGTTCCGTTCGACCGGCTCGCGGAGGAATACCGGAGCGCGGACGTCTTCTGTCTTCCCTCGCGGCAGGAAGGATTCGGCATCGTCTTCCTCGAAGCGATGGCGGCCGGCCTCCCGATCGTCGCGGCCCGGGCCGCCGCGGTCCCCGAGGTGGTCGCCGACCGCGAATGCGGGCTTCTGGTGCCGCCCGGGGATGCCCCCGCGCTCGCGTCTGCACTTCAGAGTTTGCTCGGCGACGCCTCGCTCCGCCAGAGGCTCGCGGAAGGCGGACGGCGGCGCGTCGCGGCGTACGACGCTCCGATCGTCGCCCGGAAGTTCCTCGCCGCGATTGCGGGGGCGCCGCGCGAACTGGCCGGCCTCCGGACCGCCGCCGCGAACCCGGCCGCCGTCAGCCGCTGAGGACCTTCTCCACGGCGTCTCCTCGAATCGTCACGGAATCGGGTTTCCAGGTACTCCCGTCCGACTCCACGTGAATGGCCGTCCCATCGGGCCGGTGTACGTCGGCCGAGCCGTCGGGATAGCTGACGATGTACCGCCGTCGGAGGTTAACGCGCGCACCGGCTTGTTCCGCTTCGGCGCCTCCAGCGAAGAACCGTCGAGGTTCGGCTGCGCCGAGCCTGTGGCCTTCCCCGCGGCGTGTTGACTCGTGGTGGTTCCGTCGGCCCCCGCGCTTCCCGGTGCTACCGGCAGTCGCCGATCCGCTTCGCCCTCATGTGAACCGTCATGGCATCGCCGCGAACATTCATCTGCATGACTCCCTCGAGCGAATCCCCATGAAAGTTGAGCTCCGTGTGAATGGTCACGCCGTTCTCGCAGACGGTGTTCCAGGTGCCTTTGCTTCCGGCGTACTTGACGTCCTGGACCGTGCACTTCTGATCGGCGGCGGAAGTCGTCGTGAGCGCCGCGCTTTTTGCATTTACGCCGGCGAGGTCCGTCGCTTTGTAGCAGTGGTTCAGCCGTGTCTCCGGCGCATTTCCAGGTTTTTTTGCCATCGTCATCGTCGAAACGATTTCCCACATGCCAGGCCGAGCCAGGTCTTCTGCGACGACGGAGGTGGCGAGAAGCCCGGCCGCGACAAATCCGACAACGACAGACACGAAGCGTGTGTTCATGATTTCCCCTTTTTGGGTTGTGAACGGACGCGGCAAGTCAGAAGTGGAATCGCCGCAGAGGCGGGATAGCGACACGGTACCACTCCGTTCCCTTCGTTCGGGTGATAGCGTGAAGCCGCCCAATCCTTTTCGACGGAATTCCCCGCAAAACCCGGGAGCGCCCGCCGCTGGCCTTCGGCAGAAAGCGAGCCTTTGATGTCGTGCACCCGCAGTCTCACTCTGTCCAGCTCAGTTTCGATCGAGCGGCGCTCGTCGAAGGTAGCGGGAACCCTCGCGACCCGATTCGCGGTTCTGTGCGGCGTGTCCCTCGCGATGGTGGCCTGTGGCGGGAAAGCGCCGAACGGTTCAACGGCGGTGTCTTCGACCGGGCCAGCCCGGCAGGCGAGACGGTCCTCCGGCGAGATCGACACGCCCGCTCTCCTCACGAAAGAAGAGGTCTCCGCGATCATCGG
>JBBROA010000017.1:0-49269 GCA_038229875.1 Thermoanaerobaculia bacterium | reverse complement strand
CCAGTAGCTCTCCATCATCTCGTAGGTGACGCGGCCCCACAGCATCGCCCCGCCCTCGTCCATGAGGCGGGTGAAGAAGGCGTGTGTCTCGTCGTCGGCAATTCCTTCCTGGTGGTCGACGCATCCGTCCAGGGTGACGTTGATACTGAAGGTCAAGAGTCCCATGGTGTCCTCCGTTCGAGATACGCGACGAGCCGCTCGCCGTCTGGCTCCAAGGGCACGAGCCCAATTCGCGAGGTACTCACCCTGCGTCGCCTAACGTCCCAAAGCTCAGCCGCGGCGACGGCGAAGCCGCCGACGTCGGCTGCAGCGCGATGTTAGGCCGAGTCGCCGCGGTCATGCGACGTCATCCCCGTCGAAATGAGGCGTCGCCACCGCGTCAACGGGGGGCGAGCTAGGTACCGGCATAGCCAGGGCAACAGCACGCGGAGGATCGTCGGGGCCAACACGCTGGTAGTGCCACTTGGACTTGAGTGACAAATGCCGGGACTTTTCGGTTGCGCCTCGGTTCGCATAGTGGTCCGCCAGCCGTCCGTACCGATCTGCCAGAAACAGATGAACGTCGCGCTTGAGATCACCGCCACGGCCGGCCGTCGCTACCCACAAAAGACCGTGAGCCCAGGCGAGGTCGGCGCGCAGACGCCAAGGCTTGGCCGGCGCTAATCCTTCGGTCATGGCATTACTTCGGGCGGCCTAACGTCCCAAAGCTCAGCGGCTCGCGCAGCGGAGCGAGTCCGCTGCAGCGCGATGTTAGGCCAATCAGCCCTCACCGGTCTCGGGCCCTCTGGAACCACTGATGAGCCGCGCTACCAGCGGTGAGTCCCAGCCCGGCCAGCAGAACGCCGGCGCCAAAGACTGGATCGACCTTGAAAATGAGGAGAACACCCAACAGTGCCAGTCCCAGCCCAGCCCAGAGCCCGCCCGGCGAGATCCTTATCGCCGCGCGACCCATCATCAGCCCCACCGCCCAAACCAGAAATGCCCCAGCGAGCAGGAGAATGCCAACACCGGGAATGAAACCTAGGTTGACCAACCCAGCCAACAAGAAGATCGTGCCGACGGTCCAATACCCGGGCCAGTTGATACGCTGGAAGTTCATTGGCCTAACGTCCCACAGCTCAGCCGCGGCGACGGCGAAGCCGACGACGTCGGCTGCAGCGCGATGTTAGGCCGCACGCCTACCATGCGAGCGCATGCCCCCGGTTGAATCGCCAGAAGTAAACGGGCTCCGCAAAAGGACCTAACAGAAAAATCGCCCAGAACCAGATCCGTTCCCTACCAGCTGGCACGCGGGAATTCTGCCGGATGTCCCAAAGATAAAAGAGCCATAAGCCAAACTCGACAAGGACAAAACCAAACAGCGCCTCGCCGGGGATATCGACATCTGTGACGGCGAGAAGGAACGCGATCGCGATCTGCCCGAATGTCGCCAAGCCGATCAGTGCCCTGCACATATTCCTATCGCCGACTGCGTCGCTTCGTGCGGCCTAACATGTATTAGGCCGCCAATTCCAGACGCCAACGCTGCAGATTGCGCATCCCTAAACATCTTCACCTCACATCGTTCGCGCGGCCGATCTCTCGTCGCACCATCACTTGAGACCCCGGGAGACGAACTCCGGTTCCGACGTTAGGCGACAAAATCTGCGGCCTAACGTTCCGGAGAGCCGCAGGATGTTGCGAAATCGCAGATCGGAGGCTGGAAAGAGCTTGGCGTCTGTCATTTCGGGCTGCCGAATTTTTTGAGCTGTGCACTTCCAACATCGCAACTCCCTGGCAGTTTCTGAACCGAAGACGTTCGGGCCCCCGCCACCCCTTCGTTCCTACGGGGTTTGAAACCCGATGGCATGAGCCGCGGGCACCTGGCTCGAATGCGTCTCGCCGATCTTGAGGACCACCGTTTCCGCCATCAGGTCGTGCAGCGCCTGTTTGCGGCGGGTGAAGGCTGCCATGACGAAACCAATGAAAAGGGTCAGGCTCGAGAGGATCTTGCCGAAATTGCGCGAGCTCGCCCGGGCGAACGAGATGCGGCGGCCCGCCGTGTCCGTCACACGCAGCCGCAGGGCGCGCTTTCCTATCGTGGCCTGCGCCGCCGAGCTTTCCGACAGCGCGACGTAGAGCCACCAGACGACGAGCTCGACGAAGTTCTCGGCGCAGTTCAGGCCGATCGTGGCGCCGGAGCTTTCTTTCCAGATCGGGGAGATCGGGACACCGGCGGCGAGGCGGATCATGACGTCCGTCGCGAACCAGAGGAGCAGAACGATCAGGCAGTCGATCAGCGCGGCCACCGCCCGGATCCAGAAGCCGGCATACGAGACCGCCGGGACGGCAACCGCTGGCACCGTCACGGGAACCGCGGCGGCTGGCGGAGGCACGGGAAGTTCCGGCGCCGGGATCGCCGACGTTGTCGGCGTTGTCGGCGTTGTCGGCTCGAACGGGAATTCCGTGTCCGACATGCGCTCCTCCTTCGGGAACGCTAGCACGCCGAGCCGCCAGCCTCTCCGGTACCTACCTCCGGTCCAGCAGGGCGGCCAGCCTGGCGTGGCCTTCGCGCGAGATCGGGATCCGGGAACCGTCGGCGAGGAGCGCCACGTGGCTGTTTTTCGCGTAGAGCTCGATCGAGCGCAGTCGGTCCAGGTTGACCACGTACGACCGGTGGACGCGGAGGAATCGGGCGGGGTCGAGCGTCTCGGCCAGAGACGCCAGCGTCTGAAGCTTCAGAAACTTCTTCCCCTGGCTGCGGACCGCGACGTAGTCGTCCTGCGCTTCGAGGCAGTCGACGCGGTCAACGGGGATGACGTGCACCTTCGGGCCGTCCCGCACCACGATGCGTTCGGCGAAACTTCCGGCGGGCCGCGCCGATTTCGAGACCGCGGCCGGATCAACCGCCGGGGCGCCGCCGGCCCTCCGGCTGCTCGCGCGGGCGAGCGCCTCGCGCAGGCGCTCCGCCCGGTAGGGCTTGAGGACGTAGTCCGCGGCGTGGATCTCGAAGGCCTTCAGCGCCCACTGGTCGTAAGCGGTTACGAAGACCACGGCGACTTCCGGCGCCAAAAGCTCCGCCACTTCGAAGCCGTTTAACTTCGGCATCTCGATGTCGAGGAAGGCGATGTCGGGCCGGCACTCGGACGCGGCGCGCACCGCTTCGAAGCCGTTCTCCGCCTCGCCGACGATCTCGACACCGGGCTCCGCGGCGAGGATCTCCCGGAGAAGGAGGCGGGCGGGCTCCTCGTCGTCGACGATCAGGACGCGAACGGCGTCGCTCACGCGTCGGCGCGAATCGGGATGGAAAGGATAGCGAGGTGGCGGCCGTCCACGCGCCGCGCGGCGAAGAGCGCCTCCGCGCCGTAGAGGGCCGTGAGCCGGTCGCGCACGATCTTCAAACCGAGACCGCTGCGCCGCTTCGGCGGGGCGTCCGGGTCATACGGGTTTTCGATCACGATGCGCAGCCTCCGTCCGGACCTCTCGGCCTGCATCCGCACGATGCCTCCCGCCTCGAGCGTCGCGATGCCGTGCACGACCGCATTCTCGACCAATGGCTGGAGGAGGAGCGGCGGGACGGAGCAGAGGGCGCCTTCCGGCGTTACGTCCGTCTCGACCGCCAGCCTCCGTCCGAAGCGGGCCCGCTCGACGTCGAGGTACCGGGTGGCGAGCGCGATCTCTTCCGAAAGCGGGATCGCGGGACGCTCCCCCACCGAGAGGCTCTGCCGCAGAAAATCGGCGAGGCCGATACACATCTCACGGGCCTTCGGCGGGTCGGAGGCGACGAGCGCGGAGATGGAGTTCAAGCTGTTGAAGAGGAAGTGCGGATGGATCTGCGCTTTCAGGGCCTCGAGCTCCGCCCTGCGAGCCAGGATCTCCAGGGCCGATTCGCGCCGCTCCGCTTCGCGGGCCGCCTCGAACGCAACGAGGACATAGTGGAGCGCCACCGACAGCAGGTAGAGCAGCACGCCTGCGCCGAAGAGCACCGGGACTTCCTGCGCGTAGCGCGCCGGCAGCGCCGCGAACACTGGAGTGAGGGCGAGGAGCCGCACCATCCCGGCGCCCACGAACACCCAGACGGCGCTCGTGCAGACGCCCGTGACGCAGTGCGTGATGACGACGAGCGCGAGCCGGCCGCGTTCGAGCGGAAGGCTGCGGGCCGGGTACCAGGCGGACAGGCCGAGGAACGCGTACAGAAGCGTCATCGGAACGGCGACCGCCGCCGCTTCCAGAAGCGAGAGCGCGCCCGGCCGCACGAGCACCGCCACTAAGACCGCGGCCAGCGGAGTGCAGGCGGCGAGATACGGGCCGAGGCGCCCTTTCCGGGCGAGGAGCGGGTGCACTGATTAATTCTTCACTTCGACGCCGCCCATGATCGACATTCCCTTCACGACGAGGGTCTTGCCGGGCGCGCCGCCGGACGCGACCGACGAGCCCGCACTGCGCGTCGAGTTGGAGAACACCCCGAGCACCGGGATCCCCCGAACCACGACGTTCCAGTCTTCCGGCACGCGGAGGTCGACGCCTCCCCAGAGGGTGAAGACTTCCAACTCGGCGACGTCACCGGCGATGACCGCGCCGCGCAGGTCGATCTGGAATCCCCCCATGATCGCGGTGACTTCCCCGCCTCGAAAATCCTGGCTTCGCACCACGCGGTCGCCGCCACCCATCAATGCGAACTCATTCAGAGTCGAGCCGGCGATCGTCTCGCCGCGCATCGAACCCAGCCGCTCGCGGGCGCCGGCCAGGACGCCTTCGCCGGCGAGCTCCGCCCCGGTACTTACTCCCGGGCGCCGCCCGCGGAGGGACTGCCACACGAGCATGCCGCCGAACAGAAGGAGCAGGACCGGCCAGAGCTCGCGCATGCGGAACGGCAGGATGTGCAGGCTTCGCGCGAGAAGCAGGACCCCGACGACCGTCAATACGGCGCCCCCGATGCGCTGCTCGGGCGCGCGCGACTGAGAAATCTTCAACAGCCCGAACCCCACGATGAAGAGCGGCCAGTAGCGAAAGACGTCGCCCGCCTGGACCAGTCCGAAGTTGTCGAGCGTGAACAGGATCCCGAGCAGGATCAGGATCCCGCCCGCGATGATCCGCCCGGTCACGCGCGGCGAGCCCCCGCCGTTCATGGACGGGGCTCCGGTCCGGCGCCCGCGCCGGCGCCCGCAGTCGTTCCGCCGCCGATCGTGCCGGCGGCGCCCGAGGCATTCCAGCGCCGCAGGAAGAACGATTCGGTGATCAGAGCGATCCCGGCGATCACGAGCAACACCGGCCAGAAGTCATGAATCCGGAACCAGAACACCCCCAGACGGTCGAGCTGGAAGAGCACGCCCAGGACCAGGAGCACCGCGCCCGAGGCGAAGTGGTGCGTGCGCCGCGGACCGAGCAGGCGGGTGAGGCCGAGCCAGACCAGAAGCAGGGGCCAGTAGTCGCCGATCCGCCCGGCGTGCATCACCCCCAGGTTCTGCAGAAAGAACAGGACGCCCACAAAGACCAGAAGGCCTCCCGCCACGATCCGGGAGGTTCTTTTCCGTTCGTCGTCGTAACGCATCATTTCCGTCTCCTTCGCCGTCAACTTACGGCGATCCCGGGGCATCGTCCCGCGGGTTCCGGCGAACGGTGGCGATCGTCCGGTGAACGGTGGTTCGGCACCGGAATCCTGCGTCCGCGCCAACCGAATAGAATCGGAGGAATTCCCCGATGAATTGTCCCCACTGCTCCACCCCGAATCCCGAAGGCGCGGTGTCCTGCGCCCAGTGCGGGCTCAGTTCCGATTCGGACCAGACGATCTCCGGGGAACAGGCCGTTGCCGCGTCGATGAGCGGGATGAACCAGACGATGGACTCCCCTCGGAGCTTCGTCGAATGGGCGAAGGCGAGCGCGTCCTACGGGCCAATGAGCCTGGCTCTTCCGGAGGGACTCGAGATCGGGAAGCGCTATCGGGTCGTGCGGCTGCTCGGCCGGGGAGGCATGGGCGCCGTGTACAAGGTGCACGACAGCGATCTCGACCGCGACGTCGCCCTGAAGCTCATCCGTGCGGACATCGCAGAGGACGCCGAGACGCTCGCGCGCTTCAAACGGGAGATCCAGCTCTCGAGCACCGTGACCCATCGCAACGTCCTGCGCGTGTACGACCTCGGTGAGAGCGACGGGATCAAGTTCCTCACCATGCAGCTGGTCTCCGGCGACGACCTCGGAAACCTCATCAAGGCCGGGCCGCTCGCGATCGATCGGGTCGTCCGCATCTTCCGGCAGGTCTGCGACGGCCTTCGCGCGGCGCATGAGCAGGGGGTCATCCATCGCGACTTGAAACCTCAGAACGTGATGCTCGGCGCTGGAGACGCGGTTTACCTGACGGACTTCGGGCTCGCGAAATCGCTGGAGCAATCCGGAATGACTCAGACCGGGGCCGTCCTCGGGACGCCCTTTTACATGTCTCCCGAGCAGGTCCAGGGCCAGGAGACGGACCGGCGCTCCGACATCTACTCGCTCGGCGTGATCCTCTATCAGATGCTCACGGGCACCCTTCCGTTCACGGGCCGCACTCCCTACGAAGTGATGGCGCAGCGGGTCCAGAAGGCCGCAAGACCCGCGGCGGAACTCAATCCTCAGATCCCGCCGTACCTTTCGAAGATCCTGGCGCGCTGCATGGAGCGCGACAAGACCCTTCGCTACCAGACGGTCGACGAAGTGCTGTCCGATCTCGACGCGGAGACCTTCCGCCCGACGCTGCGCTACAAGACGCTCCATCGGCGGTGGGTGCCGGCGGCGACGGCCGGAGTCGCGGCCGCGGCGCTTCTCTCGGCGCTCGGCTGGTGGGCCTGGAACCGCCGTCCTGCGACTCCAGCCCGGAGTGCCTCCGCGGGGACGGAGTCGGTCCTCATCACCGACTTCGAGAACCGGACCGGCGAGCCGATCTTCGACGGAACCCTCGAGTCCTCGTTCGGAATCGCCCTCGAGGGGGCGTCCTTCGTCACGACTTACAACCGGGGGCAGGCGCGCCGCGTCGCGGCGCAGTTGAGGCCCGGAAGCACGAAGCTCGACGAGGCCCTCGGACGGCTGGTCGCCGGGCGCGAGGGCGTCCACGTGGTGACCGCGGGCGCGATCGAGAAGCGGGGGGAGGGGTATCGCATCTCCGTCCGGGCGATCGATGTCGCGACCGGCAAGCCGATCGCGAAGGGTGAGGCGGATGCGTCGGGTAAGGAGACGGTGCTCGCCTCGGTGGCCCGTCTGGCGGCGGACGTGCGCGGCGGGCTCGGCGACACCACGCCAAAATCGCTGCAGATCGCGGCCGCGGAGACGTTCACCGCCGGATCGCTCGAAGCCTCACACGAGTACTCGCAAGCGCAGGATGCGCAGTACGCCGGGAAATATGACGACGCGGTGCGCTTCTATCAAAAAGCCCTCGACCTCGACCCCGAGCTCGGGCGCGCCGACGCCGGCCTGGCGGTCGTGTACTCGAACCAGGGGCTGAAGGAGCCGGCGGAGAAATTCTATAAGCAGGCGCTCGCCCGGATCGATCGGATGAGCGATCGCGAGAAGTACCGCACGCGCGGCGGGTACTACCTGATCGTCCGGCGCGATCCTGACAAGGCCATCGAGGAGTACGGCGAGCTGGTGAAGCGCTACCCCGCCGACACTGCCGGCATCTCCAACCTCGCCCTCGCGTGGTTCTACAAGCGGGACATGGGCAAGGCGCTGGCCGAAGGGCGCCGCGCGATCGCGATTTATCCAAAGAACGTCCCCCAGAGAAACAACGTCGGACTCTACGCGATGTACGCCGGGGATTTCGATTCGGCGGTCAGGGAGCAGCGCGCGGTGCTCGAATTGAACCCGAAGTTCGTGCTCGCGTCCGTGGGACTCGCTCTGTCGCAGCTCGGGCAGGGACACCCGGATCAGGCGGCGGAGACGTGGACGAAGGCCGCGGCGATCAACGCGCGCGGGGCGTCGGCCGCGGCTCTCGGGCTCGCCGATCTCGCCCTCTTCGAAGGCAGGACCGCCGACGCGGTCACGCTCCTCGAGGCCGGAGCGAAAGTGGACATCGACGGTAAGGACACGGAGTCCGCCGCGGTCAAGCTCGCGGCGCTCGCCGGGGCGCGCCTTTCCGCAGGGGACAAGTCGGCGGCGCTCGAAACGGCAGACAAAGCCGCGGGACTCAACCGTTCGGAGGCCGTCCTTTTCCCCGTCGCGCTCGTGTATCTCGCAGCGGGGAAGGAACCGAAGGCGCTCGCGCTCGCGGACGAGCTCGGGAAGCGTCTCGAGCAGGACCCGCAGGCGTACGGACAGTTGATCCGCGGAGAGGCGGAGCTCGCCCGCGGCAATTCCCGCGAGGCGGTCAAGGCATTCGTCGCGGCGAAGGCGTTCGCCGACACCTGGATGGGCCGGTACGACCTCGGACGCGCCTATCTCGCCCTCGAAGCGTTTCCGGAAGCCGACGCGGAGCTCGAAGTCGCAGCGAAGCGGCGCGGCGAAGCGACGGCGCTTTTCCTGGACGAGTCGCCGACCTACCGGCTCTTCCCTCCCGCGCTCTACGCGCTCGGCCGCGCGCAGGAGGGGATCAAGAGCCCGGCGGCCGCCGAGACCTACAGGGCGTTTCTCGCCATGCGGGTCAAGGCGGAGCAGGATCCGCTCGTCGCCGACGCGCGGCGACGAGTCGGGGCGAAATAAATCCGTTCCTAGGGGACGATCACCACGGCCATGTAACGGTTCGGTCCCGGCAGTGGGTTCCACCACGCCGGGAACTGACCGCAGAAGTACTGCGCCGAGAAGTCGAAGGCGACGTAGTACCGCCCCGGCGCGGCGGGCACAGTCAGCACAGTCACGCCGTGACCTGCGACCCCCGGGAAGAGGGGCGGAATGCTGTCGTAGGTGCAGGCCCGGTAGTTCGCGTCGTTCGAGAGGCCGACTTCGATCTGGTCGATGCAGCCCGGACAGCCAAGATCGTTGAAGACGGAGTCATCATGGTCGACCGTGACGTTTCCGCCGCCCGGCAGGACGAGCCGGTTGCTCCCGCCGTTCAACTGGACATTGGAGATCGAGAGATGGTCGAACGACGGGTTCGCGCTCACGTACGCCGGATAGAAGACCTCCGCCGTGCTCAAGACCGTCCCGCCGCTTCCGCTTCCGCCCACGAGGAGAACGCTGCCATCCGCCAGAGGGGTCGCCGTGTGAAGCAGCCGCGGGCCGACCAGAGCTCCGCTCGCCAAGATCGAGACCGCGCCGTAGGGATCGTAGATTTCGGTCGTCGCGAGCGGTGTCGGAACAGCTACCGCGAGCGTTTGTCCCCCCGCTTCGAGGACCCGATCGTCCATGAGTCGCGTCGCCGTATGGGATTCGCGCTTCGTGAGGAGAACGGGCTGCGTCGTGAGAGAAATCGCGAAGCTGTTGGTGATCGGGTCGAAGTACTCCGTCGAGCTCAGGAACGTCACGTCGTCTTCGCCGCCCGCCAGGAAGACCTGGCCGTTCGTCTGGAGAACCGCCGTATGTTTCGCCCGCCGGGAGATCATTGGGATCGGCGCCCCGGAGAACGTCGCGGTGCCCGGGTCGAACAGCTCGCCGTCCGCCGCGGGCCCTCCGACGAAGTTGCGGAAACCGCCGGCGAAAAGGACCTTCCCGTTGCCGAGGAGTGTCGTCGTGAAGTCGCTCAGGCGATCGTGCGTCATGTTGCCGGTCGTGGCCGCGAAGGTGCCGCCCAGGACGGTCGGGTCGTAGATCTCCGCCGTCGCCAGACCCCCGATCCCGGAATCGTTCGTGAATCCCCCGGCCACCAGAACCCGGCCGTCGTTCAGAAGGACGGCACCCTGCATCTGGCGCGAGGTTCCGGCGACGCTCCCGGTCGGGCCGAACGTGCCCGCGACCGGATCGTAGATCTCGGCGCTGTTGAGAGTTCCGGTCTCGAAGCCCGAGCCGCCGCCCACGACGAGCACCTTGCCGCTCGAGAGCAGCGTCGCCGAATGGAAAGCTCGGGGGACACTCATGCTCCCGGTCGCGGTGAACGCGCCGGTGGCGGGATCGAACAGCTCCGCGCTCGAAAGGGCAGCCGTCCCGTTGTGGCCGCCGGCGATGAGAACCTTTCCGTTCGGCAGCCGCGTCGACGTGTGCCATTTTCTCGCCGCCGTCATCGGCGCTACGGTGCTGCAGGAGCCCTCGACGTTGAACTTGGCCGACGTGGCCGTGACGCCCGGGGAGCCGACCACGCTGGCAACCAGGGTGTACCCCTGCTGCCCCCGGTCGATCGAGACGAGGAACGATGCGTTTCCGGCGGCGTCGGTCAACACGGTCGTCGTTCCGATCAGCGTCGCCGCCGCGCAGGGCTTCGCGCCGAAGCCGATCGACAGGCTCGCGCCGGGGACTGCCGCTCCGAACCCGTCCTGGAGACGCGCCGTGACGCTGAACGACTGTCCGGTGGTCGTGTAGCCCAGGCGCCCCAACTGGAGGACCGAAGCAACCGCGCCGTTGCTCACCGTGATGCTGAAACTCTGAATGGCGCCCTGCGACGGGTTGGAAGAGTCCGCCGCCCGCGCGCTGAAACTGCTCGTCCCGGCCGCGAGCGGCGCTCCGGTGATCGCTCCTCCCGCCGAAAGCACGAGGCCCGCCGGCAGGCTTCCCGAGGCGAGGCTCCACTCGATCGGCACGAGACCGCCGGACGCCGGGAGGCTGGCGCCGTACGGAACGCCGACGGTCCCGGCCGGGAGTGCCGCGGCCGGCACCGAAAGCGGTGACGTGACCCGCACGGTGTAATTCCGCGTGATCGTCCCCGAGAGCGCCGTCAGCTGCACTGTCGAAGGGAAGCTCCCGGAGGAAAGCGGCGCGCCCGTGATCTGCCCGCTCGCGGCATTGATCAAAAGTCCCGGAGGAAGCCCCGAGGCGGACCACACGGGCGAGCCGGAGATTCCCGAAGCCACCGGGCTCGCCGAGTAGGCGACTCCGGCAATGCCGTCCGGGAGCGAGGCGCTCAGGATCTGGAGGCTTCCCGGAACGATCGTGATGCCGCCCGGCGCCTGTGCGGTCGGCCGGTTCGACGGGTCGTTCGTGTTGGCGCCCTGAGGCACGACCACCGGCACGAGGCCGCTGACGATCGTGGCGAGAGTCCTCGAATCGGTGTACGCGCGAAGGGTGACGGTCGCCGACTCCTTCGGCCGCAGGGGAATGGTCGAGTTTCCGAGCGCCGGGTCGAGCGAAGAGTCATTCGAGACGGCGCCCGGCGCGGTGAACACGGGGTTCAGCACGTTTGAGACCAGCAGCTCGTGCGCCTGCTCGAAGAGCTGGCAGTCCTGTCCGGCGAGCGTCTTATAGGTCTTCGTGATGATCAGCTGCGTCACGACTCCCGGAGGCGGCGCCGTCCCGACGAGCTTCACCTGGTAGGAGGCGGTCGTATTGCCGGTGTTGGTGACGGTATAGACCGCGTCCGATGGATTGACGTTCGTCACGTTCGGATTGGTGACGTTGGGATTCGTGACGTTCGGATTGGTGACGTTGGGATTCGTGACATTCGGATTTGTCACGTTCGGGTTCGTCACGTTGGGATTGGTCACGTTCGGGTTGGCGATGTCGGGGTTCGTGACGTTCGGGTTCGTTACGTTCGGATTCGTGACGTTCGGGTTCGTCACATTCGGATTGATGAGGTTTGAATTCGTCACGTTGGGGTTGGTGACGTTTGGATTGGTCACGTTCGGGTTGGTCACGTTCGGGTTCGTGACGTTCGGGTTCGTCACGTTCGGCATGTAGACCTCGACCGTGCCGATGGCGCCGGCGTCCGGAACGTCATCGGGCGGGACGATCGAAGGGGCGGATGGATCGCCGTTCAACACCACGAAGCTATCCAGACCGTTGACGACGAGAGGCCCGCCGACGTTAACGGTCTCGGCGATGTTCACGCTGACGGCCGCAGTCGGACTGGAAGAGGTCACGAAGACGGACCGGGAGGCGGACGAATGCGCCGCGACGGCGAGATCGATCGTCGTCACCGCGGGATTCGGGGGCGCCAGAGGCACGTTGCGTCCCGGCGTGAAGGAGGCCCAGCCGCCCGGCGGCTGGCCGGGGATCACGAGCCGGAACGTCTTGTTCGTCCCGGTCATGTTCTGAGCGACCACGACGAAGGCGCGTTGCAGCGTGCTAGAGAGCGGTTTGGAGTTCTGCGGCGAAGAAAAGATGAAGTCTTGGGAGACGAGCGCGCCGTAGATGTTCTGGTTCCGGCTGCCGGTAAACGGAGTCGCGCACACCGGCACGCTCTGCCCGGCGTCGAAGAGGCTCTGGTTGCCGCCGTTTCCCGCGTTCAACGCCGAGCGCGGGGGCGTGTACTGGGACCAGTCCACCGTGTGCGTCACCGGGTCGACCGGCGGGATGACGTCCTGGTTGCTCGTCCAGACGGCGAACTGGGCGCCCGCCTTCGAAGGACTCGTATTGAAGTTCCATGTGCCCGTGCTGCCGTCCTGAAGGAAGGCCACGCCCGCTACGTCGATGTAGTCGCCGAAAAAGGGGATCGCGCCGTGCTGGAACATCGGGAGGTTCGGCGGGTTCACCTGGAGCTGCTGCAGGAAGGTGAGCTCAGAGGTCTCGTCGCCGCGCGTTCCGAAGCTGTACTGCGAAAGCCGGGTCGACGTGAAAGACGGCGCCGGCCCGGGCGCGCCCTGGGCGAACCGGAGGTCCGCGGTGTGGCGGCGCAGAGTGAGCCCCGCGTCGGTGACGAACGGGAGGAAGACGAGCGACGGGTCCTCGCCGGCGCAGGGCGCGGCCGGAACGACGCCGCACGGAACGCGTGTTTCGAGCTCGAATCTCCCGAACGAATCGGGATTCGGAAATGACGGGACGGGAGTGAAGACTCCGATCGTGTGATCGAGGCGCATGTCGTAGAAGATCACCGACAGGCGTCCGCCGTTGAACGTGATCTGCGGCATGAACTGATGGCCTCGCGGAAACAGGTGCCCCGTGTCGTCGACGACCGCGTTGTTGTCGACGTAGGTGGGGACGGACCACGAACCGCCATCCGTCGAGGTCGAGAGCATGACGCGCGAGTCTCCGAAGAGGAGCGGCTGACGCTGAGACCACGCCAGGTAAACGCGTCCCGAGCCGTCGATCGCGAGCGAGGGATACGCGTTCGTCCGGAAGGACCCGCCGCTCGATCCCTGGTCGAAGAAGGAGGCAGCGCTCGGAACGGCCGAATTAAAGGACGGCAGCGACAGCACCGGGACGACGGGTCCGACGGTGGTCCCGCCATTTGAGATCTTCACCACGTTGATCGCGTTTTGTTGTGCTCCGGAGGCGAACTGCCGCCAGGCGACATACACGTTCCCTGTCACCGGATCGATGGCGATGGAAGCGCCTTGGCTCACCTGCTGCGAGGGGGTCGACAGGGCCACGGGCGCCGACCAGCTCGCGCCGCAGTTGGTGGAGCGAGTCAGATACACCGTTCCCTGAAGCCCGGCTCCGGACCCGGAGAAGGCGGAGTACGCCAGGTACACGTTCCCGGCGGGGACCGTCTGAGAAACGAAACCGGCGCCCTGCGGCACAGAGAGCGTGCACGTGGACCCGGCGCGGGGGGCATCGACGGCCATGGCCGGCTTGTCGATGAAGGCCGACGCGGTCGTCTGCGCGGCTGCGGTCGATCCGATGTACCGGATCGGGTCCCGCGACTGCGTCACGTCGCCGTTCTCCTTGTTGTTCAGGTCCATATAGCGAGAGACGAAGAGCGCGCCCGATGTCGGGTTGCCCGACGCCGGGCGCACGAACCCGATCCCCGCGTAATAGAAAAGGCCGCTCGTCCCCGCCCGGACGATCGGGTCGGCCGCCGCCCCGAAATTCCCGACGGAGGCCTTGAACGCGAGGCCTTCCGGAGACTGGTCCTGCGGGTACCCGGGCACGAGCGTGCTCTGCCAGGTGCGGCCGCCGTCGAATGACTTGAAGAGACCCAGCCACGCGTCGCCGGAGTATTCCTCGTCGTCGGGGTTGACCGCCGGGTTCGGGAGATCGACGGTCCGGTAGTCGTTGGCTCCCCCGAGGAGGTGATCGGAGTTCCGGGTCGAAAAGGCGATCGACGGCTCGTTCTGCCGCTGAAGGAAGGGATCTCCGCCGGGCCATCCGGTGCCGGAGACCATGTTCACGTTCGCCCCCGGCTGCGGATTGATCCGAACGGCCGTCGAGCACGGAGTGGTTCTCGAGAGGCTGACCCAGAACCCGAATCCGAGCGTGGAGCCGTCGGCCCAGAAAATGGCGGCGGGATTCAAACCCGGTACGGTCGGCGACGCGAATTGCGTATCGGCGTTGGGCGCGGCGATGCCCGTTCCCTGCTGGAGGATGAAGGCGTCCCAGGCGATCGGATCGGTCCCCTGCGGCGGGATTCCATAGACCTTCCAGGTGAACGAGACCGCGAACGCATTCGGGTTGTGCACTTTCCAGACACGGCTGACCGGCGGATCGTCCGAGCAGAGAGCAGTCAGGACAAGCGGCGCGACGGGAGTCGGCGTCGGACTCGGGGTCCGGGTGGCCGTCGGCGTGCGCGTGGGCGTTCGCGTCACGGTGGGTGTCGAAGTCCGTGTCGGCGTGGGGGTCATCGTTGGGGATGCCGACGGCGTGCGCGTGGGCGTTGGGGTTTTCGTGTTTGCCGGGGTGTTCGTGAAGGACGGAGTCCGGGTGGGAGTCGGCGTCGGGCTCGGCTTCGCGCCCGACGCGGGCATCGAAAGCCCCAGAAGGCCCACGAGAATGCCCGAGCACACCTGCACCAGACGCGTACGAAGGTTCGCTGTCGCCAAAGTGCCTCCTGAGGCCGAAGAACCGCTTCGGTGTAAAGAATCGGGTGCGGGGACAATACACCCTCCGCAGTGGAGGCGGGCTTTTTTCGCTATATTGCCCGCTGCAAAGGGAGACGCATGGCTACCGACGTCATCATGCCGCAGATGGGCGAGTCGATCGCCGAGGGAACGATCACGAAGTGGTTGAAGAAAGCGGGTGACCCCGTCAAACGGGACGAGCCCATCTTCGAGATCTCGACGGACAAGGTCGATGCGGAGATTCCGTCGCCGGTCGCCGGCACGCTCCTCGAGATCAAGGTGCAGGAAGGCGCGACCGTGGCGATCAACACGGTCGTCGCGACGATCGGGGAGGCGGGAGAGAAGATCGGCGAGGCTCCCGCGCCCGCCCAGCCTCCCGCGCCCGCGCCCGCCTCTGCCCCCGCTCCCCCGCCGGCGCCTCCGGCCGCCCCGAAAGAAGCTCAGGCCGCCGCGCCGCCGCCGGTATCCGCCGCGCAACCCGCCGCGGCGCCCGCGCCTCCGGCCGCACCCCCGCGTCCCGCTGCCGTTCCCGAGCCCGCCCCCTCCCCCAGCCCGGCTCCATCCGGCGCTCCGCAGGGTTCCGAGAATCGCCCGGCCGGCGGCGAAGTCGAATCGATTGAGGACCGCATCCGCCAGCGGTCGTCGCCTCTCGTTCGGAAGATCGCGCAGGAGCACGGCGTGACCATCGGCGAGATCGAAGGGACGGGGATCCACAGCCGCGTGACGAAGAACGACATCCTGTCCTACATCGAGAACCGGCCCGCCGCCGCCGCCGCCGCCGCCGCGCCCGCCCCCGCGCAGGCTCCCGCGGCTCCCGCTTCTCGTCCTGCTGCGGCCGCGTCCGCTCAGCCCGCCGGGTCGCCCGCGCCTCAGCCGGCTCCGGCCCCCGGCCGCGCCGAGCCCGCTCCGCCGCGGGCCCTCGCTCCCCTCTCCGTCACCGACCGCGACGAAGTGGTCCCGATGACGAAGATCCGCCGCATCACGTCGGAGAACATGATTCTCTCGAAGCGCACGTCGGCGCACGTGACGACGGTCTTCCAGGTCGACTACAGCGCGATCGCCCGCCTGCGCGAGAAGAACAAGGACGCGTTCCTCGAGAAGAACGGCGTGAAGCTGACCTATCTCCCCTTCATATTCCGCGCGTGCGTGCAGTCGCTGAAGGAGTTTCCGCAGGTCAACGCGTCGATCGACGGCGAGAGCATCGTGTACCACAAGGACATCCACCTCGGGATGGCGGTGGCCCTCGACTGGGGGCTGATCGTCCCGGTGATCCGCAACGCCGACGAGAAGTCGATCCTCGGCCTGGCGCGCGCCACGAACGACCTCGCCGAACGGGCGCGCGCGAAGCGCCTGAAGCCGGAGGAAATCCAGGGCGGCACGTTCACGGTCACGAACCCCGGCGTGTTCGGCTCTCTCTTCGGGACGCCGATCATTCCGCAGCCGCAGGTCGCAATCCTCGGCGTGGGCACGATCGAGAAGCGGCCGGTGGTCATCACCGACGAGAACGGCAACGACGCGCTCGGCATCCGCACCGTCGGGTACCTGGCGCTCTCGTTCGACCACCGGCTGATCGACGGCGCGGACGCCGACCGCTTCCTCGCCAGCGTCAAGAAGACGCTCGAGAAAGGCGAGTTCGACCTCGGCTGACGCGGCCGCATCGACGCGGTCACTTCCGGAGCGCCCGGAGCCGCGTCGGGCCGGGGACCCGCTCCAGCCTATCCCCGTGATCGGCGGGAAGGTGTGCGCGGCCATCTTCCTGCTCGCGCTCGCGGCGCGGCTCGCCGCCGTGACGTGGGCCGGGTGGACTTCGCTCGCGTTCGGCGACGCTCCCGCGTACCTCTTCGCCGCGCGCGAGCTCGTCCGGACGGGCCAGTATCCCGTCTCGACCGAGCCGTTCTATTTCCGGGCGCCGGGATATCCCCTGTTTCTCGCCGCGGTGACGCTCGGCCGCCCCGACCGCGTGGCCGTGGCCAAGGCGGCCAACGCCGCCCTCGGAGCCGCGGCGGCGCTCCTCCTCGTCGCGCTCTCCGGGCGCATCTTTCGGCGGCGAAGCCTCGCCATCGCGACCGGGATCGCGGCGGCGCTTTACCCCGCGCTCGTCTCACTTTCCACGGACGTCGCGAGCGAGCCGCTCTTCCTCGTGCTGCTGCTCTCGGCCGGGTTTCTGCTGCTCGCCTCCGCCGACCGACCCTCGTCGAATCTGGCTCTCCTCGCCGGAGCCGCGACGGCGGCCGCCGCGCTGACGCGCCCGTCGGCGCTCGCCCTCGTCCCTCTTCTCGCCGCTCCGCTCTTCGACCGCCGCCATCCGCCACGCGCTCGATGGCACATCGCAGGCTCGGCGCTTCTGGGATTTTTCCTGACGCTTGCTCCATGGACGCTTCGCAACGCGCTCGTCTTCCACGAGCTGCTGCCGGTCAACGACGCCGCGGGAGGCGCGTTCTACCAGGGCAACTCGGACTGGATGGTGCGGTTCTACGAGGTCCGTACCCCCGAGGAGTACGCGGCATGGAGCCGGGGGATGTTCGCGGACCTCGAGCGGCAGACAGCGGCGCTCGCCGCGGCGGGCCGAACATCTCCGAAAGAGCGGTCGCGCTACTTCTTGGCGAAAGGCATCGCGGAGCGCTCCGGCGACCCGGCCGGCTGGGCGCGGCTGCTGCTCAGGAAGGCATGGGATTTCGCGCGGCCCTACCCGAACGCGTTGTTCTGGCCCCGCACGGTCGTCCTGGGGGTCGGTGCGGCGGGAACGGCCGCCACCCTGCTCGCGATCGTCGGCCTCGCGGGGGCGCGACGGCGCGGCGTCCGGGCCTTCGCGCTCTGCGTCCTCGCCGTGTCCTTCGCCGCGCACGTGGCGCTGATCGTCGTCTGGCGATACCGGATCCCGTACTGGGACCCGATCCTCCTGCTGTACGCAGCGCCGGGCGGCGCTAGACTCCTTTCGCAATGACGGTTGCGGCGGAACGGCGGTCGGTCCAGGCCCGATGGCTCGGGCGCATCACGTATGCCGAGGGTCTTCGCCTGCAGCAGGAGGCGGCGGCCGCGGTCGCTTCGGGAGGAGAGGAGTCCCTGCTTCTTCTCGAGCACGCGCCTGTCTTCACCCTCGGCCGCAATGCGACCGCCGCGGACGTGCTTCTCTCACCGGAGAGGCGGCGCGAGCTCGGCATCGAGCTTTTCGAGACCGACCGCGGAGGCAAGGTGACGTACCACGGCCCGGGGCAGCTCGTCGGCTATCCGATTCTGAATCTCGATCCCGACCGGCGGGACGTGAAGGCTTACGTGACGGATCTCGAAGAGGCGCTGATCGCGACGCTTCGCGACCTCGGGATCGACAGCGCCCGCTCGCCCCGGCCCGACCGGGTCACCTCGGTGTGGGTCGGTAACGACAAGATCGCCGCGATCGGCGTCCACATCTCCCGCTGGATTACGACGCACGGTTTCGCGTTGAACGTGACGGCGGAGCCTCTCGCGGGTTTTCTCGGGATCGTCCCCTGCGGCATCGTCGACGGCGGCGTCACCTCGATCGAGACGCTGCTCGGCGCCGCGCCCCCGCTGGAGCAGGTCGCGGAAGCGTTCCGCGCCCGCTTCGCCGCGATCTTTTCCCGCGAGATAATCGGCCCGTGAGCAGCCTGCCCGTTCTTCCGACACATCCGCAGGCGACACAGGGCCGGCCTTCGCGCCTCGAGCGCCCGGAGTGGCTGAAGGTGCGCCTGAACACGACCGGCGAGTACGACGAAGTGCGCGGCATGATGCGCCGCCTCTCGCTCGTGACCGTCTGCGAGGAGGCGCGCTGCCCGAACATCCACGAGTGCTGGGCCCGCGAGCGCACCGCCACGTTCATGCTCGCCGGCGACATCTGCACGCGCCACTGCGGCTTCTGCGCGGTGGGAAAGGGAAAGCCGGGCGACCTCGACCCGGAGGAGCCGGAGCGGGTGGCGGAGGCGGCCGGCGAGCTGAAGCTTTCGCACGCGGTCGTGACCTCCGTCAACCGCGACGACCTCGAGGACGGCGGAGCCGCGCACTTCGCGGCGACGATCCGCGCGATCCGCCGGCGAGTGCCGGGATGCACGGTCGAGGTGCTGATCCCGGATTTCCGGGGGAACGAGGCGGCCCTCGACGCCGTGCTCGCGGAGGCGCCGGAGATCCTGAACCACAACACCGAGACGGTCCCGCGGCTCTACCGGCGGGTCCGCCCCGAGGCGAGATACGACCAGTCCCTCGAGCTGCTCGCGCGCGCCGACCGCTGGCGCCGCGCCACCGGGGCGTCGGTCCGGACGAAATCGGGCCTGATGGTCGGGCTCGGAGAGACGATCGACGAGCTCCTCGCGACGCTCGCGGACCTGCGCGCCGCAGGGTGCGACATCGCGACGCTCGGCCAGTACCTCCAGCCGCACGCGCGGCGGCTGCCCGTCGAGAAGTACTACGCCCCCGCGGAGTTCGACCGTCTCCGGACCGAAGGCGAGGCGATGGGATTCGCGCGCGTCGAGGCCGGACCGCTCGTGCGCTCCTCGTACCACGCGCGGCGCGCGCTCGAGGCTGCGGCCGGCGCATGAGGGGACGGACCACACACGCGCTCCTCACCCTCCTGCTTCTCTGCGCCGCGTCCTTCGCGGCAGGCCAGGTGACCGGGGCGGCCCTGACACGCGAGCAGAAGCCCGTCTATCCCGAGGGGCTGGTCAAGATCGGGAAGCAGGGCAACGTGCTGATCGTCGGCCGTGTGGATGCGGGCGGAAAGGTCCAGGACGCGCAGGCGGTCGCCGCCACGAACCTCGGCTTCGTCGACGCGTCGCTCGCCGCGGTCAAGGCGTGGCAGTTCAAGCCGGCGACGCGGAACGGCAAGCCGATCGACTCGGCCGTGAACATCGGGATCCGCTTCCGCCTCGAGGGCAAGAAGCACAACGAGATTCCGCGCCCGACTCTCGGCGATCTGGCGGTGTTCGCGGCGGACGCGACCGGGAAGCGGGCGGCGCCCGACGGGATCCCGATTCGCAGGGGCGCCGACCCGAGGATGCGGGTGGAAGCGATCCTCGACGTCACGCCGGGGGAAAAGCCGTCGAAGCTGGCGGTCAAGGCGGAGGCGATCTCGCCGAAGAACCGCCGGATCGCGATCTGGAATGGAACGATCAACGTCCCCGCGCGCGCCGCTTCGGTGAATATCCCGTTCCACGCGCCGATCGGCGCGGACTGGGAGGACGGGATCTGGCAGGTGCAGTTCACGGTGGGAGACGTCCAGGCCGGCGGAGGCCAGTTCTGGCTCGCCGCGGATCCGGAGCACTTCGACTTCGCGGGACTCATGTCCAGGGGCGCCGCGGCGGCGGCCGTCGTGCCTCCTCCACCCCCGCCGCCGACCGCGATTCCCGCCGGCCCGCGGCGCCCGACGCCCGCCCCTCCCCGGAAGAAATAGCGATGGACGACGGCCGCCCCTCCGTTCCGATCCGGATCGGCACGGCGGGCTGGTCGTACGAGGACTGGAAGGGGATCGTCTATCCGCTGCGCGCGCCCGCCGGATTCGATCCGCTCGCCCTCATGGCGTCGCTCTTCGACACCAACGAGATCAACTCCTCGTTCTACCGGATCCCGACGGTGCGCTCGACGCGCGACTGGGCGCGCCGTGTCGCACACAATTCGAGATTCGCGTTCACCGCGAAGCTCTTCCGGGGATTCACGCACGAGCGCACCGCGGGCTCGCCCGAGGAGAAGGAATTCCTGAGCGCAATGGCGCCCCTCGCCGATGAGGGACGGCTCGCCGCCGTCCTCGTCCAGTTTCCCGTCTCCTTCCGGAACTCGCCCGAGAATCGCGGCTCTCTCGACACGCTGCTCGGGCGGTTCGCGGCGCTGCCGCTGGCAGCCGAGTTCCGGCACGCGTCGTGGAACGCCGGGGACGCGCGCGAGATCCTGGCGAAGCACGGCGCTCTGTTCGTGAACATCGACCAGCCCTGGATCGGCGACAACCTCCGCGCGACGGATCACGTCGGCCCGGGACGCGCGTACTACCGCTTCCACGGCCGCAACGCCGCGAAGTGGTTCGGACCGAACACGTCGAACGAGGAGCGCTACAACTACCTGTACACGGAAGAGCAGATCGAGAAGATCGCCGGGCGCCTCCGTTCCGCGGGCGAGGCGGCGAGCGAGACCGGGCCCGAATCGGGCCACGAGTCCGGCCGGGCAGCCGGCCCGGGAAGCGTCTCGGGCGTGACCGCAATCCTGAACAACCACTTTCGCGGCCAGGCCGTCGCGAACGCGATCCAGCTCCAGCACCGCGTCACCGGCGAGCTCGTCATGGCCCCGGACTCGCTGCGCGACACTTACTCGGCCCTGTCTGGCATCACCGAAGCCGCACCGTCCGCAGCCCCGCAGAAGCCGCTCTTCTAGTCCCGTCTTGCAAGGAAGTCCGCGATATCCTTGAGGGAACCGGAATCACAGCATGGGGTCAGGTCTTTATTATACACTAAGGAGCAGAAACATGGCCGACGAGCGCAGCAAGTCCGATCAGACCGAGAAGCAGGACGAGACGCCGAAGCCGAAAGGCGAGCTGTCCGACGAGGCCCTCGAGGGTGTCGCGGGCGGGACGAGTCCCAACCCGGTCAGGCAGAAGACCGCCGAAAAGGCCGCGGATGCGGTGAACGCCTATATCCGAGGCTGAGAGCGAGGTTCTTATTCGGGACGGGGCTCGCGGCGGCCTGACTCTTCGGGTCTCTCGAAGTCGCGAATGTCGCGGAAGGGCTGCTCCCGATCTGTGAAGTCGGGACGGTAATACCGGTTCGCCGTTTCGAGCTCCTGCTGGTACCCGTTCTCGAGACCGTTCGCCTCGAGCGCCGCCAGAGCCTCTTCCCACTCTCCCGCGGTGATCGAACGCGACAGCGCCGTGTACTTGTCGCCGGTCGCGGCGCGGTGGATCGGGTAGTACTGAGCCATCAGCGAAATCCCGACGCGCGGAGACAGCGCCTCCGCGATCCACGCCAGCGAGTCGGCGACTCCGGCCGCGCCGTTCGGCAGCACGAGCAGCCGGACGAGGAGACCGGATTTTAAGAGCCCATCCTCCCCCATCACCAGCCGCGATCCCTTCTGCCGGTACATCTCGGCGAGCGCTTCGCGCGATCGCCTCGGGTACTCCGGGATCTTGGAATAGAGCGAGCCCGCCGCTTCGTCCGAATACTTGAGATCCGGAAGGTAAACGTCCACGATCCCTTCGAGAAGCCGCAGCACTTCGACCGAGTCGTAGGCGTTCGTGTTGTAGACGATCGGGAGCCGAAGCCCCTGCCGCGCCGCGAGCAGAACCGACCTGGCCATCTGCGGCGCGTAGTGCGTCGGAGAAACGAACCCGATGTTGTGGCAACCCCGCTCCTGGAGCTCGAGGAGCATCCCGGCGAGACGCTCGACCGGGACCTCGTTAACCCGTTGGGCGGCAAAGCTCTGGCTGATCTGCCAGTTCTGACAATAAACGCAGCGGAGATTGCAATTGCCGAAAAAGACGTTGCCGGCGCCGCGCGTGCCGGAGAGGCAGGGCTCCTCCCCGAAATGCGCCGTGAACGACGACACGACCGGATGCAGGCCCGACGCGCAGGACGCCAGGACTCCCGCCAGACGGTTATTTCCGCAGTCGCGCGGACAGACGGTGCAGGAGCCGAGAAGCGAGTACAGCCGTTCCACGCGCCGTTCGAGCTCGCCCGACGCCAAAAGCTCGAGGTATCCCGGGTCGTCCATCTGCGGCAGAATAAGCCACGTGGGCCCACGACGGATGGTGACTTTCTTGCAGAGACCCTGAGGATGCCGCGCGCCGAGCCCGAACCGAAACAGGCAGGCTCCTGGAGCATCCTCGTGATCGAAATCGCCGTCTATTCGGTGATGGTCGCGGCGTACCTGCTCGTCGTCCTCCGGGCCTTGCGGCCGGTGCTGCTCGCGACCGAACAGCACCATCGCGTGCTGTACGGCATCCTGTCGGTCCTGCTGATGCTCGGCCAGGGAGTCCTGCTCGAGTTCCTGACATCGCTTCTCGTCGGACGGTTCCGGCGCGCGCGCCGCGACGAGCAGCTCGAGGCCTGACGTGCACTTCCCGATCTCCGGCGTCACCATCTCCTCTCCCTGGCTGATCGGGATCGGCCTCGTCGTGGGCATCCTCGGCGGTTTTTTCGGCGTCGGCGGGTCTTTCCTCGCCGGACCGGCGCTCTACTCGCTCGGCCTGCCGATGAACTTCGTCGTGGGCACCGACCTCGCCCACATCATGGGCAAGTCGGTCGTGGCGGCGAAAAAGCACCGCGCGCTCGGCAACGTGGACTTGAAACTCGGGCTGATCATGGTCGGTGGCACGCTGGTGGGGGTGGAGCTCGGCGCGCAGCTCGTCCAGGTGTTGAAACGCCTGAACCTCACCGACCTGGTGCTCGGCGGCGTGTTCTCGACGATCCTGATCATCCTCTCGGTGTTCATGGCCTGGGAGAGCATCGGCGCCCTTCGGATGCGCCGCCTCGTCGCCACCGGACGAATCAAGACGATCAAGCGCGACCGGGTCCACTTCACCGCGGTCGTGAAGAAGGTCCAGGCGCTGCGCCTGCCGCCGTACGTCTCTCTTCCCGCCTCGGGGATCGCGAAGATTTCGCTTTGGCCGATTCTGCTGGTGGGGCTCGTCGGCGGGTTCTTCTCGGGACTGCTCGGCGGCGGCGCCGGATATATCCGCATGCCCTCGCTCGTTTACGTCCTCGGCGTGCCGACGCATGTGGCGATCGGGACCGACCTTTTCGAGATCATCATCTCGGCGGGATACGGAACCGTCTCACACGCGATCAAGGGAAACGTCGACATCCTGATCGCGCTCGTCATGCACACGGGGGCCGCCGTTGGCGCGCAGATTGGCGCTGCGGCGACAGAGAAGTTTCACGGGCCCTGGATCCGCCTCGCGTTCGTCCCCCTCCCACTGCTGGGGGCCGGGCTTCTCCTCTGGCAGCTCTTCCACAAGGGGATGGTGAAGCTGTGAAGCTGTGAAGCTGTGAAGCTGTGAGCCGAAGCGGACCGGAAAGGATCCTCGCTCTGGTCGACGCCTCCGCTCCGGGGGAAAGCGCGGCCCGCGCCGCGGTAGAGATCGCCTCGGCGCTCGGCGCTCCGCTGACGATCCTCGGCGTGTCTGCCGGATCGGCGCAGGACGAGGGCCTCGAGTCGGCGCTCGCCGCCGCGTACGAACAGGCGCGCGCCAGGGTGCCGTCGGTCGAGAGTGTCCGCGCAACGGGCAATCTCCTGGAAGTCGCGTTGCGCAACACGACCGATACGCCGGCGTCGCTCCTCGTCGCGGGCACGCATCTGAGGCCGGCGGGCGTCCGGGGCGGCATCGGCCCGACGGTGTGGCGGCTCGTACGAGAGCTTTCTCCTCCGGTGCTCGTCACACCGCCCGGCGAGTTCTCGCCGAAGAAGGCCCTGTTCTGCACCGGAGGCGAACGGTTCATCGAAGAGGGCGCCCGGTTCGCCGCGCGGGTCGCCGCCGCTCTGAAGATCCACGTCACTGTCTTCCACGTGTCGCCCGATCTTCCCGGGATGTACGGAGACCGTCTCCGCGAAGGAGAGGTGAGCCCGCGCGAGTTCCTCGCCTCCAACTCCCGCCTCGCCCGCAACGTGCGGCGGCAGGTCGGGATTTTCGAGCGCGCCGGTGCGACGGCGGAGCTTCGGCTCGCCGCGGGCGACGTCGTCCGCTGCGTGCTGGAGGAAGTGCGGCGGGGGGAGCACGACCTCCTGATCGTCGGCTCGTCGCCCAGGCGCGGAGCGATCCAGACCTACATGCTCGGCGACAAGACCCGCGAAATCGTGGGCCTCTCGGCCAGGCCCTTTCTCGTGCTCCGGTCCGAGCCGCCTGGCTTCTGGACCGAGATGTGGCGAAGTCTCAAGGAAGGGGCCGCGGGAGCCGGCCCCGACGAGCCGGGCGCGGCAGCCGGCGGAGAAAACACGCCCGCTCGCTGAGCTACGCCGGCCGTCCCGGTGCAGACTCGCTTCCATGAACTCGATCGTCTGGAAAATCTTCCGGGGCCCCCGGCGCGCGTGGGTCTTCAACTGGTTCCCGGCGTTCCGGGGCACGGGCGGACGCGTCATGTACCTCGCCGAGGATTTCCGCGAGATCCGGATCTCCATCCCGCTCAACTGGCGCACGCGGAACTACGTCGGTACGATCTTCGGGGGGAGCCTCTACGCCGCGGTCGATCCCTTCTACATGATCATGCTGATCGAGACGCTCGGGCCCGAATACGTCGTCTGGGATCGTGCTGCCTCGATCCGCTTCCGAAAACCCGGACGGGAGAAGCTCTTCGGACGATTCCTTCTGCCGGTCGAGGACACTGACGAGATCCGCCGGCTCCTCCAGACCGAACGGTCGATCGACCGCGTCTACGCGATCGACCTCGTGGACGCAGCGGGGACGGTCCACGCGACCGTCGAGAAGACCATCTACATGCGCCTGCGGGATCGTCCGGCCCTGCCGCACCAGGCCGGCACGCCACCCCCGGCCGCCCCGCCCTCCCGGCCCGATTGATATGATTTGCTGAACATCCATGGCCCATTTCTCCGGAATTTCGATGATTTTTCCGATGTGGAACGAGGAGACGGGCATGCGCCACGCCGTCGCCGCGGCGCGCGAAGCGTGCGAGGCGCTGCAGGAGGCGGGCGAAGTCCGCGATTGGGAAATCGTCATCGTCGATGACGCCTCGACGGACGCGACCGGAAAGATCGCGGACGAGCTCTCGACCGCAGACACGCGCATCCGGGTCGCCCATCACGCGGTGAATCGGAAGCTCGGCGGCTCGATCCGCACCGGCCTCGACACGGCGCGCCACGAGCTCATCCTCTATTCCGACGCCGACCTGCCTTTCGACATGGGCGAAGCGGCGAAGGCGTGCCGGCTGATCCGCATGTACCGCGCCGACATCGTGAGCGCCTACCGGCACGACCGCACCGGGGAAGGTGCCGTCCGCGCGTTGTACAGCTACGGCTACAACCTGCTGGTGCGGCTTTTCTTCGGCCTCCGGATCCGCGACGTGAACTTCGCGTTCAAGCTCTTCCGGCGCCGTGTCTTCGACCACTTGCACCTGGAGAGCGAAGGCAGCTTCATCGACGCCGAGATCCTGGCGCGCGCCTCGCGGCTGGGCTTCCGCATCATCCAGTTCGGCGTCGACTACTTCCCGAGAACGCGGGGCCTCTCGACTCTTTCGTCGCTTGCTGTCATCCGGACGATGCTCGGAGAAATGTCGGCGCAGGCCGCCGGCATCCGCAACCTCCGCGTTCTTCCGGAGGAGGTCCTGGCGCTTCCCGAGACGGACGCAGATCGGCCGTCCGCCGACGTGCCGGTGGGACCCGTCGCGGTCCCGGGACCTTGACCCGCCTCCTCATCGTCAACGCGGACGACTACGGCCTGACCCGCGGGGTGTCGCGCGGGATCCTGCGCGCGCACCGCGAGGGCATCGTGACCAGCGTCTCCATGCTCGCGATCGCTTCCGACTTCGACACGGCGGCCCGCGATCTGCGTGCCGGCGGCGCGGGCCTCGGCGTCGGCGTTCATCTCGCGGCCGTCGGGGAAGACCCGCCGCTCCTGTCAGCCGATCGGATCCCGACGTTGACGGATTCCGAGGGGAAGTTTCCGCCCGGATGGAAGCGGTTTCTCCGGCGTGCGCATCGCGTTTCGTCACGCGAGCTCGAGGCCGAATTTTCGGCGCAGATCGAGCGCGTCCTGGCCGCGGGTCTCGCCGTCGACCATCTGGATACGCACCAGCATCTTCACCTGCTCGGTCGCGTGCGCGAGGTGGTGCTCTCGCTCGCGAAACGCTTCCGGATCCGGGCGGTACGCGTCCCCGGCGGCAGCGCGCGCCGGCCGGCGGGGCTCGCTGTCCGGTGGCTCGCGCGCGGATTGCGCGGCGCGGCAGCGCGCGCCGGCCTCTTCGCGCCGGACCTCTGCGAGGGGTTCGACGACTCCGGAAAGATGTCGCGCAACCACCTCCTGCAGGCCATTGAGCGTGCGGCGCGGTCTGACGCCGCATCCGCTGAGATCCTTCTCCACCCGGGCGAAGCGCGCGATCCCGAGCGCTCTCGATACGACTGGGGCTACGACTGGGCGGGGGACCTCGACGCGGTGCTCGACCCCGAAGTGCGTTCCGCGGTCCTCCGCGCGGGCTTCCGGCTGGGGACGTACCGCGATCTCCCGTGGGGGGAGCGCTGAACGCGCGAATCCCGCCGGCCCTGCTGTCGCTCTACGACGGTCAGTCCGCGCGCGTCCGCGGTCACATTCGCATGCGGTGGCGCACCTGTCCGTTCCCCGCGATCGCGGCGCTCGTCCCGAAGGAGGGAAGGATCCTCGACTACGGCGCCGGCCACGGTGTGCTGGCCTCCTGGCTCGCGATGCGGGCGCCGGGCCGGAACGTCGCCGGAGTCGACATCGCGCCCGACAAGGTCGCCTCGGCGCGGCGGGCGGCGGACCGCGCGCGAGAGCTCGGAATTCCCGCGGCCGACTTCCAGGTGGGCGGCGCCGCGTTCCCGCCCGGGCCGTGGGACGCCGTGCTGTTCGTCGACGTCCTCTACCTTCTCGACCCGGCCGATCAGGAGCGCGTTCTCCGCGAGGCAGCGCGCGCTCTCGCGCCCGGAGGAGCGCTGCTCGTCAAGGAAGTCTCTCGGCGTCCGCGCTGGAAGGCCCTGTGGGCCCAGGCGCAGGAGCTCCTCGCGGTCAAGGTCCTGCGCGTCACCGCCGGAACGGGGATCCGCTTCCTCGGGCCGGACACCCACGCGCGGTGGCTCGAAGACGAGGGCCTCGCCGTCGCGGGCGCACCGGCCCACCGGGGTTACCTGCATCCGCATCACCTCCTGGCCGCGCGGCGCGGGGCGGCGGCGTAAAGAAATGTCCGGCACTCGCTCCGCCGGGCTCGACCGCGAGTCGCTTCGCATCCTGAGCGAGGCGCTCACGGCGCTCGAAGCCGGGTTCGACGACCTGCCCGTCGCCGAGCCGGCGGGCGCTCGCCGGATGCTCGACGTCGAACGCGTCATTCTGGAAGTCGCCGGGCGCCTGCGCGACAACTACCCATATTTTCACCCGCTGTACGCCGGGCAGATGTTGAAGCCGCCGCATCCGGTGGCGAGGACCGCCTACGCGCTCGCGATGTGGATCAACCCGAACAACCACGCGCTCGACGGCGGGCGCGCGACCTCCGCGATGGAGAAGGAGGCCGTCGCGCAGGTCGCCGCGATGTTCGGCTGGGCAGCGCCCGCAGCGCCCGACGCGCCCGCCCCGCTCGGGCACCTGACCGGCGGGGGCACCATGGCGAATCTCGAAGCGCTCTGGGTCGGAAGGCAGCTTTCGCCGGGGACCGTCGTCGCGTCGGAGTCCGCGCACTACACGCATCAGAGAATCAGCGCGGTGCTCGGCCTCGCATTCGAGCCCGTCGCCTCGGACTCCCGCGGGCGGATGGACGCCGGTGCGCTCGAACGGAGGCTGCAGAAGGGCGGCGTCTCGACCGTCGTCGCAACGATGGGCACGACCGCGACAGGCTCGGTGGATCCTCTTCCCGAAATCATCGCGCTCCGCGAGCGATACGGGTTCCGGCTGCATGCCGACGCGGCCTACGGCGGCTACTTCGGCCTGACCGACAACCTCGCGCCCGACAGCCGCCGCGCGTTCGACCGGCTGGGCGAGGCGGACTCGATCGTCATCGACCCGCACAAGCACGGTCTCCAGCCATACGGATGCGGCTGCATCCTGTTCCGCGACGCTTCGGTCGGCCGCTTCTACAGGCACGACTCGCCCTATACTTATTTTTCGTCGACCGAGCTGCACTTAGGAGAGATCAGCCTCGAGTGCTCGAGGCCCGGCGCCGCGGCGGCGGCGCTCTGGGCGACGATGCGCCTGCTGCCCCTGTCCCCCGGCGGCGAGTTCGCGCGGGACCTCGCGCGGTCGCGCGCGGCCGCGCTCGAGCTTCAGGCCCGGATCGAACGGGACCCGCGGTTCCTCGCCGCCTTCGAGCCCGAGCTGGACATCGTGGTCTGGCTCCCCCGCGCGCCCACGGCGGCGGCGGCCTCCTCTCTGTCGCGCGCGATCTTCGAGGAAGCGGCGAGGAGGAACCTGCATCTCGCGCTCGCCGAGTTGCCGCTTCGGTTCTTCGGGACCGCGGGGGAGGCGCTCCGAGGCGAAGCGCAAACCGCGACGTGCCTGCGCTCGGTGCTGATGAAGCCGGAGCACGGGGACTGGCTCGACCGGATCTGGTCGATCCTGGACGAGGCCACCGAAGCGGCGAGGAAAACTGGCTAGGACACGCCGAGGGCGTTGACAAACCGCGCCGCCGCGAAGAGAAGGAGCCCTCCGGACGCGATCCACCAGATCCACCGGCCTCGAGGCCGATTTGAGAACACCGCGTCCATCTCGTAAAGCACCGGATAAACGGAAAAGAGATACCGCGGCATTCCGGCGGAGAGGCCCGTCGAGATCGGAAGCGCGAGCGCTCCCGCGGCCCACGCCGCGTCGGACCAGCGGCGCTTCCAGACGAGCCGGATCGCGAAGCCGAGGAAGAGAAGCGCGGCGGCATAGTCGAGCAGGTACATCGGCTCGGTCTTCCAGCCCGCGCGGGCGACGAAGTCGCCGAAGCGGGAGAAATATGCCGCGACGCCCGAGAGCGACCCGGCGCCCCTCCGCCATCCCGCTTCCGCCCGGAAGAACAGACCGGGCTCTCCGTGCGCGATCCCGTCACCGAGGATCCACGCCCAGACCGTGAGGAACGGCGCGCCGGCAATGAGGAGCGCGCGCGGCCAGCGCGCGGCGATGAGGAGGGCCCGGGGTGAGCGCTCCGGGTCCCGCGGGTTCCCTCCCGGGCGTGTCTCGAGCGCCGCGAGAAACAGCGCGGGAGCGATCGCCAGAGCGGTCGGCCGGGTCAGGCCGAGCAGGATCCCCCAGAGCACCGCCGACCGGGTCCTTCCCGCGCGCGTGTCCCGGAACGCGAGCAGCGCGAAGAGAAGGAACATCGACTCCGCGTACATCGACGCGAGGAAGAAGGACGTCGGAAAAAGCAGGAGGAAGACCACGGATCGCCACGCGCCCGGCTCGCCGCGCCGCTCCCTTCCCTCGCGGAAAAAAAGCGGCATCGCCAGGAGAAGGCAGAGATACGTGACCAGCATGCCGGCATGGAATCCGTCCATCGCAAACGTGTGGTGCAGGACCTTGGCTGTCCAGGGATACAGAGGAAAAAACGCGTGGCTGGACGGCTGTCCCGGCTTCGGAGGCGGGCCGTATCCCCATTCGATGATCGACAGGTACCAGCCCGCGTCGAATTTCGCAAAAAGCGGCGCGCGCAGCTCGAGCGGGATGTCCCAGGTCAGGCGGTGCTCGATCGGCAACACCGTGCGGGCGATCGTGCCCCAGGCGCCGAGCGCGAGGATCCAGAGAGCGAGGAGAAGCGCCAGTCGCGGCGGCCCGAAGAGCCGCCCGAGAAAGGCGAACGTTCTTTCGACCCGCGACAAGCCAAATACGCTATCAGCAGTTGCGGCCGCTTTTCCGGCGCCCCGTCGTTGTAAGGAAATCGGGAGCCGGGTAGTTTACGCGCGTCAAAAAGCGCGCTCAAACGCTCCGGGGGAGAGAGCACACGGAACCAGTGGTCCGCTTTGGTCTTCGCTCCTCAAGACCCCCCGGACGACGACGATCCGTGCCTCGCGCGGCCGCGGCGAGCCGGCCCGGCGCTCCTCTGGCTTCCTGTGGTCTCCGTGGCTCGACGTCAACGCGAGGGAGTGACCACCTTTATCTGTTCGGATGAGCGTTCGAGCGTGTTCAGTCTCCGCTCGATGCTCGCCGCGACCGCGGTGTTGTGCTGGTTCTGGGCGAGAGCCAATGCAACCCGCATCTCGCTGGAGCCGATGACTGTGTGTCCCCCTTCGTAGTGCCAGAGACCAACCTTGAAAAGAGCATCCGGATCGTCGCGATTCTCCGCTCCTTCCAGAAGCGCAGTATCCGGGGCGGCCTGCGCTCCGGTGCTCAGACGGTGCGGGTCGGCTTCGGCCGGTGCTCCCGAGGGACGCGGCGGGAGAACGGAAGACCGGGGGCTGTAAGCCTCAGCACTCCGCCTCGATAAGGTTTCGTTCTGCTTCGACGGGGGAATAAACCCGGGGGCGGCGGACCGCGGCATCCGAATGCCCTGCCTCTCGCTGTTCTGAAACGAACGGGCACTCATCCGCGTCTGTCCCTCCTTGCCCGACAACCCTTCGACCGTTGCCACACCGGAGCACTGCTTGACAGCATCGCTTTGGTCAAGGCCCCATGTTGCGCACGCCACATAGTAGTAACTTGGCCCCTCAGCGGCCGTGTCGACAAAGAAGTCGTTGTAGCCGTTTTTCAAATCGACGACCGTCACGTCGTTCGAGACGCGAGGCGCACCGCTTGGCGTGTACGGGCCGGTCAGACAGACCTGCTTTCCGTTGAGCATGGAAGGCTGACGGCACGGATCGTTACTGCTCTCTCTCGTCACAACAAATCTGGTGATTCCCACAGGATTGTCGATGAAAAACTTCAGGCGGACGCTCGTCGGTGATGTGCGCGCAGCCTGGATCACCGGGTCCGCTCCGAGGGTCAGGCCCGGGACCTGCGAACAGTTCGCGGTCTGCTCACGTGTCCCTTCGCAGACTGTCCACGTGTAGCCCGTGTGCGGTAACAACCCATGATCGCTCCATCGAGTCGTTCCATCCGGGACGGTGAAGTACCAGTATTGCAGCCAATAGGACCGGACGAGCTCTATGGAAGTCCCACGCACCGGGTTCTGCCACGTCAGCGAAACGCTGGATCCTGAAAGCGGCATGAGCCGCAGCTGAGTTGGAGGCGGGCGCACCGCTCCGCTCTGCGCAGGCACAGGTTGAGGCATCGATCCGGATCCGCCGGGAGAGCCCACCGGCGCGATGGTCACGGTCGCAGATGCGCAGTACTTGTCTTCTGCCGTGTCGGGATAAATCGCGCAGACCTTGTATGTGTACACGTGCGGCACGGACACCGAACGATCGAAGAAAGTCTGCTGATCGTAGACGTTGGTGACTTCCAGCGCCTGCGGAAAGGAAGCGTTCGTCGGCGTACGAGAGACGCGGAACCCGCTCGGCAACGTCTGATCCTCGATATTGGTCGAGAATTTCAGCACCGCGAGGGTGGGTCCTCCCTCATACGCGTAAAGATTGACGGGCGCCGACTGCCCATGCGCCGGCAGAGCGCAGGTAAGAAGGAAAACCGCGCAGCACAGCGTCAGGGTCGAGGTTCTCGACTTTGCCCGGGAGAGCATCCAACCCACAGGGGCCGAATCATGAGCGCCGGAGGCCGGATGTCGCGACGGAGCTTGCCTGGGGGACGACAGCGCGGGCGGCCCCGACGGCGCATGCGTGCCGGGCACCTTGTTGGTCATGGGTGACGTTCCTTTTTGGGAAAAGCCGCGGGGTTGGCTGGCAGCATAGTCCAGATTCGCCGCGACTCCCTGCTTGATCCGATACCCGTTCGGAATTCCGGACCGGAGAGGGACGCGGTCCGCGTCGAGAAGAGAGAACAGGCATGGTCGCAGCGCGACCCTGGCGGTCTCGCCCGGTGGACCCTCCGCCGACCGTGAATTCGAACTAGAGCGCGCGCAGCGCCGCGAGCGCGGGCTGGAGCTTCTGGCGCGACTTCCAGAAGTGCTTCCAGGGGTCGCTTTCCGCCAGCCGCTCTTCGAAGTTTCCGATGTGAAAGCGGCCCGGGTTCAATTTCGGATCGACTTCGTCCCACGCGAGAGGCGTCGAGACCGGGGCGCCCGGGAACTTCCGGACAGAGTACGGCGCGGCGACGGTCTGCGCGAAGCCGTTGCGGAACGGGTCGAGGTACACGCGGCCTTTCCGAGCCGCGATCCGATTCTCCATCGTCATCTCCTTCGGGTACGCCGCTGAGAGCCGATGTCCGAGAAGCTCGGCGAACTCCTTCGCTTCGTCTGCGTCGGGGCCCACCTCGATCGGGATGAAGATGTGCATGCCCTTCTTGCCGGAGGTCTTCGGGTACGACTTCAGGCCGAGGGCGTCGAGCGCCTGCTTCACCTTAAGCCCCGCGCGCGCCGCGTCGGCGAATTTTCCCGAGTCCGGGTCGAGGTCGAAGCACACCCAGTCCGGCTTGCGGGGCTCCTGCTGCCGCGCGCCCCACACGTGGACAGCGATGCAACCGAGGTTCGCGAGCGCGAGCTGAGTCTCGCGCTTTCCGCCGACGACGTAGTTGCGGATCCCGTTCTCGTGGACGATGCGCTTCGTGGGAGTGTCCGCCGGCATCGTCTCCGGCTTCTCCTTCTGGAAAAAGCATTTGCCCATGATCCCGTTCGGGCATCGCTTCAGAGAGAGCAGGCGGTCCTGCACCCACGGCTGCAGCGCGGGGAAAAACCGGTCGTAGAAGCGGATCAGGTCGAGCTTCGTGTAGCGCTCGTCGGGCCAGTAGATCTTGTCGGGGTTGGAGATCTGGAGGCCGGCGGGTTTCACGCGAGAGGCCGCGGACTCCGGCTTCGCTGGCGCAGCGCTCTTTTTCGGTTTCCCGGATGCGGCGGCGCGTGCCGGGGCCTCAGGCTTCGCAGCAGCGCGTGCCCGGGCAGGCGAAGCCGCCACGTTTTTCTCAGCGCGCGGGCTCACCGGATGTCCTTCGGAAGCACGCACTCTTCCGGCTTCTTGTCGTCGCGCAGTCCGAGGTAGACCGGCTGACGGAGCTTGCCGTCCGCGGTCCATTCCTGGAACGCGACCTGGGCCACGAGCTTTGGCGCGAGCCACACCGCGCCCTTCTCGCGCGGGGGGACGACGAACGGGGACTTCGCGGTCACCAACGGCTGGAACGCGCTGTACAGGGACGCGAGCAGCTTCTGCGTGTACCCGGTGCCGACTTTCCCGACGTAGCGCAGATCGCGCCCGCGGTACGCACCCATCAGCAGGGCGCCGAAGTGCGAGCGCGAACCCGCGGGAGGCGTGTACCCGCCGATCACGAGCTCCTCCTCCTGGTGGACCTTCACCTTCAGCCAGGAGGTGCTTCGCCCCGAGACGTAAGGAGCGGCCGGGTCTTTCGCGACCAGGCCTTCCCAGCCCTTCTTCTTCGCAACCTCGAACGCTTTCAATCCGTTGGCGACCAGCCGGCGGGACGCGAAGAGTCGGTCGGTATGGCCGATCGCCTCTTCGAGCGCCGCCCGCCTCACGGGAAGAGGCTCGCCCCGCAGATCGACGCCGCCGCGGTACAGGCAGTCGAACACGGCGTACACCTGAGCGACCTCGCCCTGCTGCAGCAGCTGAAAGCGGGAAACGAGCTTGGGGTCGAACGCGACGACCTCGCCGTCGAGAAGGATCGCTTCATCCGGAAGAGTCGCGATCGCGCGCGCAACCTCGGAGAAGGATTCGGTCCTGTCCTTCGCGTTGCGCGAGAGGAGCGTGACGCGGCCACCCTCCTTGTACGCCAGGATCCGGTAGCCGTCGTACTTCTCCTCATACACCCATCCGGGGCGGTGAAAGGCCTCGGAGACGAGCGTCGCCAGCATCGGCGTCGCACGAAAGGGGACTCGCGCGGGGGACCGACCGTCGCCGCGAAGGCGCCCCCGGGGTTTCCCTGCGGCGGCTGCGGCTCGCGCCGTCACGCGCGGTTCGACTTCCATACGGACTTACGGCCGCCGCGCTTTGGCGGAGTCAGCAGCTTCGGGTTCTTCGCGAGCTTCGCGAGGAGCTCGGGCGGATCGCCCGTCGCCGCCTTCTCGAGATCCCCGCCCTCGTCGCGGGCGATCTCGACCAGGATGCGCTTCGAGATCACCGAACGCGGCTCCTCGGTCGCGATGTCTCGCGTGCCGGCGAACTCGTCGCGATGCTTGATCAGCAGCCAGCTCGGCCGTCCGTCGCCGCCCCGCGGCCGCGTGCGAACGAGGACCCAGGAGCCGTGCAGCTTCTTCCCCTGCAGCGTGAACTTGAGATCGCCCTTCTTCAGAGCGGCGTCGACGTCGGGGCTTTCGGGGATCCAGGTTCCGTTGTCCCAGATCATCACGGTGCCGCCGCCGTACTCGCCGTCGGGGATGATGCCTTCGAACTTCGCGTACTCGATCGGGTGGTCCTCCGTGGGCATCGCCATCCGCTTCACGGACGGGTCGAGCGACGGGCCCTTCGGCACCGCCCAGGAGAGGAGGACGCCGTTCCACTCGAGGCGGAAGTCGTAGTGGAGCTGCGACGCGCGGTGCTTCTGGATGACGTACCCGAGCGCCTTCGCGCGCTTCTTCGGTGCGGGCTTGTCCTTGCCCGAGGGCTCGGACGTGACGCTGAACCGCCGCTTCTTTCGATATTCGGTGAGAGCCATGGCCGCGCATTGTGCAATGGTCTTGCCTGCCCGGTTTCCGGCCGCGGGCGTTTGAGGGCGCCCCGCGCCTCTTTCGTCCCTCTATCGCCTCGCGTGCCCGCGACTTGACCGCCCCCGGGCCTCCGGTCGGGGGAGCGGTTACACTCAGGGGAAATGCTCGACATTGCCCGGTGGGGCGCCGTGGTCGAGCTCCTCGGGCTCGCCGTCCTGCCCCTGCTGCGGGTTGCGTTCGGCAACCGGCGTGACGCGGCGCTGCTGTCGCGGCCGGCGGGACTGGCGCTCGCCGCCTGGGGGGCATGGGCTCTCGCGCTCCTCCCCCGGATCCCGTTCGACCGCCGGGGGCTGATCGCCGCGGCGGCCGTGCTCGGGATCCTGTCCTGGCTCGTCTCGCGGCGCGCCGCCGGCACCAGGATCCCGCTCTGGGGGCGCGAGGAGACGCGGGGAGCTCTCTTCTTCTGGGCCCCGGCGGCAGTCTTCCTGCTGATCCGGGCGTGCCTGCCGGAGATCCTCGGGCAGGAGAAGTTCATGGACCTCGCCTTCTTAAACTCCCTGTCCCGGAATCCCGCGATGCCCCCGCCGGACCCGTGGATGGCGGGCCTCACCATCAACTACTACTACTGGGGATACCTGCTCGCGGCGGCGCTCGTGCGGCTGTCCTCGGTGACGACGACGATCTCCTACAACCTCCTGATCGCCACGTTCGCCGGCTACTCGTTTGCGGCCGCCGCGTGCCTCGGCTTCCGGCTGTCCGCAGGGCGGCTCCGAGCGGCGATCTGGGCCGGCGTGGCGACGGTGTTCGCCGGAGACCTCGCCGGCGCGTTCGACGCGTGGAAAGCGCCGTTTGGAAAGGGCTTCGACTACTGGCACGCGTCGCGCGTCATCGGAAACGGAAACACGATCAACGAGTTCCCCTTCTTCACGTTTTTCCAGGCGGACCTCCACCCGCACCTGCTCGCGTTTCCCTTCTTCATCGCCGCATTCGCCGCGGGCCACCGGGTGCTCGAGCGCCGGCCGGCGGCCGACCCGACGGCGTCGAAAGACTGGCGCTCCCGCGTGGCGGCCGTCTGGCCCCCGGTTCTGCTCGCGTTTCTGGCCGGGACCGCGAGGGCCGCGAACAACTGGACGCTGCCGGCGCTCGCCATCCTGCTCGTCGGAGTCTCCGTCCTTCGAACGGCGCCCGGCGGCGGCCGCCTCCCCGGGGCGGCGGACGCGGTCTGGGGCGCGCTCCGCGGCGCCTTCCTCGTCCTCCTGTCGCTCGTCCTGTGGTTCCCGTACTCGAAGTCCTACGCGCTCCCCTCGCGCGGTCTCGGGCAGGCGACGCTGCGGTCGGGACTTCTCGAGTTTCTCTTTTTCTGGGGTCTTCTCCTCCTCGCCGCGGCGATCGGGATGTCGGGCGGCGGCGCCCCCTCGCCGACGGACGAGGCGGCACGGCGCCGCCGCGACCTTCGCCGCGCGCTCGCCGGCGCGGCCGCGCTCGCCGCCTCCTTCGCGACCGGCGCCCCCGCGCTCCTCGTCCTCGTTCCGCTCGTCCTTCTCGCGGGAGGTCTGGCGTGGAAGGCCCTGCGCGCCGACAACACCGAGTCTCTCTACGCGGGCTGCCTCTTGCTGCTCGGGCTCGCCATGGTCGCGGGCTGCGAGTTCGTCTACTTCCGCGACTCCTACGGACAGGAGCTGCAGCGGATGAACACCGTCTTCAAGTTCTACCACCAGGCGTGGCCGCTCCTCGCGATCGCCGCCGCGGTGCTCGCGGAACGCGCCTGGCGTTCCGAAGGACGATTCCGCAAGCCCGTCCGGCTCGCGCTCGGCGCCGCGATCGTCCTCGCCCTCCTCTACCCGGCCGACGCGCTCCTGTCGCGGTTGCGCAATCACGAGGGCCGCTTCACGCTCGACGCCTTCCCTTCGCTCTTCCAGCGCGCCGGCGGCGATGCCCTCGCCATCCAGTGGCTCGAGGGGCACGCGAAGAAGGACGCCGTCGTGCTGGAAGCGTCGGGCGACGCCTATAGCGAGTACTCCCGGATTGCCTCCCATACGGGGATCCCGACGGTGCTCGGCTGGGCGAACCACGAGGGCCTGTGGCGCAACAACGACCAGGAGGTCGGGGACCGGGCCTCGCTGGTCCGCTCGTTCTACCAGGGGGGCAACGAGCAGATCGCGCTGGTCTTCCTGAAACGCTACCGGGTCACGCACGTCGTCCTCGGCGACCTCGAGCGGCGGCTGTATCCCTCCGCGGACCGGATCGCCTCGTATCCGTTTCTCTCGCAGGAGCTGCGGGGCCCGACAGCCGTCTACTCCGTTCACGCCGGTCCATGAAGATCGTAATGGCTCTCGACTACTACCGGCCGAACGTGTCTGGGCTCTCGGTCTATGCGGAGCGGCTGGCGCGCGGGCTCGCCGCGCGCGATCACGCCGTGACCGTCGTGACGCACCGTCACGCCCCGGCGTCGGCCGCGGAAGAGACGGACGCCGGCGTGCGGGTCATCCGGGCGCCCGTCACGACGCGGGTCGGAAAAGCGCTGTTCTCAGCCGCGCTGCCCGGGATCGTCGCGCGGGAGCTCCAGGGCGCCGACGTCCTGCATCTCCACTCGCCGCTCGTTCCCGCGGTGCCGCTCGCGAAACTCGCGCGACGCAGAGGAGCTCCCCTCGTGGTCACCTATCACTGCGACCTGCGCCTTCCGCCCGGTCTCCTCGGCGGTCTTCTCGAGCGCGGCGCCCGGATCTCGCAGAACTACGCGCTCCGGCGGGCGGCCGTGATCGTCCACTCGACGCGCGATTACGCGGAGAGCGTCCCGGCGATCGCTTCGCGGATCGACCGGTTTGTCGAGATCGCGCCGCCCCCTCCCTCTCCTTCACCCGGAAACGGGGCGGGCGCGGCCGCGCTCCGGCAGCGCTGGGGAATCCGGACCGCGCCCGTGATCCTGTTCGCCGGCAGGTTCGCCGCGGAGAAGGGGTTGCCCGACCTTCTCCGCGCCTTCGCCACCGTGCGGGAACGATTTCCAGAGTCCGTGCTGGTGTTGGCGGGTGAGAAGGACCGCGTCCCCGGCGAGAGCGTGGGCCGGGAGCTCGCCCGGCTCGCGGACGACCGCGGCTCCGGCGTCCTGATGCCGGGGCTGGTCGCGCCCGAAGACATGGACGGACTTTTCGATCTCGCCGACGTCATCGCGCTGCCTTCGACGAACAGCACCGAGTCTTTCGGGATGGTTCAGATGGAGGCGATGCTGCGCGGCGTTCCCGCGGTCGCGTCGGACATCCCGGGCGTGCGGCAGCCCGTCCTCCGCACCGGCATGGGCGAGCTCGCCCGGCCCAATGATCCCGCGTCGCTTTCCGCCGCGCTGCTCTCCGTGCTCGAGTCGCCGGCCCGTTACCGCGGGAAGGCGCCGGCAGCGCAAGCGTGGTTCTCGCTCGAGAGAACGATCGGCGAGTACGAAGACGTCTATCGCCGTGCCGTGGACGCCCGCGAGGCGGCGCCCGACCTCCTCCGTTACAATGAAATCAGCTCGCGCTCATGATTCAGCGGCCCAGACGTCTTCCCCCGAGGATCTCCCGTTGACCGCTTCCGCCCAGGCGCTCGCGCTCGCGGAGCGCGAACGGGCACTTCTCTTTTCCCGCTGGCGGTACTACCTGTCTTCTATCCCGACGCTCCTCCTGCGCATCCGCAACTGGCCGGCGGTGCTCGCGATTTTCGCGGGGCTGCCGGTCCGGCGCCCGGTCACCCTGGAGCTCTTCGACGGCAGCCGCTTCCGGGTGCGCGGGCGGATGGACGTCTGGATCATCAAGGAGACGTGCCTCGACCGCGACTACGAGCGCGGGGCCGTGGCGGTCGAGGACGGCTGGACGGTGGTCGACATCGGCGCAGGCTCCGGTGACTTTGCGATCTGCGTGGCGCGGCGCAGCGCCAGCTCGCGGGTCTTCGCGTTCGAGCCGCTCCCGGAGTCCTTCGCGCTCCTCGAAGAGAACCTGCGCCTGAACGGACTCTCGAACGTGACCGCGTTTCCCGAGGCGATCGCCGGCAAGCCCGGCGAGCTGCTCCTGTACACGAAGACGGGGCTCGAGGGGCAGCACCGCACCGCGCAGACGGCGACCGCCGAGACGGGGGGCGCGCTGCGCGTGCCCTCGATCAGCCTGGACGCCGCGTTCGACCGCTCCGGCATCACGGTCTGCGATCTCCTGAAGATCGACTGCGAGGGGGGCGAGTACGACATCCTGTTCGGCGCCAGCGAGGCGGCGCTCTCCCGGGTGCGGAACATCGCGATGGAATTTCACGACGGCATCACCGCACATTCCCACGAGGAGCTCATCCCGTTTCTGGAGGCGCGGGGGTTCTCCGTGCGGACCCGGCCGAACCCGGCGCACGCGAACCTGGGGTTTCTTTTCGCCGCGAACCGGCGCCTCGAAGCTTGACGCCCCCGGACGCCGAGAACCCGGCCGGCGCCGCGCGAGATCGTCGGCGCGGCCGCGCGATCTTCCTCGCGATCCTCGTCGCGGGAGCACTGCTGCGGTTCGTGGGCCTCGCGTGGGACGAAGCGCACCATCTCCATCCCGACGAGCGTCACATCTCGATGGTCGAGGAAAACCTCGAGTTCCCGAAGAGCGTCCGGCAGTACTTCGATTCCGCGACCTCGCCGCTCAACCCCTACAACCGGAAGCACGACTCGTTCGTCTACGGCACGCTCCCGCTCTTTCTGACGAAGGCGGTCGCAAAGCTCATCCACAGGCCGGGCTACGACGGTGCCTATCTCGTCGGCCGGGCGCTGTCGGCGCTCTTCGACCTCGCCACCGTCTGGCTGACCTATCTGATCGCGCGCCGGTTCGGGAGGAGGCGCGCAGCGCTCGGTGCCGCGGCGCTCATCGCGTTCTGCCCGCTCGGCATCCAGCTCGCGCACTTCTGGACCGTCGACAGCTTTCTGACCACCTTCGTCGCGGCGGCTCTTCTCGGTTCGGTGCGGATCGCGCAGGGCCGTTCCTCGTGGGGCGGCGTCGCCGCGACGGGGATTGCGGTCGGCCTCGCCGTCGCCTGCAAGGTTACGGCGCTCGCGCTTCTCGGCGCGGTCGGCGTCGCCCTGCTGGTGGAGGCCGCCGGTTCCGGGAGCGCCATACCGCGCGCCGCGCTCCGGGTGGTCCTGCGGAGCCTGCTCGCGGCGGCCGCCGCGTACGCCGCGATCCGCCTCGCCCTCCCGTACGGATTCGCGGGCTGGAAGCTCGACCCGCGCTACATCCGCGACATGCAGGCGCTGATGGCTCTGTCCAAGAGCGTCGCCGGATTCCCTCCCGCGCTCCAGTGGGCGGGGCGCACGGTGCTCTTTCCGCTGAAGAACTTCGTCTTCTGGGGCGCCGGTCCGTTCTTCGGGATCGCGGCCCTCGTCACGTTCGCCGCCGCTGTTCTGACCTCGTGGCGCCGGGGCCGCCGCGCGCTCCTGCCGCTGCTCCTGTACGCGGCCGTCGTCTGCGCGTACCACTCGCTGACGCTTTCGAAGTCGATCCGCTATTTCTACCCGGCGTATCCGGTCTTCGCGGTCGTCACGGCCCTGTACCTCTTCGGGTTTGCGCGCCGCGCCTCGGCCTCGAGGCTCACGCGAATGCTTCCCGCCCTCGTGGTGCTCGGGACGGTGCTCGCCGGCATCGCCTTCTCGTCGGTGTACCGCCGCCCGCACACGCGCGTCGCGGCGTCGCGCTGGATCTACGAGCACGTGCCGCCGCCCGCCCGGTTCTCGTCGGAGTCCTGGGACGACGCGATCCCTCTTCCCCTGCCGGGATACGACGCGAACCGCTACGAAGGGCCGGCGATGGACCTCTGGGGCCCGGACAACCCGGCGAAGGCCGACGCCGTCGTCGCGACGCTCCAGAAGACCGACTGGCTCGCGATCACGAGCAATCGCGTTTACGGAAACATCACGCGCCTTCCGAGCGTGTTCCCGATGACGACGGCGTACTACCGCGCGCTCTTCGAGGGACGGCTCGGTTTCGAGCGCGCCGCGGACTTCACTTCCTACCCGTCGTTCGGCCCGCTTCGATTCGCCGACGACCGGGCGGAGGAACAGTTCACGGTTTACGACCATCCCCGCGTACTGCTGTTTAAGAAGACGGCTGCGTTCTCGCCCGCGCGCGCCCGCGCGATCCTGCTCGCCGCGATGCCAACGACGCCGCCGACGATCTGGGACTGGGAGAAGGCTCCGCGGGGCAAGCGGCCGATCTCGGAGTCGCTCGTTCCCTCGCGCCAGGCCGCGGCCGAACGGGTCTCCTCTGCCGAACGCGCGGCTGGATCGTGGGGCGCGGCGATCCTCTTCTATCTCGCCTCCGCTCTCGTAGGACTTCTGGCGCTGCCGCTCGTGACGGTCGTCTTCGGCGCCCTGCCCGACCGCGGCGCGGGCGTCGCGCGGATCGTCGGGCTCGTGGTCTCGACGTGGTCCCTGACCGTGCTCGTCCAGTCCCGCCTCCTCGGCAACGGGCGTCCGGCCGTGGTCTGGGCCCTCGTGTTCCTGACGGCCCTGTCCGCCGCCGCTCTGGCCCTCCGCGGCCGCGCGGTCCTGGCCTTCTGGCGCGGCAACGTCCGGAAACTCGTGGAGGCGGAAGCGGCATTTGCCGTCGGATTCGCCGTCTTCGCCGGACTGCGCGCGTTCAACCCCGAGATCTTCTGGGGCGAGAAGCCGATGGACTTCTCCATCCTGAACATCCTCGTGCGCACGCCCGTGCTCCCCGCCTCAGACCCCTGGTTCGCGGGCGCCCCTCTCGGCTATTACACGTTCGGGCACGAGATGGTCGCGCTGCTGACGATGCTGACGGGCCTCTCGACCCGGTTCACCTTCAACCTCGCGTTCGGATTGCTCGGAGGCGCGTCGGTGGCGGGCGCCTTCTCGCTCGCGCGCAACTGGACCGGACGGCGGCGTGCCGGCGTGGCGGCCGCGGCGTTCGTGGCATTTTTCGGGAACCTCGCGGGGCTTCGCGAGTGGATCGTCAACCAGCCGGCGCGCGGCGAAACGCGCCACCTCGACTGGCATTACTTCTGGGCCACGTCGCGCGTCGTCCGCGACACGATCAACGAGTACCCGTTCTGGAGCTTCACGTTCGCGGATCTCCACGCGCACGTCTTCGCGATCCCGCTGTTCCTGCTGGTCGCAACCTGCGCCCTCGCCCTGCTGCGGCGCGGGGCGCTCCCGGAAACCCGCGTCGTCGCGATCGCGGGATCCGCGGCGGCCCTCGGCGCGGCCGTCGCCGCCCAGGCGCTGACGAACGCGTGGGACGTCCCGCTGCTCGGGGGACTCCTGGTCCTGATCGCGGCGGCGGTGGCTTTCTCGAACGGCGGACTCTCGCTCAAAGGTGTCGGCCGCGCCGTTCTCGCGTTCGCTGTGTCCGCATCGACGGCTCTTGCCCTCGTGCTGCCTCTCTGGGTTCGCGGCGGCGGCGCTCCGGGACACGGGAGGAACGACGGTCCCGGCGCGAAGGGAATCGACATCCTGACCGTGTTCGGCGTCTTCGTCTTTCTGGCGGTCGCATGGTGGCTCGTCACCGCGGTGCGGCGAGGCGCGCCCGGCCGGCGCGAGCGGCTCTTCCGCGGCATAGTCGCGCTTCTCGCGTTCTCGCTCTTAACCGCGCTCGCGCTCCGCCTGCCCGACGCGTTCTGCGTGACCGGCATCCTCCTGTTCCTCCTCGCCGCGATCTTCTTCGTGCGAGCACCCGAAGACCGGCTCGCCTGCGGCTTTCTCGCCACGGGGTTTTTCCTGATCCTCTTCACGCAGCGCTTCTACATCTACGACCGGATGAACACGTACTTCAAGCTGTACCTGGAAGCCTGGCTGCTGTTCGCGGTCGGCTGCGCGGTGCTGGTCTTCGGATCTTCCGACCGGCCGGGGGCGTTCGCCTCCTGGCCGCGCGCGCTGAAGGCCCTCGCGGTCCTGATCTTCGCCGCCGCGGTTTTCACGTCGGCGTCCGGGGCCGCGGCGGCCCTGACCGCCAACCGGACGTCTCTTCCCGACGGCGTCCGCGGGTCGGCGCCGACGCTCGACGGCCTCGCGTATCGCGAACGCTGGCATCCGGGCGAATACCGCGCGGTCGAGTGGCTGCGCCGGACTATCCGCGGCACGCCCGTCGTGCTCGAAGCGCAGGGCCCCTCGTACCAGGAGTTCGGCCGGATTTCCATGTTGACCGGACTGCCCACGGTCCTCGGCTGGGACTACCACGTGCAGCAACGCGGTAACCCTCCTGCGCAGGTGGAGGCCCGGCGCGCGGCGGTGCAGGAGATCTATTCGAATCCGAAGGCCGCGGCCGTCGAGGGTCTGCTCCGGCGCTACCACGTCGGATACGTCTATGTCGGAGCGCTGGAGCGCAAGACCTACGCCGCGGCGGGGATCGCGAAATTCCGCACCGGGAAGGACCTCTTCCAGGTCGCCTACGAAAATCCCGAAGCGGCCGTGTACCGAGTCGTCGGCGGCGATTCGCAGGACGTCGTCGCGCCCGAGCGCGAGACTCTGCCCGTTCCGGCGGCGGAGGCGGCGAACGCGGCCGCCGCTCCCGACGTCGAGCCGGAAGAGAGTCCCGAGATCGCGCAGAGCGCGGCGGAAGGCTCGGCTCCCTGGGAGCGGCTGAAGGAGCCCCGCGGGGCCGCCGTCGATTCGCAGGAGCGCGTCTGGATCGCGGACTTCGGCCACTCGAGGCTGCGGGTGTTCGACGCGCGCGGGGGATTTCTCGGCGGTTGGGGCGGACGCGGAACCGGTCAGCACGGATTCCGCGAGCTCTGCGCGGTCGCGGCGCGCGGAGAAGACCTGTACGTCGCGGACACCTGGAACGGCCGGATCGAGCGATTCGACCTGACCGGCAAATGGATCGCTTCGGTCTCGGAGCTCTACGGTCCCCGGGGGGTCGCGGTCGCGCCGGACGGGCGCGTTTGGGTCACCGACACCGGCAACCATCGGGTGATGGTCTATGCGGCGGATCTGACGGGCGGCAAAGTGATCGGACAGAAGGGTTCCGGCGCGGGTCAGTTCTCGGGCCCGATCGGGATCGCGGTCTCTCCGGCCGGCCGCGTTTACGTTGCCGACACGGCGAACCGCCGGATCCAGACCATCGAGCCGGACGGCCGAATCACGGGCGCGTTTCCCGTGGCCGGCTGGGGCGACGGCGCCGAGCCGCAGCTCGCGATCTCGGAGACCTCGGTTTACGCCAGCGACCCTCCCGGCAACGCGGTGCTCGAATTCTCGCTCGACGGAAACCTCTTGCGGCGGATCGTCGGGGACTCGTCGGGCAAGTCCTTCTCGCGGCCGATGGGACTGGCGATCAGCCCCCGCGCCCGTATTCTCTATGTCGTCAACGCGGGAAATTCTTCGGTCACGACGCTGCCCCTGAGCGAAAGGAAGAGCCGATGACTCACGAGGCATTCAGACACGGCGGATCGCGCGTGGCGGGCGCTGTCCTCTGCCTGCTCGCGGCCGCGGCGTGCGGCTGCGGACCCGCGGAGAAGAAAACGGGAGCGGGCGGGACTTCGTCCGCGGCCGCTCCCTCGCCCACCGCCGTGGCCGACCTCTCGCCCCGCTTCTCCGAAAAACCCTCCGCCGGCGCGGGACCGTTTACGTCCCTGAAGTTTCCGCGCGGCATCGCGGTCGACGAGAGGGGCAGGGTCTGGGTGGCGGACTTCGGCAACGCCGCGGTGCGTGTGTTCGACGCGGCGGGGGCCCTCTACGGGGGCTGGGGCGGCCACGGCGAAGGCACCTGGGGGATGAAGGATCCGTCCGGAATCGCGGTCCGGGGCAACGACGTCTACGTCTCCGACACGTGGCGCACGGGCGTCGAACGGTTCGACCCGGCCGGGCGGTTCCTCGGAAAGCTCTCCGCGGATCTCTATGGCGCCCACGGAATCGCCGTCGGGCCGACCGGGACCGTCTACATTGCCGACACCGGCAACAACCGGGTTCTCATCTGCAATGCCGACCTCACCGAGCCGCACGCGGTCGGCAGGTCGGGCGCGGGTCCCGAGCAGTTCGCCTCACCGGTCGCCGTGGCGGCCGGTCCGTCCGGCGAGGTGTACGTCACCGACACCGGAAACGGGCGCATCCAGGTCCTCAACGCCTCGGGCGCATTCAAGTCGAGCTGGAAGTTTCCAGGTTGGGGCGTAAACGCCGAGGCGTACGTGGACGTGGACGCCGACGGATCGCTCTACGTCAGCGACCCCGTCGGCCGTGCGGTCGTGCAGCTCGACCGCCGCGGCCGCGAGCTCCGCCGGTGGACCGCGGATGACGCGCAAAAGAAGTTCCTTCGGCCGACCGGAGTCGCCGTGGACCGGAAGAACCGGATCCTCTTCGTCGCCGACACCGATTCGAGCGCGATCGCGCGGATCCGCCTCGGCGGGAAGTAGCGCCACGCTCTCTCCGCGCGAGACCCCTCGGGGCGCGGAAGCTGATCGGGCGCGGCGGTCACCGCCGTTGCTGCGATCACTGCGGCGAAGCGCGAGTCTCTTCGGAGCGATCGCGCTCGCGGCGATTCCGCCGGCCCTCGTCGTCTGGTTCCTGTGGGCAGGCAAGGCCGACACCGGCCGGTTCGACGCCGTGTGGCGGTTGCTGCCGTTCTTCTCGGGGCTCGACTGGCCCTCCTGGTTCACGCTCGTCCTCGCCGCCGACGCGGCGCTGCTGCTGCTCTTCGTGCTGCGCCGGAGAGACCCCGCTCCGTGGTTCCCGGGTCCTCCTCGCGCGCGGCGGCGGCGGCGGCCACCCGGACAGGGCGCCATCGCCGGGCAGTCCCTCGCCCTCCTTTCGGCGATCGCCTGCTTCGTGATCCTCGTCCGTGCCGCGTTCTTCCACCATCCGCCGGGAGCAGAGCTGGTCGCCGCGCTCGCGGGATACGCCGCCGGAAGCCTCTGCCGCGACGTCGGACACAGAGCGCTGCGGAGGCTCTGGAAATGCAAAGTCCCGGGTCTTCTCGCGAGCGCTGGTCTCCAGGCCGCCGTCCTGATCGGGATCGCGGCGTTTATCCGAGGACGGGGATTTCCCTGGATGGCTGCGATCCTCCTCTGCTTCTCGGCCGCGCTTGCGGTCCGGCGGCGCCGGCAGCTTTCCCCGTGGGTCTGGATGATCCCCTTAGCGCTCGTGCTGCGCGGGCTGTGGCTCGACTCCTGGTGGTACACGCTCGTGGGAGACGAGTACGCCTTCCGCGAGATGGCCGTCGAAATCGCGCGAAACCCGATCGCGGGCGATGCCGCGTCCCGGCTCTTCGCGATGGACGGGGTGTACGGGCAGTTCACATATCTGACGTCGCTCGTCCAGGCGGCCGGAATGATCGTGGGGGGGCCCGACAACTTCGGCTGGAAGCTGAGCAGCCTGTATCTCTCGGCGCTGGCTCTTCCGTTCTACTTCTCTTTTTTCCGGACGTTCGCCGGCCGCCGCGTGGCGGCGTTCGCGTGCTTCTTCCTCGCGGTTTCCGAGTATCTGATGTCGTTTACGAAAATCGGATACCCGAACCTCCAGGCGCACTTCACGGTCGCGCTCCTGCTCTCCGCGACCGCCTGGGCGGTCCGCACGCGGCGGACCGTCGCCTTCGCGTGTGCCGGCCTCGCCGCCGCCGCCTGCTGCTACGTGTATCCGGCGGCGCTGTACTGCCTTCCGCTGCCGGTGCTGCTTCTCGCGATCTACGATCCGCCCCGATCGAGGGATGCCGTCATCCGGTGGGCCAATGCCGCCGCCGGATTTCTCCTCGCCGTTTTTCCGCTCCTCCTGCAGCCGCAGTTCTTCTTGTCGAAGCTGCCCGGGGTCTTCTACGGAAACCCGGACTTTGCCGATACCCGAATGCCGCCCGCGCTCCACTTCGCCCGCAACGTCTTCTACGGGGCGTTCTCGCCACTCTTCAAACCCGGCGAGAGCCACTTCGTCGGGATTTCCTATCAGGACCCCCTCTCGGCCGGGCTCATCGCGCTCGGCGCGGCGGTCGTGCTGCGCCGGGGGCTGCGAGACCCGTTCGCCCGCTTCTGCATCGGGGGGGCCGCGGCGGTTCTCGTGCTCTCCGCCTCTCACGGATCCGACTCTCCTCCGACCACGCGCATGTTCATCCTCCTGCCGGGATTCGCGCTCGCCGCGGCCATCGGGCTGTCGTGGCTCCTCGAGCGGCTCGCCGCCTCCGGCGTTTCCGCGAGCGGGCGCACCGCGGCGGCGGCAGGCGTGCTGACGGCCGCGCTCGCCGCGAACGTCGTGCAGGCGTACGTGGTCTCGCCCCCCCGGATGGCCCTGCAGTACCAGGGGATCGAAGCGGTGTTCAACAGGACGGCGCAGAAAGCCCGGGACCTTGCGCCCGACCGCGAGCGCCACTTCCTGTTTCTCACGGACCAGTGGAGCGTCGCGTACGGGTTCGATTCCCTCCGCGAGGTGTATCGTCTCCCGCCCCTCTCCGACGTGAAGCTCGTCGAGGGCGACCTTCCCGACGGCGGGCTCGCGCGCGTCTCCGCCCCCGCGGCGCTCGTCGTCGTCCGGCCGGAGCTTCCTGCTCGAGTCCGCGCCGCCCTCGAGGATCTGCTTCGCCGGGCGGGGAAGGTGCCATGCCCGGCGCGGAACCAGGCCGGGACCACGCGCCTCGTGGTGTGGCAATCGCCGGAACTGCCCCGCTTCTGCGACTAAACAGCTCGCTCTGCTGGACAACGGCACCCGTATCTCTTACGTTATGAGGACAATCGGAGCTTTTCAGATAAGGAGACTCATGACATCGCGCACATCTTCGGATCCGCGCGGGACACGGGAACGCACGCCGGTCCTCCGGATGGCGGCCGCCGTTTTCGCGCCCGGGCTTCTGTTTCTGCTTTTGCTCTTACCCGTTTCGTGCGGCAAGAAAGAAAAGACCGGGGCGGCGGCCGCTCCCGGAACGGGCGACGCGGCAGCCGGCGCGCCGGTCAAGCCGACGGAACAGCCGGTGGCTCCGGGCCCCTCGATCCAGGCGGCCGCGGCGGCCAACCAGGCGCCATGGGGGGCCTTGAAGTCGCCGAGCGACGCCAGCTTCGATGAGAAGGGGCGCCTCTGGGTCGTCGATCAGGGCAGCTCCGCTCTGCGCGTCTTCGATGCGGCGGGCGGACCACTCGGCGGGTGGGGCGGACGCGGAACGGGCGAGTACGCGATGAAGGACCCTTCCGGAATCGCGATCCATGGCGACAATGTCTACGTCGCGGACACCTACAACACCGGCGTCGAGGTCTTCTCGCAGGCCGGCCAGTGGAAGGGCAAGAGCTCCGCGGGGCTCTACAACCCGCACGACGTGGCGGTCGGAACCGACGGCCAGGTCTGGATCACCGACACCGGGAACGGCCGGCTGGTCCTCTGCGGAGCGGATCTCGGAAACCCGCGCTCGATCGGAAAGCAGGGACCCGGGCCGGAGGAGTTCTCCGCCCCGATCGGGATCGCGATCGGTCCCTCCGGCGACGTCTACGTCGCGGACGCGGGCAACGGGCGAGTCCAGGTCTTGAACTCCCAGGGTGGATTCAAGTCGCGCTGGAAGTTCGCCGGCTGGGGCCCGAACGCGGAGCCCTACATCGACGCCGACCGCGACGAGACGCTGTTCGTCTCGGATTCCGTCGCCAATGCGGTGGTCCACCTCGACCGAACCGGACACGAGATGCACCGGTGGACCGCGGATGACGACGGCAAGAAACTGTTGCGCCCCCGAGGGCTCGCCGTAGACCGGAAGAACCGCATCCTGTACGTCGTCAACACCGACGCGAACACCATCACCCGCATCCGGCTCGAGAAGTAAGCCACGGTGGATCAGAGCCCCTCGCCGGCCGGCGGTGAAGCGACCGCCGGCATGGCGTCCGCGCCGCCGGTCGAGATCCCCGCCGCCCGCGCTCCGTCTTCGAGCCGGCGGCGGCTCGCGTATCTCGTCTTTGCTGCGCTGCTCCTCGTCTCGCGGTTTGCGTTTCTGGGCGACCGCCCGCTGCACCACGACGAGTCGATCCACGCCTTTCAGTCCTACACGCTCTCGCGCGACGGCACGTGGCGTTACGACCCCGCGTACCACGGTCCGTTTCTGTATTACGCGAACGCGCTCGTGTACAAGATCGCGGGAGCAACAAACTTCACCGCGAGGTTCCTCCCGGCCGTTTTCGGAGTGGGGCTCGCGCTCTTCGCGATCCCGCTCGCAGCCTGGTTCGGATTCGAGACCGCCGCCGCGTACGCGCTGCTCGTCCTCCTCTCACCGCATTTCGCCTATTTCTCGCGTTTCATCCGGGAGGATCTTTACTCGCTCGTCTTCACGTTCGGCACGATCGTCGCGTTTCGAAAATTTCTG
>JBBROA010000016.1:0-49415 GCA_038229875.1 Thermoanaerobaculia bacterium | reverse complement strand
GCGGTCCGACAGGGCCGCGTCCGGGTGGTCGTGGACTTCCAGGAAATAGCCGTCGACGAACCCCGTCGCCGCTGCGGCGCGCGCCAGCACGGGAGCGTACTGTTTGAGCCCCCCGGTTTCCTTCCCTCCTCCTGGAAGCTGGAGTGAGTGCGTGACGTCGTAGACGACCGGGACTCCTAGCGCCCGCAGGATCGGGAAGGAGCGCATGTCGACGATCAGGTTGTGATACCCGAACGACGTCCCTCGTTCGCAGAGGAGCACGTTCTCGTTGCCCGCGGCGCGACACTTTTCCACGACCTGTCCCATGTCGTCCGGGGCCATGAACTGGCCTTTTTTCACGTTGATCGGCTTGCCGGTCCGCGCCGCGGCCACCAGCAGGTCCGTCTGGCGGCTCAGAAACGCCGGGATCTGTAGGACGTCCAGGACCCGCGCCGCGGCCTCCGCCTGTTCCGGCAGGTGGATGTCGGAGATCAGGGGAAGCCCGGTCTTCGCCTTCACTTCCGCGAGGATGTCGAGGCCCTCGGCGAGGCCGGGGCCGCGAAACGAATCCTTCGAAGAGCGGTTCGCCTTGTCGAAGGACGACTTGTAGACGATGCGGGCGCCGGTCTCGCGTGCGATGTCGGCGAGCTTCCGCCCCATCGCGACGGCATGTTCGCGGGACTCGATGACGCAGGGACCCGCAAAGAAGAGCGGCGGCTCCGAGCCGCCGCTTTCTCCTCCGATCGCGTAACCCGGCGCGATCTCGATTCTCCGGACCGCCGGCGTCAGGAGATTTCCTCGCGGACCCGGACCGGCGCCGGCGCGCTGCGTTCCGCGTCCGCGGCGCGGCTTTCTTCGCGGGCGCCGCGGTGCGCGCGCGCCGCCCGGATGAAGTCCTTGAAGAGCGGATGACACGCGAATGGCTTCGACTTCAGCTCCGGGTGGAACTGACAGCCGAGGAACCACGGGTGGTCCTCCCGCAGCTCGATGATCTCGACGAATTTCCGGTCCGGGGACATCCCGGTGAAGGAAAGACCGGCTTCGCGCAGCGCCGGCAGGTACTCCTGGTTGACCTCGTAGCGGTGGCGGTGCCTCTCGGAGATCAGGCTCTCGCCGTACGCCCGCGCGGCGTAGGAGCCGGGAATGAGCTCGCAGGGATATTTCCCGAGGCGCATGGTGCCCCCGAGCGCTTCGACTCCGATCAGGTCGCGGAGCTTGAAGATCACCTTGTGTTTCGGGTCGTCGTCGAACTCGGTCGAGTTGGCTCCCTCGAGGCCCGCGACGTTCCTCGCGTATTCGATCACCGCCGTCTGCAATCCGAGGCAGATTCCGAAGAACGGCACCTTCTTCTCGCGGGCGTACCGAATCGCCTTGAGCATCCCTTCGACCCCCCGCCGCCCGAACCCGCCCGGCACCAGGATCGCGTCCGCGCTGACCAGCGTCTCGGGGTAGGTATCGTTCTCGAGGCTCTCGGCGTCGACGTAATGCAGACGCACCTTCACGTTGTTCGCGATCCCGCCGTGCGCCAGCGCCTCGTTAAGGGACTTGTACGAGTCGCTGTACTCGACGTACTTGCCAACGACCGCGACGTCCACTTCTCCCGCGGGGTTCTTGATCCGGTTGACCAGGTTTTCCCACTTCATGAGATCGCGGTCGTAGTGCGGGAGATGCAGCAGGTCGAGGAGGATCTCGTCCAGGCCCTCGGCCGCAAACTGCAGCGGGACCTCGTAAATGGAGGGAACGTCTTTCGCGTTGATGACGGCCTCGACGGGCACGTTGCAGAAGAGCGCGATCTTCTTCTTCACCTCGTCCGGGAGCGACCGGTCGGTGCGACAGAGCAGGACGTCCGGCTGGATCCCGATCGAGAGCAATTCCTTGACCGAATGTTGCGTCGGCTTCGTCTTCAACTCGTCCGAGGCCTTGATATACGGAACGAGGGTCAGGTGCACGTTGATCGCATTGCCGCGTCCCGCTTCCTGCCGGATCTGCCGGATGGCTTCCAGAAACGGGAGCGACTCGATGTCGCCGACCGTGCCGCCGATCTCGATCAAGATCACGTCCGCGTTGACGCCGACGTGCCGGATCGCTTCCTTGATCTCGTCGGTGATGTGCGGGATCACCTGCACCGTCTTGCCGAGGTAGTCGCCCCGGCGTTCCCGTTCGATGACCGAAAGATAGATGCGCCCGGCGGTCGTGTTGTTCGCACGGGAGGAGGTCGTCGTGGTGAAGCGCTCGTAGTGGCCGAGGTCGAGGTCGGTCTCCGCTCCATCGTCCGTGACGTACACCTCGCCATGCTGAAACGGGGACATCGTGCCCGGATCGACGTTGATGTACGGGTCGAACTTCGCCAGCGCCACGGAATAGCCGCGCGCTTCGAGGAGCGCTCCGATGGAGGAAGCGGCGATGCCCTTCCCGAGGGACGAAACCACGCCGCCGGTCACGAAGACGTACTTGCTCATGCCGAAGCCTCCAGTCTTGCTCTCATCCACTCCTCCGCCTTCTCGAGATCCTCGGGGGTATCCACGCCGATCGAGTCCGAAGCCGCCTTTCCCATCCAGATCGCGTAACCCGCCTCGAGCCACCGCAGCTGCTCGAGCGACTCGAGGCGCTCGAGCGGGGAAGGGGGCAGACGCGCGATCTTCTGCAGGGTCTCCGCCCTGTAAGCATAGAGCCCCAGGTGCTTCCGGTATTCCGGGTCGCCTGCGCGGGGAAACGGAATGGGCGCTCGCGAGAAGTAGAGGGCGCGGCCGTCCGAGGCGACGACCACTTTGACCGAATTCGGATCGACGCTCTCCGCCGGGGGAAGCGGCACCCACACCGAAGCGATCTCACGCTCGGCCGAGGCGGTCAGGGCATCGACGGCGGCGTCGATGTTCGCGGACGACATGAGCGGCTCGTCCCCTTGGATGTTCACGTAGACGTCGGCCGGAATCGCGCGCGCCGCCTCCGCGAGCCTGTCGGTCCCGCTCGCGCATTCGGGGGACGTCAGGACCGCTTCCCCTCCCGCTTTCCGCACCGCGGCCGCGATGCGCTCGTCGTCCGTCGCCACCGCAACGCGGTTGAGCCGTGTGGCCGAGCGAGCCGCGTCGAGCACATGAACGACCATGGGTTTACCTGCAAGGAGAGCGAGGGGTTTGGCCGGAAAACGGACCGAGGCGAACCGGGCGGGGATCAATCCGACGATCGTCATCACGTCGGGAAGAAGAGTGTATTCTCTGGCGCGCCTTGGGTCAACTGAGCTCCTCGAACAGCGGCGCCGTAGCGCTTTCCTGGCGCCGCGTCGCCCCAGGCTTCCTCGCAGTCCTCATTCTCGCGCTCCTTTCGCACGGCGGGCTCTCGCTCCTTCGAACGGCTCGGGAGCGCCGTGCCGGATTTGCCGGGGCGCACTGGATCTGGTTCTCCTCGAGCCCCGAGCGGCAACCGGCGCGCTTCACGGCTCTCTCCGCGATCTCTCTGGCGGCGGTCCCCCGACGGGCCGTCGCGCGCATTTTCGTCGACCGGCGCTACGAGTTGTCGATCAACGGCGTGCGAGCCGCGCTGGGAGGTCAGCGGCCCGGAGACCCGGCGCAGGCGGTGGACGTCACGTCGCTGCTGCGCGCCGGACGCAATTCCGTCGCGATCCTGGCCGAGAGCCCCGAAGGGATCGGAGGGATTCTCTTCGCCCTCGACCTGGGCGGCGCAGCGCCCGCGCTGGTCAGCGGGCCGGGCTGGACGATCGACCCGGACGCCCGGCGTCTCGATCCTCCAGGCCGCGAAAGGGCCGCCCTGCTCGGACGGCCGCCCCTGCATCCCTGGGGATGGCGCGCGCTGACCACAGAAAGGGCAGGCTCCTCCAGGGCCTCGACGGACAGTCCTTCACCGTTCACCCCGGGCGCGGTAAGAGAGAGGGAGAAAGGTCGGCCGTAGCCGAAAGGCGCTAGTAGGATTGAGCCTGGACGAGCTGATCGAGCGCGGCTTGCGCGGCGGAGCAGTACGGATCGTGAGGATCGTAGGACGCGAGCGCGATGACCTTCCGGTAGGCGGTGACGGCCGCGCTGACGTCGGCGAGCCCGCGGTCGTGGATCTTTCCGACGAGAAGACGGGTCGCGAGATCCCTCGGTTCGAGCTCGAGCGCCTTGGCGCAGAAGATCAGAGCGACGTCGAATCGCTCCTCGGCAGCGGCAAGGCATGCCCGCCTGTAATAGAGCCGGGATTCCTCGGCGGCGCCGGGGGCCGCCGGCCTGGCTAAAGTCTTGAATTTGCTGGTGATACTGCTCCAGGGGAGGGCGCGCGACATGTTGTGCTGATTGTAGGCAGCTTATCGGCCAGCGGCAATAGTTATTTAGGTAACGAGAACGATCTTCCTTTTTTTATAAGGAATAGGCTTGAAGCGCCATTGACCTGTCTCTATTGGGGCCCAAGGCCGTTTGCTGCGCGTCCGCGTGGTTCCGTACCGTCGATCGCCGTCTTTCATTCGGAAAGGAGAGGTCAGATCCGCGTGGCGGGGTCGTCGGAGCGGCTGCCCGGAGCCCTTTTCAGCTCACCCGGTCGATGACGGACTCGGTGGCGAGCAGGAGACCGTCCTTGGCCTCGCAGTCCGCGAAGGAGCCCAGGGCGACGCGGGCGGCTCCTGCGTAGTCGCGGGCGAGAGCGCGGGTGTCGGCGATCCCCTTGTGACGCTCGACGATCGAGAGGATCTCGGCGGGGGCCACGGTGCGGAATTCCCGCTCCCGTACGACCGTGGCGACGGCCTCGCGCTCCTTCGCATTCGCGCGGGGGAGCGCGAGGAGCAGCGGCATCGTGAGCTTGCCCTCGCGGAGGTCGTTTAACACCGGTTTTCCGATCGACTCCTCACTGCCGGTGTAGTCGAGCATGTCGTCGATGAGCTGGAACGCGACGCCGAGGCATCGGCCGTACTCGGCGAGGTGCTCGGCGGCGAAGAGGTCGCCCCTCGGGGCGAAATGCGCGGGCAGCCGGCAGGCGGCGGAGAAGAGGTCCGCGGTCTTGCGGCGGATGATGTCGAGAGCTTCGTCGCGGGTGACGTCGATGTCCCCCGTCTTCTCGATCGCGATGATCTCGCCCTCGATCATCGAAAGCGTCGTGTCGGAGAGGACCTTCAGGATCGTCAGGTCGCCTTCATCGAGCGCGATTCCCATCGACTTCGTGTACAGGTAGTCGCCGAACAGGACGGTCAGATTGTTTCCCCACCGGGCGTTCGCCGACGTGCGGCCGCGGCGCAGCCGGGCCTCGTCGATGATGTCGTCGTGCACGAGGGTCGCCGTATGGATGAACTCGACGACCGCCGCGTATCGGACGTCCTTCTCTCCCTCGCCGTACCCGAGCAGGCGCGAGGAGAGCAGAAGCAGCGCGGGTCTCAGCCGCTTGCCGCCTCCCGACCCGAGATAGCTCCCGATGCCGTCGATCGTCGGGTTCGCGGAGCGAAAGTGGAGCGCCAGCTCCTTTTCGACGAGGGCGAGCTTGTCCGAGATGAGGTCGTACGCGCGCGCGAATCGCGGGTTCGCGAGGCGACGCACGCTCATCGGTAGTTCGTGAACTGCAGCGGCACGCCGAAATCGGCGGCGCGCAGGAGTGTCTGCGCGCTCTGCAGGTCATCCTTGTTGCGGCCCGAGACGCGGACCTGGTCGCCCTGGATCGCGGCCTGCACTTTGATCTTCTTGTCCTTGATGGCCTTGACGATTTCCTTGGCTTTCTCGGAGACGATTCCCTGCTGGATCTTGACGATCTGACGGACCGTCCCGCCGGCGGCGTCTTCGATCTTGCCGAAGTCGAGAGCCTTCACGGCGATCCCGCGCTTGACGAGCCGGGTCTCGAGAATGTCGACCACCGACTTCAGCTTGTGCGCGTCGTCGGAGGTCAGCGTCAGCTCGAGCTCTTTCTCGTTCCATTCGATCTTCGAGGCGCTGCCGCGGAAATCAAAGCGGGTCGCGATCTCCTTGGAGGCCTGCTGGACCGCGTTCAAGACTTCCTGCAGATCCACCTTGGAGACCACGTCGAACGAGAACTCGGTTGCCATGGCGGCCCGTATTCTATTTCAGGCCGCCTGTCTCGGCGGACCCGGGGTCGCGTCCAGGACGCGGCGCGGAACCGGAGCTAGTTCTGGAGAATCCTGGTTCCGGGGGGTCCCGAAACGCGAAAGTCCCCGGCTGGCCGGGCTTTCTCCTTGTGCCAGCCCTCAAACCGGAACTCGGTGCGGTTTCCGGACCCGTCCTCGTACGAGAGCTCGGAAACGTCGCCGTTCCTGGCGATTGAAAGCCGCAGCCAGGCGAGCTCCGGCCGGGGCGCCCGGGGCTTCAACAGCACCCGCGTCGACCCGCCGTCGCCGGCCTCGCCCGAAATGGCGTACTCCCGCGCGAGGTCGGCCGGATCCGACAGGAACACGATCGGCAGGCGCGCGCGCTCTTCCGCGGAGAGCCGCTGAATGGTCAGCTGTTTGTCCTCCGGGGTGAAGAGCCGGCCCTCGCCCGCGTCGTAGGTGAAAGTCTTCTTCTCCGGAGCGTCGTAGTCGAAGCGCAGCCGCTGGGGCGCCTGGATCCAGAGCGTGCCCGATTCCCGGCGCGCGGTCGTGAAACCGGAAGGCGTGTAGATCTGGGTGAACGGCGCGGCGTGAGCGGACCCGTCGGTGTAGGCGGAGGCCGCCCGGGCAAAAGCACCCGAGACCTCCGGAGGAAGGCCGGGACGCGCCGCTTCCGTCTGCGCGAGCAGCGGAGCGCCTGCGAGCAGAACGGCCGCGATTGACGAGCGCACGTGTCCCCAAACGCGGGGAGGCGCCGGCTCATTTCGGCGGCGGTCCGGCGGGGAAGCGTTCAATGCCGGAAGTGGCGCCGGGGAGCGATCATGTAGGCCATCTGGTGCTCGTCCGCCGCCGCCACGATGTCCTGGTCGCGGATCGACCCGCCGGGGGCCACGATAGCGGTGACGCCGGCCTGCGCGAGGATGTCCACGCCGTCGCGGAAGGGAAAGAAGGCGTCCGACGCCGCCCCGCAGTTGACGACCGGCAGGACCGGCTTGGTCGCCGCGAGGCGGCACGCGTCGACGCGGCTCATCTGTCCGGCTCCGATGCCGATCGTCTGCCGCGCGTTCGCGAGCACGATCGCGTTCGACTTCACACGGCGGGCGACCCGCCACGCGAGCTCGCAGGCGGCCCGTTCCACCGTCGTCGGCTTACGCTGAGAGACCGTCCGCCACGCGCGCGGTTGATCCATCTCGGTATCCGCGTCCTGAACCAGGAGCCCGCCGTCGATCCGCTTCCAGTCGATGCCGGGGGCGGGCCGCCGCGAGACGGGCAGCTTGAGCAGGCGGATGTTCGGCTTCTTCGCGAAGAAATCGGTCGCCTCTTTTGTGAAGTCGTCGGCCGCCACGACTTCGACGAAGTGCTGCAGAACGAGCGACGCGATCGCGCCGTCGACGATGCCGCGTATCGCGATGATTCCGCCGAACGCCGCCAGAGGATCGCACGCGAAAGCGCGCCCGAACGCCTCGACGAGCGAGTCCCCGATCGCCGCGCCACAGGGGTTGTTGTGCTTCACGATGACCGCGGCGGGGCCCTCAAAATCGCGCGCGAGCGTCACCGCCGAGTCGAGATCCAGGAGGTTGTTGAACGAGAGCTCTTTTCCCTGAAGCATCTGGTAGCGGATGAGCGCGTCGGGCCTGGCCTCCGGGTTCCCGTACACGGCCGCTCTCTGGTGGGGGTTCTCGCCGTATCGCAGGGACCCGAGCCTCTCGAAGGAGAGCACGAGGTTCTCGGGGAAGCTCTCATCGGATCCGCCGTCCGCCGCGAGATACCGCGCGATCGCGCCGTCGTACGCGGCCGTCCGGGCAAACGCTCGTGCGGCCAGCCGCTGCCGGGTCGCGAGCGTCGTCCCTCCGGTTGCGCGCATCTCATCGAGAAGGACCGGGTAGTCCGCCGCGTCGACGACGACCGCCACGCGGGCGTGGTTCTTCGCCGCGGCGCGGATGAGCGCGGTGCCCCCGACGTCGATCATCTCGATCGACTCCTCCGGTGTGGCGCCCGCCGCCACCGTCTTCTCGAACGGGTACAGGTTGACCACCACGAGGTCGAATGCCTCGATCGCGCTTTCGGCGAGCTCCCGGGCGTGGTCCGGACGCGTCTCGTCAGCCAGCACGCCGCCGAAGATCTTCGGATGCAGCGTCTTGACGCGTCCGCCGAGAATCTCCGGGAAGCCGGTCTCGTCTTCGACTAAGGAGACGTCGAGCCCCGACTCCTTCAAATGCGCTGCCGTGCCGCCGGTCGAAACGAGCCGGACGCCGCGCGAGGAAAGCTCTCTCGCGAGTTCCGCCACCCCCGTCTTGTCGTGAACAGAAAGGAGCGCCCGCCGCACCGGGGCGACGGCGGGGGGCAGACTGGGTTCCGGCATCCGCGGAGGATATAGCCTTGAGGGCGCTTCGCGCCGGACGAAAGGCGCGAGAGGATGGGGTCGTGAACGGCGCAGAGCTCGTCGAGGTGGACGCGCGGGGGCTGTACTGCCCGATTCCGATCCTGCGGCTCGCATCCGCCTTGGAACGCTGCCCGCCCGGTGGAAGAGCGCTACTCCTCGCGACGGACAGGGACGCGATCCCGGACGTGGATTCCTACTGCCTGGAAACCGGAGCGACGCTCATTTCCCTGAGGGAAGAAAATGAGGTGCTGATCTTCGAGGTCGCAAAGGCAGAAGCTCTCGGGTAGTTCCTTTCGCCCTCTCTAAAACAGCTTCAGCAAAAGCACGTTAATCACATACCCTGACACGCCGTGCGACACGACGGGCACGCCGATCTCCGCGCGGAAGAGCGAGTTCTTCCACGGGCCGTTCAGCGAGGCGAGGAGGCCGGCGCCGGAAAAATACGTGTTCTTGAAACCCGAGACCTTGTCGTTCAACACCGCCTGGTCGTAGAACCCTTCGAACCGGATGATGTCTTCGATGTTGATCCCGTAGGAAACGTTGGCGAGGTACGCGCGCTCGGTGCGGAGGCTTCCGCTCTGGAACCCGCGCAGCGGATGACCGGAAAACGCGCCGAACTCGTACTTCGAAAAGCGGTCGAGGTCGGTGCCGCCGAGGTACGAGAGCCCGACGTGAAGCTTTCGGAAGCCCGAGAAATACTGGTCCTTCGAGATGTTTGCGTCCCAGCGGAAGTAGTCCTTCTGCGACGGCTGGTACTCGGAGGTCGCGGGATCGCCCCAGGGCTCCCATTTCCCGCGCCGAAAGTAGTTGCCCGAAAGAGACGCGTTGAATCCCTTGACGTTGGCCACCAGCTTCAGCTCCGCTCCATTCGTGATCGTGTCAACAGGAGTCACGAAGTTCGGGCCGGTGTCCTTGTCCCGCTGGTAGTTGTCGTACTTCGCGAACACTCCGAGAGACGCCTTGAGGTACGGCCCGAGCGGATGGCCGAGGTTCAACTGGAGGACCGCCGGCAGGTGCTTGATCTTTTCGGCCGTGACCTGCGAGCCGTTCCGGTAAGACACGTCGCCGAACGCCACAGCGGCGCCGAACAGGTCCGCGCCAAAGTCGAACCGGCTCCCTAGAAAGGCCGGGTCCGAATAGTTCGTCGTGAGCAGAGCTCCCGCGAAGAAAACGGAAAGCTGCTTCCCCTTTCCGAACAGATCGAAGTTGAAGTGCTGAACTCCGAGCAGGGGAATGGGGTAGTCCAGGGACTTGTCGTAGAAGCCGCCCAGGATTGCGAACGTGCTCTTCCTGGAAACTTTGGTCTCGACGATGCGCGCGCCCGGCGTCGCGGGGTCGGGAATCAGGTTGCGCATCCCGATCTCGGTGTCCCGGATCATCTGGGACTCGGAGGCGTAGGCCTTTGCGCGCCGCTCGACGAAGTCGGGCGAGTTCAGCTCCACGGACTGCAGCACCACGTCCCGTTCGATAGCGGTCGTGCGGCCCGCGGTCGAGAAGACCTGCGTCCCGGTGATTTCGAGCGGCAGCACCAGGTCCGGATGGCCCGGAACCGGCCGGTAGTGCTCCGTCTGGACGTTCGAGAGCGTCTCTCCCTTCAAATTCATCTGGATCGAATCGCGCCGCAGCAGCGCGAACGTCTGCTTGTCGATCCAGACGCTGCCCCGGTAGACGGCCTTCGTAGCGACGGAGCTCTTCGGCGTGTACGCGACGTGGTACGCCCGACGCCCCTCGATCGCGCCCTCGCCTTTCAGCTCGTAGGCGTAGTCCTCGGACAGGCGCAGGTCGAGTGGGAGCGTGGTCACCTTCTCGGGCTGGAGGATGGGAAGCTTCGGCAGCGTCTTTCCCTTCCACTTCACGCCGTTTAAGAAGAATTCGTTCCACTGCCAGTCCGCGGGCTCGCCGCGCCGGTAGAAAAAAGGTCCGCGGATCGTCAAGTCGAACGTCTCGTTCACGTCGGCCACGCGGAAGCGCAGCGACGCGTTCATGTCGCCGACGTACGATTCGACCCGTTCCCTCTGGCCGGCCTCCCATGCTCGCTCGCGCGCGACGATCTCTTCGGCTGTCAGGCCGCGTGTGGCGCCGACCTCGACGGCCGTCCGCGTCTCTCCGCCGGGCCGCTCCGCCGGGTGCAGGACCACTGCAAGCGGACCGGTCGAAGGATCGAGCGCCAGCGTCTTCGCGCCGCGGAGGTCGAAGTCGCGTCGCGCGCCGGAAGCGAGATTTTCGACCGAGGCCGAGGTCCACGCGCCGTCGGAAACCCCGAGTTGCGCCCGCGGAGACTGATGAAGGATGACGACCGGCGTGAACTTCTTCGCGTCGAAGAAGCGCAACGCATCGTACGTCTGGTCGGGGAGGCTGGTCTTCGTCCGGGTCGGGTCGGGCGACACATCGTCGGTGAAGTACGCCTGCAGCCGCTCGAGACCGGCGAGGCCGGCTTCGTCCAGGCGCGGAGTCCCGGCCGGGTTTCCGGTCAGCGCCACCAGGCGGACGATTCCAAGCTCCTCTCGCGGGTACGACTCCATCGCGCGGAGCGCATCGGATGCGGGAAAGCCCTCGAGCGGCCTCACGAGCCACCGGCCGGGCAGCGGCGCCTCGACTCCGGCGACGACGCCTTCGCGCCGCGGGACGAGAGCGTCGGCGTACGGAGACAGGTCCTCGTCGCCCGCCGGCCGGGTTCCGAGATCGAGTCCGATCGAGGCGTCCGGAGACACGCCGCGGGCGGCGGACGAGAGCTTCTTGACCGCATACGGGATCCGCGCGGGCTCGCCGGTCGCAGACGAGAGGTCGAGGAGCACGAAGGTGAGCTTCGGGAAGCGAGAGAGCCGCGACGCGAGCCCCGACAACGGCGCCTCCGAAAGATCTCCCGCCTCGACCAGCAGCACGCAGCCCGACACATCGCCCGAGGGAGTCCGCGCCCCGTTCAGACGCGCGATGCCGAGGACGGCCGACCGACCGGAGCACGTCCCATCCACTCGCTCGGCCGCCAGACGGACTCTCGGCGCCGCGAGCGCCGGGGCGGCCTGGAGAAAGAGAACCGAAAGAAAAGCGCCCGCAGCGGCGCGGGCGCCCGGAAATCGGATCATCGCGAGTGCGAAACCCGGGAAGGCGAAAGATCCTTCCCGAGTCCCGGGCCGCGAGCCGGCGAAGACCTCGGGGTCTCTAACGCCGGGCTTTCTCGGCGGCCGCCGCTTTTTCGTGCGCGGCGGCGTCGGGAGCCGGCGGGGGAGTCTTGTCGATCGGATCGGGGGGCAGAAGTCCCAGGTGCTTCCGCAGCTTGGTCTCGATCTCGTTTGCGAGCTCCGGGTTTTCGCGGAGGAACTGCTTCGCATTCTCGCGGCCCTGGCCGATGCGCAGGTCTCCGTAAGAGAGCCATGCGCCCGACTTCTCGACGATCTTCGCCTCGATGCCCATGTCGAGAAGCTCGCCCTCACGGGAGATCCCCTCGCCGTAGTTGATGTCGAACTCCGCCTGCCGGAAAGGAGAAGCGACCTTGTTCTTGACGATCTTGACCTTCGTCCGCGAGCCGACGACCGTGTCGCCATCCTTGATCGAGGCGATCCGCCGGATGTCGATCCGGATCGACGAATAGAACTTGAGCGCCCGACCGCCGGTCGTCGTTTCCGGGTTGCCGAACATCACGCCGATCTTTTCGCGGATCTGGTTGATGAAGATGAGGCTGGTCTTCGACTTCGAGACGATGGCGGTCAGTTTGCGAAGCGCCTGCGACATGAGCCGCGCCTGCAGGCCCATCTGGGCCTCTCCCATCTCGCCTTCGATCTCCGCCTTCGGCACGAGCGCGGCGACGGAGTCGATCACCACGACGTCGACGGCCCCGGATCGGATCAGCATCTCGGTGATTTCGAGCGCCTGCTCTCCGTTGTCCGGCTGCGAGACGAGCAGGTTGTCGGTATCGACCCCGAGCTTGCGCGAATACTCGGCGTCGAGCGCGTGCTCGGCGTCGATGAAGGCCGCGAGGCCCCCCGTTTTCTGCGCCTGCGCGATGATCTGAAGAGAAAGCGTCGTCTTACCGGAGGATTCCGGGCCGAAGATCTCGATGACGCGGCCCCGGGGAACTCCGCCGACGCCCAGAGCCGCGTCGACCGCGAGGGAGCCGGTGGGGATGACCTGCATGACGGTCTCCGGCTGATCGCCGAGCCGCATGATGGAGCCTTTGCCGAATTGGCGTTCGATCTGAGTCAGCGCGGTCTCGATCGCGCGCCATTTTTCCGTCGACTTGATGCTGGCGTCCGTGGGTTTCACGCTCGACATGTCCTCAATCCTTTCTGGTCATCTGAAAAGGCAAGAGAGAAATCGTGCGCGTGGTGCGCGCAATTATAGACTCGGGGCTGAAAAGCCGATGAGGACGCCGCCATCTTCTCCCCCGCCGATGGCAGAGTCAACGCCCTCGATCGCTCGAGCGTTTCGGCAGCAGCCGATCGCCACTTTGCTTTCGACCGGATTCGGCGTCGGGCTTTCTCCGATCGCGCCCGGGACCGCCGGATCTCTTTTCGCTCTCGGGCTGGCGGCCGCCGCCGTCGCTCTTGCGCATCGCTCGCAACACGGACCGAGTTTGGCGGCGGCACTCGGACTTTTGATGTCCGGGCTGGCTGCCGGCGCGATCGGGGTCCCCCTCACGACGCGCGCGAGCCGCGCGATCGGCGCGAAGGACCCGGGAATGATCGTGCTCGACGAGATCTCCGGCCAGTGGATCGCATGCTCGGCCGTTCCGCTCTTCGCGTTTGCGTCGCCGTTTCGCGAAGCGCTTCTCTGGCTGATCTCCTTTCTCGCCTTCCGCCTCTTCGACATCTGGAAGCCGGGCCCGATTCACGAGCTTCAGAATCTGCCGGAGGGCTTCGGAATCATGATCGACGACGTCTTAGCCGGCGCGCTCGCCGCGGGCGTCACCCTCGTAGCCGGGACGGCGCTCGCCGGGTGACCTGGACGCTTTCCACGGAAGAAGGCGTCGTGCTCGAGAACGAGCCGCTCGCCCGGCACACGACGTGGCGCATCGGAGGCCCCGCGCGCCGGTTCTGCCGCGTCCGGAACGAGGGCGGGCTCTCCAGCGTGCTTCGCGAGGCGTCTTTCACGAAGGCGCCCCTGGCGCTGCTCGGCATGGGGTCGAACGTCCTGGCGGCGGACGAAGGTTTTCCCGGGTTCGTCGTCCGGCTCGACGGCGATTTTCTGAGGGTCTCCGTAGAAGGAGAGATGCTCGAGGCGGGCGGGGGAGCGGCTCTTGGCGGCGTCTGCGCGGCGGCCGCGCGCGCCGGGCTCTCCGGGATCGAGGCGATCTCCGGCATTCCGTCGTCGATGGGCGGGGCCGTCCGCATCAACGCCGGCGCCTATGGCGGCGAAATCTTCCAGGTCCTCGAATCCGTCCGGCTGATGGAGCGCTCCGGGGAGGCGAGGACCGCGGCGTCGGCAGAGATCCCGCACGGCTACCGTTGGACGCGGCTCTGCGACACGGGCGAGATCGTCGTGTCCGCCCGGCTGCGTCTTTCGGCGGCGCCGCGAGAGACGATCGAGGCGAAAACGCGGGAGGTCGCCTCGAAACGGCGGGGCGCACTCCCTTCGGAGCCGAACGCCGGAAGCGTGTTCAAGAACCCTCCGAACGACCACGCCGGGCGGCTGCTCGAAGCGTGCGGCCTGAAGGGCGCGCGCGTCGGCGCAGCGGAGATCTCGCAGCGGCACGCCAACGTGATCGTCAACCGGGGGGGCGCGACCGCGAAAGACGTTCTGGCGCTCATGGAACGGATGCGCGACGAGGTTGCCGCCCGGTTTGCGATTAACCTTTCTCCCGAGGTGGACATGCTCGGCATCTCCTGGAAACGATGAGAGTCCTTCTCCTGGCAGGCGGCGGAGGGACACGGCTGTGGCCGCTGTCAACGGAAGAGACGCCGAAGCAGTTTCTGGCGCTCCTGTCCGACCGGTCGCTCTTAGCAGACACGGCGGCGCGGCTGACGCCGCTGACTTCGGAGATCTACGTCGCGACCTCGGAGCGCCATGCGGCCCGGGTCCGCCGGGAGCTGCCGCGGGTCCCCGTCGAGCGGATCCTGGCAGAGCCCGTCCGGCGCAACTCCGGCCCCGCGGTCCTCGCGGCCGCCATCGCGTTCGCCCGCGACGGCGATCCGGTCACGGCCGCGGTGCCCTCGGACCAGACCGTCGCGGACGACGCGGCCTTTCGCGCTTCGCTTTCCGCGGCCGGCGAGGCCGCCGACACGGCGTCGGTGGTGGTGCTCGGGGTCCCGCCGTCGCGCCCGGAAACGGATTTCGGATACCTCGACGTACGGCCGGACGCGAAGTCGTCGTCGCTCGCCGTGCTGAGGTTCGTCGAGAAACCGGAGCCCGGCCGTGCGGAGGAGCTCGTTCGGCTCGGGTGTCTCTGGAACGCCGGGATCTTCGTCTTCCGCCCCTCGCGGTTTCTCGCGGAGGCGCGGCGCGTTTCGCCGGATCTGGTCGCGGCGGTCGAGGCCTACGAGTCGGCCCGGGCCTCGGGCGATCTGCCGCGGGCCGCCGCTCTCTACGAGGCGCTCCCGGACATCTCGATCGACTACGCCGTGATGGAGAAAGCCGCGCGGGTCCGAGCCATCCCCCTGCGCGCCGGATGGAGCGACGCGGGGACCTGGAGAGCCGTCCGAGAGCTCAAGGGCGCGTCGGATGCCCACGGAAACCTGGTGATTTCGGACCAGCCGGTCATCGCTCCGGGAATCTCGAACGCCGCGATCGTGGTGGGCCCGGAAGGGGTCCTGGTGATGCCTTTCGACCGGGAACGGGAGCTGAAAGCCGCGGTCGAAGCGCTCCGGCGGGAACAGGCTTCGGGCAAATTGCGTTGATACTGAACACCCCGGAGGAATTCAGCGGCATGCAAACCGACGTCACGACGGGACTCGACCGCCTCCGCGACAACATCCGCCTCGTCTACCGCGGCGACAAGCGGGCGGTGGACCTCGTCCTGACCGCCCTCCTCGCCCGGGGACACGTCCTGATCGAAGACGTGCCCGGGGTCGGCAAGACGACTCTCGCGCGGGCGCTCGGAAAGAGCCTCTCGCTCGTGTTCCGCCGGATTCAGTTCACGAGCGACACCATGCCGGCGGACGTCCTCGGCGTCACCGTCTTTCAATCGGCGAACGAGCGGTTCGAGTTCCATCCCGGCCCGATCTTCGCGAACATCGTGCTCGCGGACGAGATCAACCGGGCGACGCCGAAAACGCAATCGGCGCTGCTCGAAGCGATGAACGAGTCCGCGGTGACGCTCGACGCCGAACGACGGCCTCTCCCGCAGCCCTTCATGGTCGTCGCGACTCAGAATCCGGTCGAATACCTGGGCACGTTCCCGCTGCCCGAGTCCCAGATGGATCGGTTCTTCATCCGCCTCTCGCTCGGGTACCCGACCGCCGAAGAGGAAAAGATGCTGCTGCGGCGCGGAGGGACGGAGCGGGCGCTCGCGGCGATCCCGGCCGTCCTCGGTCCGGCCGAGCTCGTGGGGCTGCAGGACCAGACGGAGCGGATCACGGTGTCGGACCGGCTCCTCGACTACCTTCATGAGCTGGTGTCCGCTTCGCGCCGCGCTTCCGATCTGCGCCTCCCGGTGTCGACGCGGGGCGCGCAGGCGCTCTTCCGCGCGACCCAGGCCTACGCGCTGCTCGCCGGGCGCCATTACGCCACCCCCGACGACGTCCAGGCGGTGGCGGAGCCGGTTCTCGCGCACCGGGTCCTGTCGTCCGCGTCGGACGGCTTCGGCGCCGGAGGCCGCGAGCGTGAGGCGGTCAGGAAGCTGCTCGCGCAGGTGCCGGTGCCGGTGTGATGTCCCGCGTCATCCCTGAATGGGAAATCCGGATCACGAACTTCGGGCTCGGCTACATCCTCCTGTGCCTGGTCGTTGCGATCGGGGCGACGAACACGGGCAACAACGGGCTCTACCTTGTCCTCGCCGCGATGCTCTCCTCGATGGTCGTCTCGGGCCTCGTGTCCCGGCGCAACGTGCGGGGCGTCTCCTGCGACATCGAAACGGTGGGAGAAGTCTTCGCCGGACGCCCCGCGCTTCTCACAGTGCGTGTCGAGAACCAGCTGCGGCGCGCAACCGCGCAGGCGATCTTCTTTCTGCACGAGGGACTGCCGGGGCCGCTCTGGATCGACCCGCTCGCCCCCGGTGAAGTGCGGGAGGTCCTGGTCGAAGGGTCGTTTGGAATGCGCGGCGTCGTGCGGGAACCCGACGCGGGACTTCTCTCGCGATTTCCGCTCGGGCTCTTCCGGAAGTACCGGCGCGCGAACCTGGCGCGCGAAGTCGTGGTCTATCCGGCGCCGGAGACGGCGCGGTTCGAAGAGCCGCCGCCGGAGGACGGGCGGGGCGGAAGGCCCCATCCGCGCCGGCGGGGCGGCGGCTCCGACATCCGCGCGCTGCGGGAGTTCGTCGCGGGAGACGACCCGCGCGACGTCCACTGGAAGCAGTCGGCCCGGATGGGGAAGTGGATCGTGCGCGAAAGAGAAGCGGAGCGGGACCGCGCGGTCGTGCTGACCGTCGACAACTCGCTCGCGAAGCCGGCGGACCCGGTCCTGCTCGCGGATCTCGAACGGGCGCTCTCGCGCTGCGCCGGGAGGGCGATCTCCCTTCTGTCCCAGGGTGCGGAAGTCGGATTCCAGGCGCGGGGAATCCGCGTGCCGTCCGGTTTCGGTCCGATGCAGCGCACCCGGGTGCTCGAGGCGCTCGCGCGGCTTTCCCCCGTCGCGGCGGCGGGGGCGCCCGCGTTCCCGGAGCTTCGTCCCGGCGAGGCGCGGGTGATGGTCTCGTGACCGGCAACCTCCTGCGCGGCGAGGCCGCGGAGATCCCCACGGGCCTGCGGCGCGCGTACCTTCTCGTGCTGGCGCCGCTCGCGGCGCTCGCGCCCGTGCCTCTCTTCTGGACGGAAGGCGCGGTTCCGGTCGCGCTGGCGGCGTACGAGTGCGCGCTCTTCCTGCTCTGGTGGCGGGCCCGCGCCGGTTCCCCGGTCCGGCTCTCTGACGGATTCTTAAACGCGATCGGGCTCTCCTATTTTCTCTGGCTCGGCGCGGAAGTCTTTCTCTTCCACCCGGGGCTCCTCCGTTCCGTCTCTCACCTTCTCCTGTTCACCACGATCGCGAAGCTCGCGTCGTTGAAGCGGCCGGGCGAAGCGCGCACCGCGTTGCTCGTTCTGTTCCTGGTCACGCTTGCCTCCGCCTCGTCGGCAACGCACGTCTCCTCTCTCTTCTATTTCGCCGGGATGGCCTTCCTGTCGTTTCGCGCGCTCGGCCGCCTGGCCGTGCTCGCGGACTTCGAGGACGCGCCTCCGGATCGGGTCCTGCGCGCGGTGCCGACGGGCGGGATGGCCGCGACCCTCCTCCTCGCGGCAGCCCTCATCGCGACGCCGCTCTTCTACTCGCTCCCGAGACTGCACAGCCCGTTCGTGACCGCTCCGATGCGGGTCGAGGACGCTCTCTCGAGCGCGCTCGCGGCGGATCGGGTGGATCTCGAGTCGTTCGGCGCCGCGAAGCGCAGCGACCAGGTCGTCCTGCGGATGGAGGTGTCGCCCGACCGGATGCTGCCCCGCGTGCTCCGGCTCCGGGAGGCGGTGTTCACCGACTACTCGACGGGATCGTGGACGCGCAATCCTTACTCGCGAGGATTGCGGTCCCGCATGGCCCGCCAGGACTCCTCGATTCCGGAACAGAGGCCGGGGGACGGGGTCGCCGGAAAGATCTCGATCGACCTGAATCCCTTCACGAACGGATTTCTCTTCCTTCCGTACGAGGCGGTCGGACTGGAGCTCGACCGGGGATTCCCCGTCTCTCTTTCCGACGGAATCGTGCGCCTCCCGACCCGGCGCCGCACCGTGCGCTACACGTCGGGGGTGCGGAAAGCGGAGCCGCGCGGGATCGGCGCCACCGCGATCGACCCTCGCGTCGTTCCGCCCGAGATCCGCGCGTACGCGCAGAAGCTGACCGGCGACCTGACCGACCCGCGGCAGATTTACGACCGCATCCGCGGGCACTTCGCAAAGGACTTCGTCTACACGCTCGACCCGCCGCGCACGTCGGGCGATCCGGTCGTGCACTTTCTCCTGCGGTCGAAATCGGGCCACTGCGAGTTCTTCGCGTCCGCGGCCGCTCTGATGCTGACCTCACGCGGCATTCCGGCGCGGCTCGTGACCGGGTCCTACGGCGGTGAGATGAGCTTCCTCTCGTCGGCGGTCGTCGTCCGCGGCACGAACCTGCACGCATGGGTCGAAGCGGACGTCGACGGGACCGGATTCTCCGTTCTCGATCCGACGCCCCCCTCGGGCATCCCCTCCGCGACCTCGCGAGGATCCTGGTGGAAGCGCGTCAGCAGCTTCGGCCGGGAAGTCGAGTTCTTCTACGACCGGCGGATTCTGGGCTTCGACTCTTTCGACCAGGGACAGTTCCTCGACGCGGCGCGCCAGAGCGTCGGGAGCGCAGCGGAGCGATTCGGCTCGTGGAATCACGTCTGGAGCCGCGACCTGTACCTCGCCCTGGCCGCGGTCGGGGCTGTGGGCGCACTCGCGGCGCTCGTGAAGTTCGGGCGGGCGCGCCGCCGCGCGATGCCGCCGCCCACACGCGCGTACCTGGCTCTGCGCCGCCTGCTCGGTCGGCGCCTCGGCCGCATCGCGGCCTCGATCCCGCCGGCCGAAGTCGCCCGGCTCTTCGCCGAAGCCGTTCCCGCCGCGGCGGAAGACGCGCGCGCCGTCGTGACCCTCTACTGCGAAAGCGCGTTCGGAGGCCGCGAGACGGGCCGGCAGATCGAAGCGGAGCTCGGCGGAAGGCTGAAGAGGTTACGCAGGCTGGCGTGACCGAGCGGAGCCGTGAGGGGTCAGGGGTTAGGGGTCAGGCGGACCGGAGACAGCCTAAAAGGCGTTCGCCGACGTCCTCGCCCATTTCGCGATTCCCGATTCCCGATTCACGATTCCCGCCTACTCAATAGGCATTCCGATGGCGAAACCCGTGCCTCGCGGTCAGCCAAAGGATCTTCAGATCCAGCGAGAGCGACCAGTTTTCGATGTAGTACAGGTCGTACTCGATCCTTTTCGTCAGGCTCGTGTTCCCGCGCCATCCGTGCACCTGCGCCCAGCCCGTGATCCCGGCCCGCACGCGATGGCGGAGCATGTACTGCGGGAACTCGTGCTTGAAGGCGCGAACGAATTCCGGGCGTTCCGGCCGCGGGCCGACGAGAGACATCTCTCCGCGAAGCACGTTCCAGAGCTGCGGCAGCTCGTCGAGGCTCGTCCGCCGCAGAAGACGTCCGACGCGGGTGCGCCGGGGATCGTCGTGCACCGCCCACGTCGGCCCCGACTCGTCTTCCGCTCCCGCCCGCATGGAGCGGAATTTCACGATCTCGAACGGCCGGCCGTCGAGACCCATCCGGAGCTGCCGGTAGAAGATCGGCGCGCCGTCCTCGATGCGGATCGCGAGCGCGATTGCGGCGAGCGCGGGAGAAGACCCGAGAAGAGCCACCGCGGAGATCGCGACGTCGAGCGAGCGTTTGACGAGACCCATCCAGCCGGTCAGCGGCACCGACGTCAGATGCACGACCGGCAGCCCGTCGAGGTCCTCGATTCCCGCTCGGAAGGTGATGTGCTGCAGAAGATCCGGCACGACGCGTACGTCGGCCACGGTTCTGCCGACTTCCTGGAGTACAGCGAGCATCGTGCGGTGCGCGTCGAGAGGCAGGGCGAGAAAGACCGTGTCGATCGCTCGCGAGTCGACGACCGCGGCGGTCTCGGCGGTCGTCCCGAGGATCGGGAGTCCGCGGTAGCTTTCGGCCCGCTTCCCGGGGTCGTCGTCTAAGAAACCCACGACCGAGAGCCCCGCCTCGGGATGCTCGATCAGCTTGTCGACTAAGGCGCGGCCGAGCCGCCCGGCGCCCACGACGACCGCCTGCCGGACGCCGATCCCGTGGCGGAACGCTTCCTCGTAATAGCGGCGGATCACGGTGCGGCCCGCGAAGACGAACAGCACGTTGCTCGAGAAAAAGAGAAGAAGGACGAGCCGCGAGTAGGAGAACCCCCGGAATAAGCTGCCGAGACTCACGAGGAGCAGCGTCGCGAGAGCGGTCGCGACCAGGACCGCGATCCCCTCATCCAGCCGGGAGCGGTGCCGCCGCACCTGGTAAAGGCCATAGAAGGAGTAGACGACCGGCCACAGCACCGCGATGAGCGGGAAAAGACGCAGGTAGGAGAACACGCCCGGGACGCCTTGCCGCACGGGGACGATCTCGAGGCCGAATCGCAGCGCGTATGCGGACGTCAGGGCAAGGAGCGTCGCTGAGAGATCTGAGGTGAGAAAGAGCGCCGCGCGGCGCCGCGTCTGTCGGATCATCGGAGAACGCCTTCGATCTGGCGGCGGAAGTTCTCGAGAAATCGCGGCCGGCCAAACCGGAGCGCCCGGTCGCGTAATCGAGTGTAATCGAAGGTGAGGCCGAGCGCGCGCTCAATGCCGGAGGCGAGGCCCGCGGCGCCCTCCTCCGCGAAGAGGACGCCGGTTTCGCCGTCCGCGACGATGTCGAGCGCCCCTCCCCGCGCGAGAGCCGCCGCCGGAGCCCCGCACGCCATCGCCTCGACCGCAGCGATCCCGAAGTCCTCCTCTCCGGGCTGAACGAAGAGGGCGCAGCGGCGGTAGAGCTCGCGAAGTTCGGCCGGGGAGAGATCCATCCGGATGTCTACGTCTACGGATGACGCGCCTCTCCCGTGGAGGCGGCCGGCCGCCGCGCGAAGGCGCGTTTCCTCCGGCCCCTTCCCGACCAGGACGAGCGGCCGCGAGAGGAGGGCAGCCGCCTCGATCGCGTGCTCGAACCGCTTGTACGGGACGAGAGCGCCGACCGCGAGCAGGAAGTCCTCCCGGACATGTCCGTTCCCCTCGTAGAAGGCGACGTCCACGGGCGGATGGCAGACCTCCGCGTCGCGCCCATAGTGCCGGCGGATCCGCTCGGCCACCGCGCCCGAGTTGGCGAGGTAGCGGGAGGGGCGTCCCGCGGTTTCGAGGTCCCACTGGCGCAGACGCTCGACGAGCGCGCGCTTCACGCGGTGGAACCGCGTCGTCCCGGCAGGAAAGTAGGCGTCGAACTGGTCCCACGCGTAGCGCACCGGCGTGTGGCAATAGCAGAGATGCGGGACGCCGGGCGGCGCGAGTGCGCCCTTGGCGACGCAGTGCGACGAGGAGACGACGAGGTCGAAGCCGGAGAGGTCGAATGACTCCACCGCGCGGGGAAAGAGCGGGAGGTACTCGCGGTAGCGCTTCTCCGCAAATGGCATCCGGTTCAGAAACGACGCGCGGATCGGAAAGCGCTCGATCGCCGGTGACACCGCGCCCGGAACGTGAAAGAGCGTGAAGATCGTCGGGTTGGGAACGGTTTCGAGAATCGCCTCGAGGACTTTCTCGCCGCCCCGCATGCCGTTCAACCAGTCGTGGACGACGGCGGTTTTCATCGCGTGGGATGTGAAGGGCGAAAGCCGCGGGCGGAGGGCGAAACGCGAAGTGCGGAGGGCCTCACGCCGTCCGGCCTTCGACGGGGTCCCGGCGCCTCGGCGCCCCCGCGAGCGCCGAGGCATACACCTCGAGAGTTTTCTCCGCGGCTTTTTCCCAGGAGAAGTCGAGTGCGCGCTTACGGCCGAGCAGGGCGTAGTCCGCGCGGACCCGCGGGTCTGTCGCCAGCGAAACGATCCCGTTCGCGATCGCATCGACGTCCATCGGGTCGACGAGACAGGCGTATCCGCCCGCGATTTCCTGGAGGGCCGAGGTGGAGGAGGTGAGGACGGGAACGCCGCAGGCCATCGCTTCGACGACGGGCAGGCCGAAGCCCTCGTACAGCGTGGGGTACAGGAGAGCGTCCGCGCCGGCGTAGAGCCCCGGCAGGTCGGCCTCGTCGACGATGCCCGGGCGCCGGATCGCGCCGGAAAGGTCGAGCGCGGAGATGAGCGCCTCGAGGCGCCCCTCGTTGGCCGGCATCGGCCCGGCGAGGACGAGAGTCTGCGGAAGCGCCTGCCGGCGGCGCGCCTCGGCGAACGCGCGCACGACGTTCTGCACGTTCTTGTGAGGCTTCTCGCCTCCGAGAAAGAGCAGGTACGGCGCCGGCAGTCCGTGCCGTTCCGCGACCCGGCGCCGCTCCTCCTCTGGGATGTCGGGCTGGAAGCGCGGCGACACTCCGTTGTAGATGACTTCGGTCCGGGAGCCCGGGATCCCGAAGTAGTCCGTCAGATCCCGCTTGCTGTTGTACGAGACGGTGATGATCCGGTCCGCCCGCTGCAGAGCGCGGCGGATCATGAAGCGCGCGTAAAGGTGCGCCGCCTTGCTCGGAAGAAACTGCGGGTAGAGGAGATGGATGATGTCGTGGATCGTGACGACCGACTTCGTGCCGGGAAGGGGCGGCAGGACGTAGTGGGTGGCGTGAAAGAGATCGAGCCGGTCGCGGAAGATCCGCCACGCGAATCCCGTCAGCTCCGCGATCGAGTATCCCGGAGCTTCTTCGGCGGTGATCTCGAAATGCGCCGGGAGCTCGGGCAGCGCGTCGCGGTCGGCGGACCCGACGTACACCAGAAAGCGGTACTGCTCGGACTCGGCGCGGCGCCCGATCGCGTCGAGCAGGTCGCGGATGTACGAACCGATCACGTAGTCCTTCACCTTGCGGGCGTCGATGCCGATTCGTGGAGGGGCGGCGCGCCGGCTCGTGCTCGTGCTCGTGCTCGTGCTCATGGCTGTGCTCATGCTTCTGGGTGTCTCTCCCGGACCGCTTCTTCGAGGACGCGCGCGGTCGCTTCCGCGGCCGCCGCCCAGGAGAACTGAGCCGCGCGGGGAGGTCCGGCGGCGCGGAGACGCGCGCGGAGGGGCTCGTCGTGGAGCGCGCGCTCGATCTGCCGCGCAAGCTCCGCCACGTCTCCGGGAGGCGCGTACAGGACTGCGTCCCCTCCGACCTCGACGAGCGCGGGAGCGGTCGAGGCCACCACGGGAGCGCCGCACGCCATGGCCTCGAGCACGGGCAGTCCGAATCCCTCTGACAACGAGGGGTACACGAAAACCTCCGCCGCCCGGTACAGCTCGCGCGCGGCGCGCGGCGGCGTGTACCCGAGGACGTGGATCTTGTCGCGGAACGGAGAGCGGCCGATCCGCCGGAGGAGGGGCCCCGATTTCCAGCCGACACCTCCGGCGAGGACGAGGTCGGGGCGCGAGCGGCGCCGGCTCCAGAGCCGCTCGCAGGCGACCACCAGGCTTTCGATGTTCTTGCGCGGCTCGAGTGTCGAGAGCGACAGGACGAAGCGCTCTCCGTTCGCGTGCTGCCTTCGTGTCTTCTCCGCTTCCGAGCCGGGCGGCCAGGGGCCGGGGGAGAGGTCCGGGTCCACGCCGTTTCTAGCCACCCGGATCCTCGGCGCGGCCTCCGGGTAGTGCAGGAGAAGCTCGCGGGCTGTGGTCTCCGACACGCAGAGGAGCCGCGCGGCGCGCTCTAAGGTGCGCTCCCAGAGGGGGAGAAATCCCACAAGGGTCCGGCGCGCGTGCCACTCCGGGTTCGTCCAGGGCGTCAGGTCGTGGACGACGGACACGAACGGCGGATTCTGAGACGCGGAAGGCCCGATGGTGAGCGCCGACAGGAGGACGTCCGCGCCCCACTCGCGCGCCCGGACCGGGAGGGTCGTCTGTGCCCAGAGCATCCCGAACGGGTGGGAGTCCGCGGAAACCGTCCACGGTCCGATCTCACGCCCTTCCGGCAGGGGCCTCGGGGAGAAGAGCCCCACGGTGTCCCCGTTGCGCCCCGCCAGGGCGGCGGCGATGCCGCGTGTGTAGGTCCCGATCCCGGTCGCCTGCGGCAGGAGGCCCCGGGCGTCGATGGCGATCCGCATCCGAAAGAAGCTATCAGGCGGGAGCCGGGAGCCGCGAGCCGCGAGCCGTGAGGGGTCAGCGTTTAGGGGTGAGGACGTCAAGGCGGGAGCCGCGACCCCCGTACGAGTCACCCGTCTCGGCTCACCCGTGACGGCCCCGGTTCCCTCCGGCGCCTTCTCTTTGCTAGAATCGCCCGTTCCTTCGGAAGATCGCCGGGCTCTTTTTCGTTGAGTGACCCATGAAAGACGCCAACACCATTTCGCTCGAAGCGGCACACGGCCAGCCGGTCGATTTCGATTTCCAGCTCACGTTTCCCTTAGAAGCGCTGGATCGGGAGCCGCTCGTCGAGATCTCTCCCGTGCGCTTTGCGGGGCAGGTGACCCCGATCGAAGCGGGTTTTGCTCTCCAGGCGGATCTCGGCTGGGGCGGCATGCTCGAGTGCAGCCGCTGCCTCGTGGCTTACCCGTTCCGGTCCGACGAGGAGTTCTCTCTCGTCCTGTATCCTCGCCAGGCGGCGGGGGAGGAAGAGCGCGAGCTCGAGCGGGAGGAGCTCGACGTGTACTTCTTCGAGGAGCCCGAGGTTGCCGTCGAACCGATCGTCGAAGAGCGGATCCAGATGGCCGTGCCCATGAAGCCGCTCTGCAGCGAGGATTGCAAGGGCCTCTGCGTCCAGTGCGGCCAGGACCTGAACGTCGCGACCTGCCCGTGCAACGAAAAAACCATCGACCCGCGCTGGGAAGCGCTTCAGAAATTGAAGAAAGTGTAGGTTCACGATGCCCAATCCCAAACGCCGCCACAGCAAGGCCCGCCGCGACAAACGCCGCGCGCACGACGCCCTGACGCCCCCTGCGCTCTCCGGCTGCCCGAACTGCCAGGAGATGAAGCAGCCGCATCGCGTGTGCCCGCACTGCGGACACTACAAAGGCAAGCAGACGATCAATGCGTGAGCGCGCGTCTTCCGTGCGCTCAGGGCGAAGGGCGTAAGGCAAAAGGCGACGGGCGTTTTCTACGCCCCGCCTTTTCGCTTTTCGCCTTTCGCCCCTTCCGCCTTCCTCCCCCTTCCGCCTCGATTCCCTCTCGCTATAATCCCGGGACCGTGCCGAACCCGAGGTTCACTCTCTGACCATGCGGATCGCGGTCGATGCCATGGGCGGCGATCACGCCCCGCGCGTGAACGTGGACGGCGCCATCGCGGCGGCGCGGGAGTTCGGGATCTCCTCGCTCCTGGTCGGAAAGCCCGCGGCCCTCGAGCCGCTCCTCGCGGCGGCGGGTGATGCCGCCCGGCAGATCGAGATCGTCGAGGCGACCGAAGTGGTCGAAATGGACGATCCGGCGACGGCGGCGATCCGGAAGAAACGCAACTCCTCCATCCGGATAGCGGCGAACTGCGTTCGCGACGGGCGGGCTGCGGGGCTCGTGTCCGCGGGCCACACCGGCGCGGCGATGGTTTCGGCGAAGATGGTGATCGGCACCATCGAAGGCGTCGACCGCCCGGCGCTCGCGACCGTGCTTCCCAATCTCTCCGGACACTGCCTGCTGCTCGACGTCGGAGCGAACCCCGAAGCGAAGACGTCCCACTTCAAGGAATTCGCCGTGATGGGGTCGCTCTACGCTCAGCTCGCGTTTGGAAAGCCGAATCCTTCGATCGGATTGATGTCGATCGGCGAGGAGGACTCGAAGGGAACGGATCGGACGAAGGAAGCCTTCAAAGGCCTCAAGGAAGCCGGGCTGAACTTCATCGGCAACGTCGAAGGGCGGGATGTCTTCACCGGGAAGGTCGATGTCATCGTCACGGACGGGTTCACGGGCAACGTCATTTTGAAGGTGTCGGAATCGCTGTCCGAGATGGTCGAGCAGCTCCTCCGTGAGGAGATCAAGAAGACCCTTCAGGCCTCCGTCGGGTTCCTGCTGTCGCGCTCCGCGTTCCGGAGCTTCAAGACGCGACTCGACTATTCCGAATACGGCGGGGCGCCGCTCCTGGGTGTCAAGGGGTGCGTGATCATCTGCCACGGCCGCTCGAGCGCAAAGGCGATCAAGAACGCCATTCGCCTGGCGGCCGAGTTTTCCCGCCAGAATCTCGCCGAGAAGATCCAGTCCTCGATCGCCGAGCTGCACACGCGCGACGCGCAGGCGCAGGGGTAGGCCCTCTTCTGCTTCCGGCCGGGACGGAATCGCGAGCCGCGCCATGATGCGCGCGAAGATCATCGGAACCGGCGCCGGGGTTCCGAAGAAGCTCCTGACGAACGCGGACCTCGAGAAGCTCGTCGACACCTCCGACAAGTGGATTCGGGACCGCACCGGAATCCGCGAGCGGCACATCGTCGCTCCCGGCGAGAAGTTTTCGGACCTCTGCACGCACGCCGCGCTGGAGGCGTTGAAGCGCTCAAAGGTGAAGCCCGAAGACCTCGACATGATCCTCGTGGGGACGATCTCGTCCGACACGCTGTTCCCGGCGACGTCGTGCCTGGTGCAGCGCAACATCGGCGCGACCCGGGCGGCCGCGTCGGACGTTTCCGCGGCCTGCGTCGGTTTTCTCTACGCGCTGCATCTCGCGGACGGGCTCATCCAGTCGCACAAGGCGGAGAACGTCCTCGTGATCGGGGGCGAGATCCTGTCGCGGTACGTCGACTGGACGGACCGCTCGACCTGCGTCCTTTTCGGAGATGGAGCCGGCGCGGTCGTCCTTCAGGCCACGCGCGGCGACCACGGCATTCTCGGCAGCCGCATGAAATCGAACGGGAGCTACAGCGATTTCATCTCCATGCCGGGAGGGGGATCCAACCATCCGGCGAACGACCCGAAAACGCAGGAAGACCGGCTCTCCTTCATCCGGATGCGCGGCAACGAGACGTTCAAGGTCGCGGTGAAGGCGATGGCGGACGTGAGCTCCGAGCTTCTCGCGGAGCAGGGCTTCGAAAAAGAGGAGATCCGCCTCTTCATTCCGCACCAGGCGAACGAGCGCATCATCGACGCCGTGGGAGAGCGGATGAAATTTCCCGCCGACCGGGTCTTCAAGAACGTCGACCGCTACGGAAATACTTCCGCCGCTTCGATTCCGATCGCTCTCGACGAGTGCGTCCGCGGCGGGATGATCAAGAGCGGCGATCTCATCCTGATGACCGCATTCGGCGCCGGCCTCGTCTGGGGATCCGTCCTGGTGCGCTGGTGAGACGGCTGAGACGGCCCGCCCGCCCCGCGCACTCCGGCCGGCGGGCGATCCGGCGTTAGGCCGGTTCGCATGTCCCTCGCGCTTCTCTTTCCAGGCCAGGGCTCTCAATCCGTCGGGATGGGGAAGGCGCTCCACGAGGCCTCGGAGGCGGCGCGGCGGGTCTTCGCGGAGGCGGACGCCGTGCTCGGATTCGAGCTGTCGACCCTCTGTTTCGAGGGGCCCGAGGAAGAGCTCCGCTCGACGATCAACACTCAGCCGGCGATCCTGACGCACTCGATCGCAGCCCTGCGGGAGCTCGAATCGGCGTCGCCACAGAGACTTTCGGACGTCGCGTTCGCCGCGGGACACTCTCTCGGCGAGTACTCCGCGCTCGTCGCCGCCGGGACACTGCGGTTTTCCGACGCCCTGCGGCTGGTGCGGGAGCGCGGCCGGTTCATGCAGGAGGCGGTCCCTCCCGGCGTCGGGTCGATGGCGGCGATTCTCGGCCTTTCCGCGGAGGACGTGGAGGCTTCGTGCGCGGAAGCGGCGCAGGGCGAGATCGTGGCGCCCGCGAACTTCAACTCCCCGGAACAGACCGTGATCGCGGGGCACTCGGCGGCGGTCGGCCGGGCCTGCCTGGCGTGCACGGCGCGAGGCGCAAAGCGCGCAATTCCGCTGGCGGTCTCCGCTCCCTTCCACTGCGCGCTGATGGCGCCCGCGCGCGAACGCCTGGAGCCTCTCCTGCGGGAGGCGGCTATGGCGGACGCGCGGATTCCGGTGGTCACGAACGTGGACGCGCGGCCGGTCGTGAACGCCGGTGAGCTGCGCGACGCGCTCGGCCGGCAGATCGACGGGCCCGTCCGCTGGGTCGAGACCGTCCGGCGCCTGGCCGCCGACGGCGTCGACCGCGTGCTGGAGATCGGTCCGGGGACTGTGCTGTCGGGACTGGTGAAGCGCATCGACCGATCGATCCGGCTGGAGAACTTCGCCTGATGGCGGCGAGCCGGGCTTCCGGGACCGTCTCTTGACGGCTCTCGCGCGTGCGTGGAGCGGCTCCGCCCGGGCTGTACTCCTCCTGGTCCCGGTGCTCGTCTCCTCCTGCGCGACCACCGGCACAGCGCGGGAGGGGAGCACGGCGGCGCTGGACGGCGTTGTCGCGGCGGCTTCCCGGCGCTGCGGGTGCCGCATCGGGGTCGCGGCGCGGCATCTCGAGAGCGGTCGCGTTTATGAGAACCGGGCGGACCAGGAGTTCGAAGCGGCCTCCGTGGTCAAGATCGGAATCCTCTCCGAAGCGATGGCGCGGGTCCACGACAGGGAGATCGACCTCGCCGAGCGCTGGACGCTGACTGACGAGAAGAAGGCGAGCGGATCGGGCACGCTTCTGATCCTGGACCCGGGGTTGAACCCGACGTGGAACGACCTCCTGACCCTGATGATCGGACCGTCCGACAACACCGCCACGAACGCGTGGATCGAACGTCTCGGGCTCGAAAAGATCAATGGCCGGATGGCGGCGCTCGGCTTTCCCCGGTACCGGCTGTTTGCAAAGCTCCCGGCTTTGACGCACTCCCCCGAAACGCCTTCGCCGTGGAAAGGCTTCCGGCTGGGCCTCCTGACTCCCCGCGACGCGGCGGAGTGGATGGCGCGCGTCGCCCGGGGAGAGCTGCTCGACCGAGCCTCCTCCCTTCGCATTTTCGCGTACCTCGACAAAGAGCCGACCCGGCTGCGGATCGCCCGCCGATTTCCCTCCGAAGAGCTGTGGGCCGGAAAGTCCGGTTCGATGCACGGCGTCCGAAACGACGCCGGCATCCTGCGGACGAAGAAGGGGCGCTTCGCCATCGCGATCTTGACGGACGGAAGCGACTCCGACAGCGCTTCGTCCGCCGACCATCCTTCGGTCCTCGCGATCGCGGACGTGGCGCGCGCGATCGTCTCGGCCTGGACGCGCGCGCTGCCGGACGTGACGGCGAAGCCCGAGTAGGATCCGACTGGGGGAGACATGAACCGTTTCGAAGGCAGGACCGCGCTCGTCACCGGGGCATCGCGGGGCATCGGGGAGGCCGTGGCGCGCCGGCTCGCCTCCGAGGGAGCGTTCGTGGTTGCGGCGGCGCGAACGGCCGCCGACCTCGAGCGCGTGGTCGCTGGAATCACGGAGGCGGGCGGCCGGGCGAGGGCGCTCCCGCTGGATCTCTCGGATGCCGCCGCGATCGAAGCGGGCGCAAAATCCGCCCTCGCGGAGGGGCCGGTCGACGTGCTCGTCAACAACGCCGGGGTCACCGAGGACAACCTGCTGCTGCGCATGTCCCGGGAGTCGTGGGACCGGGTGATCGGGACGAACCTGACCGGCGTCTTTCTCCTCACTCAGGCGGTCATCAAGTCCATGGTCAAGAAGCGCTACGGGAGGATCGTCAACGTCACGTCGGTGGTGGGCATGATGGGCAACGCGGGTCAGGCCAACTACGCGGCTTCGAAGGCCGGGGTGATCGGTTTCACCAAGTCGGTCGCGCGGGAGCTGGCCTCCCGGAACATCACCTGCAACGCGGTCGCTCCGGGCTTCATCGCGACCGCGATGACGTCGAAAATGACGGAAGAGGCGCGGCAGACCCTGTCGGGCCAGATCCCGCTCGGCCGGCTGGGCGAGCCCTCCGACGTCGCGTCGGCCGTCGCTTACCTGGCGTCGGAAGAGGCGGCCTACGTGACCGGGATCGTCCTGAATGTGTCGGGGGGGCTGTTGATATAGCGGGGATCGGAAATCGAAAAACGGAAATCGGGCCGAGATGGGAATTCTTGATCCCGGGTTTCCCGATTCCCGATCAGGCAAGGCGAGTTGACCGCGGAGTACCGCGGCCGTCTCGCTCCCGCTGGTCGCTCGGCTCCCGATTACCGATTCCCGACGCCCGCCCCCGTCGTCTCCCCCGATTTGACCTCCCGCGCCCTTCCCTTATACGGTTGGGCCCCGCCGCCCGGGCCGGGCGCATCGGATAGAAACAGGGCGGTATTTTCGCAGGGAAGGGGAGGATCGAAATGAGCGTGGAAGAGAAGGTCAAGAGCATCATCGTCGAGCAGCTCGGCGTCGATGCCAACGAGGTGACGCCCGAAGCGTCATTCGTCGACGACCTGGGCGCCGATTCGCTGGACACGGTCGAGCTCGTCATGGCCTTCGAGGAAGCCTTCAACATCGAGATCCCGGATGAGGCCGCGGAAAAGATCCAGAAGGTCAAGGACGCCGTCGAGTACATTCAGAAGAACTCCTCGCAAGCCTGACGAAACATGCCCCGCTCCGCCTCTCCCCGCCGCGTGGCCGTGACGGGGGTCGGCCTGGTTACTCCGCTCGCCATCGGCAACGCGGAAAACTGGGACGCCCTTCTCGCGGGCCGGAACGGCATAGGCCCGATCACCCGCTTTGACGCCTCGCGCCTCACCTGTCGGATCGCTGGCGAGGTGAAGGGCTTCGATCCTTCTCTCTACATCGAGAAGAAGGAGATCAAGAAGATGGACACCTTCATCCACTACGCGATGGGGGCCGCCCACTTCGCGATGGAGGACTCGGGCTTCCAGGTGACGGACGAAAACCGGGAGCGCGTCGCCGTCGTCATCGGGTCGGGGATCGGCGGACTTCCTTTGATCGAGGAGACGGCCCGCCGGTATTTCGATAGCGGCGGAAACCCGAAGGTCATCTCCCCCTTCTTCATCACGGGCCTCATCGTGAACGAGGCGGCCGGCAACATCTCGATCAAGTACGGGATGAAGGGTCCGAACCTCGCGACCGTCACCGCCTGCACGACCGGGGCGCACGCCGTCGGGGAGGCGTATCGCATGATCCAGTACGGCGACGCCGACGCTGCGATCGCCGGCGGCACCGAGTCGGTCATCACGCCGCTCGCGGTCGGCGGCTTCGCCGTGATGCGCGCGCTCTCGACGCGGAACGACGATCCGCTCCGCGCCTCTCGGCCCTGGGACCGGGACCGGGACGGATTCGTGATCGGCGAGGGGGCGGGCCTCGTGATCCTGGAGGAGTGGGAGGCGGCGACGCGGCGCGGCGCGCGGATTTACGCCGAGCTGGTCGGATACGGCCTCTCCGGCGATGCGTTTCACATCGCCGCTCCTTCCGAGGACGGCGACGGTCCCGCGCGCGTGATGCGGAACGCGCTCGCGGACGCGGAGATCCCGTCGGATGCGATCGACTACATCAACGCGCACGGGACCTCCACTCCGGCAGGTGACAAGGCGGAGACGCTCGCGATCAAGACCGTCTTCGGGCCTCACGCGTACGAGATGGCCGTCTCCTCGACAAAATCGATGACCGGGCATCTGCTTGGCGCCGCGGGGGGCCTCGAGACCGCGATCTGCGCGCTCTCCGTGTACCACCAGGTCCTGCCCCCGACGATCAACTACGACAACCCGGACCCGGAGTGCGATCTTGACTACGTTCCGAATTCGGCGCGGCAGACGAAAGTCCGATATGCCCTCTCGAACTCGTTCGGCTTCGGCGGGACGAATGGAAGCCTGATTCTGAAGAGAGTCGAATGACCGTGCGTCGGCCCCGCCCGAAGGAGTCTCCGCGCCCATGAATTCGCTCGTCGCCATCGCTTACGTGCCGGACACGGAGTCGAAGATCAAGATCGCCGCGGACGGCAAGTCGATTGACGAATCCGACGTGAAATGGATCGTCTCGCCCTACGACGAGTACGCGCTCGAAGAGGCGTTGAAGACGAAAGAGGCGAAGGGCGCGGGAACCGTGACCGTCGTCTCCGTCGGCCCGGAGCGCGTCAAGACCGGGCTGCGCGAGTGCCTGGCGCGCGGCGCCGACGACGCCGTGTGGGTCGATACCGGGGAAACGAAGAACCTCGACGCTCTCGGGATCTCGAAGGCCCTCGCCGCGGTCGCGAAGTCCGCGATCTTCGATTTCTTCTGGTTCGGACAGAAGGGCGTCGGTCCCGACGAGTCGCTCGTGGGCGCGATGACGGCGGAGCTCCTCGACCTGCCGCACGTTGCCAACGTGATGCACCTCCAGATCGGAGACGGGAAGGTGACGGCGAGCCGCGAGATCGAAGGCGCGCACGAGATCGTGGAATCCGCGCTCCCCGTCGTTCTGACCGCTCAGAAGGGTTTGAACGAGCCGCGCTACGCGTCGCTGAAGGGCATCATGGGCGCGAAGAAGAAGCCGATCGCCGAGAAGAAGCTCGCGGAGCTCGGCATCCCCGAAGCGGACCCGGCGGCCGCGAAGACCCGCTGGCGCAAGCTCGAGCTTCCCGCTCCGCGCCAGGCGGTGCGCCTGATTCCGGCGGACGACCCGGCCGCCGCGGCAAAAGAGCTGGTGCGGCTCCTGCGGGAAGAGGCGAAGGTTCTGTAGCTGTCAGCTGTCAGATCTCAGCACCGGGGGCGAGAGGTTCCAGGCGAGGCGACGTGCGAGTTGTGATCGGTCCAGGAGAAAGCCGCTGACAGCTGAAGGCTGACAGCTGAAAGCCACTCATGAAATTCCTCGTCTTCATCGAACAGCGCGAAGGAAAGATCCGGAAGGCATCGCTCGAGGCGCTATCGGTCGCCCGGCGCCTCGCCGGCGGGCCCGTGGCGGCCGTGCTGCCGGGCCAGGGGGTCGCGGCGCTCGCGAAAGACCTCGCGAAATATGGCGCGGGGGTGGTGTACGTCGCCGACCGCGAAGAGCTCGCGCTCTACAGCAGCCAGGGCTACGTCGGGGCGCTCGACGCGGCGACGGCGAAGGAATCGCCGGACGCGGTTCTCATCGCAGCGACCGCCATGGGAAAAGACGTGGCTCCCCGGTTCGCCGCGCGGCACGACTCGGGCGTCCTCGCCGACGTGATGGACCTGCGGGTGGAAGGGGACAAGCTGGTCGGATGGAGGCCGGTGTATTCGGGCAAGGCGCGCGCGGAAGTCGACTGCGGAGCTTCGAAAGTCCAGATCGCGACGACGCGGCCGAACGTCTTTCCAGCCGAGCCGTCGGAAGGGGCGGATCCTCGAATCGAAACGCTCGAGATGCCCGCCGCCGAGCCCCGCGCTCGCGTCGTCCGGATCGAGGCGTCGGAGACGAAGGAAATCGACGTGTCGGAGGCCGACGTGATCGTCTCGGGCGGCCGCGGCATCAAGGGGCCCGAGAACTGGCCGATGGTGCGCGATCTTCAGGAGGCCCTCGGCGCCGCTCTCGGGGCGTCCCGCGCGGTCGTCGACGCGGGATGGATCGACCACCAGCACCAGGTCGGGCAGACCGGCAAGGTCGTCTCCCCGACGCTCTACGTGGCGGCGGGCATTTCCGGAGCGATCCAGCACCTGGCCGGCATGGGATCGTCCAAGGTGATCGTGGCGCTCAACAAGGACAAGGACGCGCCGATCTTCCAGGTCGCGACCTACGGGATCGTCGGCGACATCTTCCAGACCATCCCGGAGCTCGCGAAGGCGGTGCGGGCGGCGAAGGCCGAATAACCGTCGCCTCCGCTCACCGCGGGAGCTGCCTTCGCCGTGCGCGGCGAAGGCACCGGCGAACGGCTCGCCTGTCGGCTCGACCGTTCGCCTGCTCCCTCCGTTCGCTGCGGCTCCCGCCCCGAGAGGCTCCTCCCTCCCTCTGGTCGGGAGACTCCTCTCGGGGCGAGCGTATTCGCCACGGTGTCGGAAAAGGCGCCACCCCCCTCTCACCGCGCTCGGGGAGAGGGTTGGGGTGAGGGCACCCGAAGGTAATTGACGCGTCTCACCTTGGAGAGGACCAGGCCGAGTCGCGATGCGGGCGAATGGAAACCTTGAATTCTTCTGACGCTCTCGGGCCGGTCATTCGCTAGAGTACGCGCCGTGCCTGTCATCCCCACCGACCGTGTGATCGCCGGACTTCCGGGGCGCGTGATTTTTGGCGCACTGGTCCTGATTGCGATTCTCGCGTTCGTCTACTCGGTGGCCCGGCGGATCCGCGTCCTTTTGACCGGCGCGCCGGAGAATCGATTCGACCGCATCCCGCTTCGCATCCGAAAGACTCTCGAATACGCGTTTGCGCAGAAGAGGATGTTTCGCGACCTCTACGCCGGGATCTTTCACATCCTCATCTTCGGCGGGTTCGTGGTGCTCGTCGTCCGCTCGCTCTCGCTGGTGGTCGAGGGCCTCGTGCCAGGATTCGTCCTCCTTCCGGGCGGGCTCGGTAACGCGTACACGCTCGTGAAGGACGTCTTCGAGGTGCTCGTCCTCCTGGGCGTCGCGATGGCGGTGTTCCGCCGCGCATTTGCCCGGCCGCCGCGGCTCGACCTGACGCTCGACGCCTGGTTCATTCTTTTCCTGATCGCGCTGCTGATGGGGACCGACCTCCTCGCCGACGGAGCTCGGTCCCTGCTCGTTCCCGCCGCCCTCGACCTGCGCTGGGCTCCGGCGGTCGCGATGGTCTCGCGCGCGCTCCGCGGGACCTCGCCCGCCGGGCTGCAGCGGGTCTACGAGGCGTCCTGGTGGATCCACCTGGCGGACCTCCTGTTCTTCTCGAACTACCTGCCGTACTCGAAGCACTTTCACATCCTCGCGTCGGTGCCGAACATCTTCCTGATGAAGCTCGATCCGATGGGCCAGCTGGGCACTCCGGATCTCGAGAACTCGGAGCGGTTCGGCGTGTCGCGCGTCGAGGACCTCTCATGGAAATCGATGCTCGACGGCTATACCTGCACGGAGTGCGGCCGCTGCCGCGAGGTGTGCCCGACGGCGCTGACCGGAAAGCCCCTCGATCCTCGCGTCTTCATCGCGACCCTGCGCGACGCGGTCTACGACGCCACGCCGTCGCTCCTCGCGGCACAGTCCGGGCGCGGAGCGGACGCGAATGGCCCGGAAGCCCCGCGAAAGGACCTGATCGGCGGCTGGGTGACGGAAGACACGCTGTGGGCCTGCACCACCTGCGGGTACTGCACGTCGGCCTGCCCGGTCTTCATCATCCCGGCGGTCGACAAGATCATCGAGATGCGGCGCCACCTGGTTCTCGAGAAGGCGGAGTTCCCTAAAGAGATGCAGACCGCGTTCCGCGGGATGGAGACCAACGGAAATCCGTGGGGACTCGCGGCGTCGTCGCGCGCGGACTGGACGAAGGACTTTCCGGTGATGACCATGGCGGAGGCGGAGGGCAGCCCGATCGACATCCTGTTCTGGGTGGGCTGCGCCGGATCGTACGAGGACCGCGCGAAGAAGGTCTCTCGCGCGCTCGTCGATCTCTTAAACTCCGCGGGCGTCAAATTCGCGATCCTCGGAACGGAGGAGACGTGCAACGGCGACTCCGCGCGCCGCATGGGAAACGAGTACCTCTTCCAGATCCTCGCTCAGCAGAACATCGAGACCATGAACGGATACGGCATCAAGAAGATCGTCACGAACTGCCCGCACTGCTTCAACGTGATCAAGAACGAGTACCCGCCGTTCGGGGGGCGCTACGAGGTGATGCACGGGACGGAGCTCGTGTCGTCGCTCGTCGCGGAGGGGCGCATCCGCCTCGAGAATCGGATCGACGAGTCGATCACCTTTCACGACCCCTGCTACCTCGGCCGCTACAACGACGTCTATGACGCCCCCCGGCAGATCCTTGAGGCCATACCGGGCCTGCGCCTTCAGGAGCTCGCGCGTTCGAAAGAGAAAGGCCTCTGCTGCGGTGCCGGCGGGGGACGCATGTGGATGGAAGAAAAGATCGGGACCCGCATTAACCAGACGCGCATGCAGGAGATCGCGGAAGCGAAGACCGACTCCGTCGGAGTTTCGTGCCCGTTCTGCATGGTGATGATCGGCAACGCGAAGGAGGAACTCGGGGTCTCGACTCAGCCGTTCGACGTTCTGGAGCTCGCGCGCCGCTCGATGGCGGCCGGGTAGCCTTCGCTCGTTGTACGGTTACCGGCATCGGCCTTGCAGAGAAACGACCTTACGGAGGAGTTCGTCCATGAAATCATCCTGGAAATTGCTATCTGGAACCCTGCTTCTCGGAGTCTCGGTTGCTCTCGCCGGCTGCGCCCGGAGCGTTCCACCGCCGCCATCCTCGGCCGGGGGCAGCGACGTCAGCAAGTCGCGGCAGCACGCGTACAACGAGGCCGTCGATGCGTTGCACGACCAGATCCACTCTCCCAAGGCCGACATCGCGGGCGTCACGCAGGACGACGTGACGTGGAATGACTCGTGTCTCGGCTGCGGGCGCACCGGAGAGAAGTGCACGAACGTCCTGACTCCCGGCTATCGCATCGTGCTGCGCGTGCGGGACGCGACTTACGAGTACCACAGCGATCGAGGCGGGAAGGTGCGGCTGTGCAGCCAGGCGCCGGTTTCGGGCTCCATCACCGCCCCTCCGGTGATGCCGACCCCGGGATACTGATCTCTCCTGAGGCTCGGGCCGCGGGCTGCCCCTTCGGGCAGCCCGCGGACGTGCCCGCAGCCTCGATCCGACGCGTCCCGTTCTCTCTGTCCGCCTCTCTTTCTCTCTGAAAGCTTCGCGACAACACGGGAGAAATGACGTGGCCACGGCTTCGCCCCTTCCTCGCGGCGCTGGCGACTTCCCTGGCGGGGTTCGCGCGGCGCCGTTCCGTCATGCGCGGCTCGCGGGGTGTCGGCCAGCGCTGGGAAGACGTGGCGGAGCGGCATCTGCGCCGCTCCGGATATCGAATCCTGGCGCGTAATTTCCGAACGGGTCCCGGCGAAGTCGATTTCATCGCGACCGAGGGCCCGGTCCTCTGTTTCATCGAGGTGAAGGGCCGCGGGGGATCGGGCTTCGGCGTACCGGAGGCCGCGGTCACGGCGGAAAAGCAGCGCCGCATCCATCGCGCGGCCGAGGTGTGGCTCGCGCTCTCGCGAAGCTCGGCGGCGATCTGTCGTTTCGACGTCCTCGCCATCGTCGAGGCGGACGGCCTGCCCGTCATAGGTCTCTTCCGCGACGCGTTCCAGGCGCCCTCCACTTCGAGCGTTCTTCCGCGACGCCGATAGGGAGGTCGGCGAGAGGTCCGGGGGAGAGGGTAGCTCCGGGGCGCCGTGCTAAGATTTTCTCTCCTTCGGAGAATTCATTGGCAGATTCCGACCTCAGTTACACGTTCACGTGCCCGAGCTGCGCCGGCAGCTTTTCGATCCTGCTCGAACGGATTCCCCCGGTGCAGGCGCGTTTCCGGTGCCCGCACTGCAAGCAGCCGATGGATTTCCCTTCGCGGGACGAGGCGCGTGTCTACGCGCGGCTGCAGGAGCCGGCGCCTTCCGTTCCGCCCGGGGCGGCCGCACCGCAGCGCGCCGCGGCTGCGTCCGCCGCCCCGAACCGAACGGCTCCCGCCCCCGCCCCCGCTCCAACGCGAGCGCCGGCTGCCGCTCCCGCGCGGGAATCGACGGCGATGCCTCCCCTCGTCCTCGAGGAGGGCTCGGGCGCCGGGTCCGAAAACGTCCGATTTCGGGTCGACAAGGCGGGCTTCGAGGCGGACGTCTTCGATCGCCGGGCGATGCGCAACTTGATTCGCAGCGGGGAAGTGGACGAGAAAGACAGGGTTCGCATGGACGAAGACCAGCCGGTCGCGGCCGTCGACCTTCCGTTCTTGAAATCCCTGTTCGCCCTCCGGAAGACCTCCCGGGTAATGCCCCCGACCTGCTGCCGGACTCACACCGAGCGGGTCGCGCATTTCAGCTGCCGGGACAGCCGGCGCCCGCTGTGCGAAGAATGCTCCCCCGAAAAGAAGTTCGGCGCGACCGTGATTCGCGTGTGCAATCACTGCGGCGGGACCGCCGACGTGCTGGTCGCCCCGACGGCTTGACCTCCCCGGGGGTCCCGGTTATTCTTCGCGTCCCCGGGCGGGAATAGCTCAGTGGTAGAGCGCCACCTTGCCAAGGTGGATGTCGCCGGTTCGACCCCGGTTTCCCGCTCCAACATTCAAATTAAAGGGTCAATCCCTAACCAATACTGCAAGCGGCGTTGAGATTTTCAACCCTCCAGAGGGAGAGAGTCCCTGCAGCCCCGGCCGCCCCAACGCGGCAGTTGGCTTGCCAACACGCCCGCTACGGAATACCTCGGCGTTAACGGTCCCTTCGGGGATCACTACGCGGAGGAACGGTGCCGACTTTCGAAAGCTACATCGCACAGCATTGGCCTGTCGGTGTCAGCGACAGGACCGCATCGAACGAATGGGACAACCTCAAGTTGACGGCTCCGTTCGTCGGACGCCTTCAACGGAACCTGATCAAGGCCGTCCACATCATCGACATTCAGAGCGCCCTGCGTCGGGCACGCGCCTAGCTCGATTCATACAGGGTGACCCGCACCGACCACAAAGTTCTGGCCGATGCGCGTCAGGCGCGACGTGCCCGACAGATCCCGAAGGGCTGGCCGAAAACCCTCACCAAACCGAAGGTCCGACGCGCCATGACGCCCGATGAACGGGAGCGGTTCTTCCGGGTGTGGGATCACGCAGCGACGTACCAGAAAATTTTGAAGCTGGAAGGGCCACGGGGCGGTTTCAGACGCGGGGGAGGGTCTGCCTACCTTCGGCGGCTGTTCGGTGCTGCACGGCCCGGCTGACAATCTCGGTTGGTCGCTGTGGTTGTGAGCGGAAGCGAGTGAGTGACGTCCCGTTGCCAACATTCGCACGATGAGCAATTCATTCGGAGTTACCGAGGTTCAAGCTGGTCTGCTTCAGGGAGCGTTCTGAAGGTTCGAAGGTCATCAAGGAAAGCCACTTCGTAGACACCCGCCCTGGCCGCAAGAGAATCTTCCCCCAGTTTTCATCGAGAAACAGCTGGCGATCGATAACCTGAACGCTTCCGTGCTTCCTCAGATCCGCCTCGTGTGTGGAGTCGGCAATCACCCATCCGGTTTCCGGTATCAGCCGTGACACGCCTTCAACCGATCCTGAGTCGTGCCACTCAAAGCCGGAGTAAAAGTCCAGGCTCGTGTACGTCACTCCGAGGCGGACGCCCGCGCAACCAGAGCCGCAGTGACCTCTTACCCTGTGGCCCCATTTCGCCATGGGATCCCAGCGACCGAGTCGCGCCTCCAGAATCAGAAAAGCAGCGAACACGACGGCCAGACCTAAACACGCGATGCTCGTAGAGACCTCACTGTCGGATGATGAGCCAGCCACGAGGAACGCCATGACAAGCAGCTCGAAAGCCGCTTCAAAGATGAAGGCGGGGGTCGCACCGGCCAACTGGGTCAAGGTCGGAGCCGCTCGAACGGTGAGCAGGAACAGGCAGGCTGCCAGTAGCGCAGCACCCCGCCAGATCCATCGGGTGCTTGGACGTGGGACATTGCTTCCGAGATGCTCCCCGACGATCGCAGCCAGCGCCGGGAAGAGCGGCATGAGGTAGACCTCCCGCTTCAAGGTCAGGCAGGAAAAAAACAGCACGCCGAACAACAGCCAGCCATAGGGCGCTGCGTTCCTGCGCGTCTTCCATGAAGCCGGAAGAAAAGCGAACCACGGAAACGTGGCCGCGACGAAGATGCCGAGGTAGTAAGTAGGCGGCCGAATGTGCGCGCAAAATGCCCGGGTCGAACCGCGCAACACCTGATGTGTCCAGTAGAACGACTTCCAGAACGTCGCCCCCAAGCGCTCACTCATAGCCCAATGCCACGGGGCGACGAGCGCTAAGAAAAGAAGTGTCGCAGACGCTACCCGCGCCAGCGGACGAACGGGCCATCTGCGATCCATCGCGAGTCCAGCCGAGACCGCTCCGACGGGCAGGACCACGCCAATCGGACCCTTCGTCCCGAAAGAAAATGCCAGCGCCACCCCGGCCACCGCGCCGCACCACAGGTTATTTGCGCCTTCATCTCGGGCGCACCAGTCTAGAGCAATCACACTGACGGTCACGAAGAAGGCAAGAAGGGTATCCGCGGGCGACGTTCGTGCGAACGCTCCAAACTTGAATGTGAACAGCAGGACCATCGCCGCGATCGCACCCGCGAGATCTCCCGAACGACGGCGCACCCAGACTCCCAACATGAGCGCTGTCAGAACCGCGGCGACCGCCCCTGGGAGGCGGGCGCTCGAGAGCGATACGCCAAAGAGTTTGTAACTCGCAGCGAGCGCCCACCAGGTGAGCGGCGGTTTTTCGAGAAAATGACCGTGCTCATAGTGCGGCACCAGGTATTCGCCCGTCCGAACCATTTCGGCTGCCGGATACGCATACATGGCTTCATTGCCGGGCTGCATGGGAGTTGCCGAGAGTCCGGCAAAATACAGGCCCGTTGCGACAAGTAGCGCGGTCCGAATCAGCCATTTGGAAGATCCGGCCGCAGGCGGAAGGGCTCTCGCAGAGCTCAGAGGAAACCCCCGAAGGATGGTCTTGCGTTGACGGGAGAGCGGAGGGCAGTCCTCCACACTTACCCGATCGGACAGCACCAAGGAAGACGCGCGGGGACGGCCTCCTGGCCGACCCAAGCGGGTCTTACGCCAAGACGGTTGGCGGGGGGGCTCGGGACGGGGCGTCTCGAGGCGGGAGGCTCTCGGCGGAGAGGACCTGCCGCCCGGGACGCACCATCATCGGTGTGAGAACGGAACGGAATCCGATCCTGGGGGCAGGAGCCGACACGAAATCGGTGTTGAAACAGGCGAGACAGGGATGATCTTGAACAATGTCGAATGCCCGCAAGCCCGCCGGCTCTTCGTGGTCTGCCTCCCACGGAGAATCGTTTTTGAAGAGGGTTCCGGAATCGCTCGGTTCGTCGAGAAGCAGGTCCTCGAGCCCGTTCAAGTGCTTGTGCGGCGCACCAGCCACCGCCAACAGGAAGGCAACGAGGTACGCTCCTACGATCCGACGAAGGCGCACCGGGTTCACGCGGAGGACTATACCGGACAGAAGGAACGACGCCGGGAACGCGGGAGGATCGGGTGGGCCCGCTTCAGTTAATTCGCGAAGCGCTCCAGACGGCGCTCCACCATTCCGTGTCCTTCTCCTCCTGCCCACCGGGTTTCTGACCCGGCTGGCCGGCGCCCTTCTGACCCCCTTGACTGGGCCCACCGCCTTGCTTGCCGCCTTCTCCTCCACGACTGGACACTCTCCTTTTTGGGAACAGGATCCCGGGAGAACGCCGTGCAAGAGCCGTGCTGGGTGGGTCGTCTCGAGTGGCGTCGCGCCGAAACCGGCGCAACGGGTCGACGAACCTGGGGGCAGTCTGCGGAAAGAAGGACACCTCTGGCGGTTCGCGCGGAGCAGAGAGAAGGAATTTCGCTAGAGGACTCTGTCCACCCGCCCTTCCCACCCAACGAAACCGAAACCCGACACAGCACTCTCGGAGCCCGGCGTAGAGACTCTGTCAACCGCCGCCTCCCGGACCCTAGAGCAAGGTTCCCCGCAAGAACAAGAGCGCGATCGAAAAGTAGATGACAAGTCCAGTGACGTCCACCAGGGTCGCGACAAAAGGAGCTGAGCTCGTCGCGGGATCGAAACCAAGTCGACGCAGGATGAAGGGCAACATGCTCCCCGAAAGAGAACCGAACATCACGACCCCGACCAGGCTCGCCCACACCGTGCCCCCCACCAGCAGGTAATGGACGCCGTAGTTGGTGAAGTGAAGATGCTGCCAGAGCACGATCCGAAGAAAGCCGATGAAACCAAGAAATCCTCCGAGCAGGAGCCCTGATGAGAGTTCTCGTCTAAAGACCAGCCTCCAATCTCGGAGGCGCAGCTCCCGGAGGGCCAGGGATCGAATCATCAGGGAGGTTGCCTGGGAACCCGAATTCCCGCCACTGCTGATGATGAGGGGGACGAAGAGGGCGAGCACAACTGCTTTCTGGATTTCGATTTCGAAGTATCCCATCGCGGTGGCAGTCAACATTTCGCCGAGGAAGAGAGCCGACAACCAGCCCCCCCTCTTACGGAGCAGCGCCCAGAACCCCGTCTTCAAATAAGGAGCATCCAGCGCTTCGGACCCTCCCGCTTTTTGGATATCGCGCGTTGTCTCGCGCTCTGCGAGGTCGAGAACGTCATCAACCGTGATGATGCCAAGCATGTGGTGGTCACGGTCGACAACTGGGAGGGCGATGCGGTCGTATTTTTCGAACGCCCGGAGTACGTCCTCGACTGAGTCGGTTGCGGCGATCGCGACCAGTCCGGGGTCTGGAATCTCGGTAACTTTCGTGCCCGGCTCGGCGAGTACGAGGGAACCGAGGTGAAGATCCTCAACGAGTCGCCCGCTGGAATCGACGATATAAATGACGTTGAGGGTCTCCTTCCCTTTCCCCGTGCTGCGGATTCGAGCCAGTGCCTCCGAAGCCGTCATCTCCGGAGGTATTTCCACGTACTTCGGTGTCATGAAACGGCCTGCTGAGTTCTCCGGGTATCCCAGAAGCAGGCGGGCGTTGCTCAATTCCGCGGGCGACAGCACCTCCAGAAGCCTGCGGGTCACTTCTGCCGGGAGTTCCTCGAAAAGGCGCGTCCGATCGTCGGGGGAAACTTCATCCAGCAAGGACTTGAGCTCGTCCGTTGAAAGCGAGTGGAGTAGGCCCTCCTGGCGCTCCAAAGGCAGGTAGCCGAAGACTCGTCTGGAACTCTCCTGACTAAGAAGCCGAAAAACAACGCCTTCCTCGTCGCTCGGGAGATCAATGATCAAGGCCGCGATATCCGCGGGGTGCAGACGGGCCAACTGCGCCCGAAGGCCATCCCAATCTTTTACGCGCAAGGCAGCGACGCACGACGCCCATTTAACTTCCGACGCCCGTGCCTTGTTCATTCAAGACTCCTAGAAGATTTTGAGTACCAACCACTCCGCGGTCGGCAGTTTCGGCGCGAACCTCATATCCAGGTCAGGGCCGTTACTGGCCCGGCCGCCCCCCGCGTCGCCCGGACCGACGGTGCCCGACCTTCCGGAGACGGACGCCAGGAAGGTGATGTTCTTCCCACTTCTGGGGTCCCTTCCCGCCTTGCCCGGATTCGTATGGCACGACCGAAATAGACCCGTCGATCTCCTGAATCACGGTTCGGCAGGAAGAGGCATCTTCGAAACCATGCTCCCGAATAGCCGCCTCGAGCTCGGCGGCGCGTATCCCCTCGCGGATTAAGTGGTCCTCAATGATCTTGCCGTTGCGCACGAGCAGCGACGGCTGACCCTCAAGAGCGGATCCCAGACGCTCGCTTCTCAAGACGAGCTTCGTCAGGAGCAGATTCAGCGTGATGAGCGTGAGCGCCGCAACCAATCCTCCTGCCAGCGATGTGTCAGACCCAACCATTGCGTTCTGAACCGCGTTGGAGACAAGCAGCACGAGGACAAAGTCCACCAGCGAGAGTTGTCCGACGTGCCGTTTACCAGCGAGGCGGAGTGCCGCCAGAATGGCAAGGTACACGAGGAAGCTGCGTAGGATCGTATTGCCCAAGGTTGAAAAGTGGAGTCCGCCGAGGTCGAACATGTGTCCTCCATAATTCGGATCCCAGACTCGCATCTTAGATATCTCGGCGGCGAGCAGAACTCCAGACAGGCTCACTCATTGGCGATAAGTCGCGGCTGTCCGTCGCGACCTATGGTCACGGGTCAAGGGTGTAAGTGAACGCGGAGCCCGAAGACTGAGAGGGTCCCCGACCTGAGCGTTGTAGTTCGCCTCCAATACCCGCTCGCGCCAGGTGAGCCTTCCGTCCTGATGTGGAACCCGACCCCGCCCGCCTTGACGTACCGGCGATGCAAGGAGGAAGAGGCCATTCTCTACGAATCCGGCCACGGAGACGTCGTCCGGCCGCCGTAGTCCAAGCGGAGACACCCCCTTTGCAAGGGACAGCACCGCTTAGATGCAGCCCCCCGCCGAGTTGACCACTCGAGCTGGACCGTATCGGCGCCAAGCTTCTTGGTCTTCTAGGCGCAAATGTCTCCGATCTCGCCGTTCGCGTCGTCATACCAGCCCTTGCCCGGGATCGGATCTGTGATCGCCTCGCAGAGCTCGTGCGAGCTGGTCGCTGTCAGCGCGTCGAAGGGCGCGAGATTTCCCCGGCACCCGGAGCAATCGGGAAACGGCATCACCGCGTAGAAGATCTGAGTTCCGATCGCGTCGTTGTATCCGCAGAAAGCTTGACACGACTGGGAACCCCCGAGCGCCACCTTCACTCCGGGCGGCAGGAAGACAAAGTACAACGAGTTCGCCCCTGGCTTTCGGAAAGCTGGGATTTGTCGAAAGCTGCCGCTTCAGGAACGTCCGAACCGCCGCGTCTGTCAAGTTGACGGTCGGTGCAGGGGTCTGGATCGTAACGGTCCCAGCCCGCTCCCTGTGTCCGATCGCTTTTCCTGGGACCGTATGCTCCGCCAGCTGGTCGAGGAGGAGCTCGTCAGGACGAAGTTGAAGAAGGAATTGACCTGACTGACCATGGGGGGCCTGTTGAGCCTTCCATGCCTGCCCCCAGAAGATCGTGGTGACCTCGACCGACGTCAGCAGCGTCCGCCGCGGTAGGTCAGGTGCGGGCGATGGCGGGCAGAGCGGCCTCCCCGTCCTGCAAAGGTTGCGTCATCTCGTGGGGAGGAAGAGCGGCACGATGCGGTCGGCATCGTTTCGATTCGCGGGGGGATTTTTCTCTCGTTTCAAGGCGTGTCTAGCCTTTCAGCACTCCGGAGCGCACCCTTTGTTAGAGGATTCGTTCTTGCTTGCGCTTATTTTGGAGGAGGGGTGGGCTCCTCTGGCTTCAGGGACTCCTTGAATCCGCGGATTGCCTCGCCCAGTCCCTTCCCGAGCTCCGGGAGTTTCTTCGGTCCGAAAACCAGCATGGCGATTCCAAGAATCACGAGCAGATGCATCGGTTGCAGGAGTCCTTCAAACATTGCTTATCCCTCCGACTAGACGAGCCGCGAGACGTGGAAGTCTTACACGCGAGGCTTTTCTTCCGCAATCAACTTCTTAAGGCACCGGCGTCTCGTTTATTTACGTGTACTTTATGCGTCTCTCTGATCCGTAGCTTCACGCGAGCGCCAAAAGCCCCCCTCCGTCACTGCGTTATTATTCGGTACGGAACGTAGAACAACAGGAGACGTTATGGCCAGACGGCGACAGACCCTCGCGTCGATTTCTCAAGAACAAGCCCACCACGCGCTTTCCTTTCTCGTTCACGAGGGAAGGCTCGCGTTCAGCACCGTCGAACGTGCCCTTAAGAATCGAGAGCGTGTCGTCGGTGAGATCCGCGATCGGATGAAAAAGCTCGGAGTCGACGGGTTTGAGCTGGCGGAGGAGGCAGTCAGGAAGACAGCGTCGGGCATCCGTGGAGCGGAGAAAGCAACCCGGAAACCGCGCCGGCAAATCGTCTCGGCAGCGGTCAAGGCGACACGCCAGGCTCAGGGGAGATATCTCGCGGCCATTCGGCCGCTATCGAAAACCGCGCGGAAACAGATCAAGACAATTCGTGAAAAGTCCGGCGTGGACGCGGCGATTGCTTCGGCAAAAAAGATGGTCACGTAGACTGACAAGGAGCAGGGATACAACGTCGGCACCTCGGGGAGAGATCTAACCCTAATCAGTTCTAGCGGCTCGGGGCCAGACCCTCCGATTTGGAGCGAGGCCGCTTAGGCCTTGGAAACTGCGCCCCGCTTCGCTCATCTGCCCGATCATGTCCCCTCGGCAGAAGTCGTCCCTTTTTGACAACCGGCCAGCTACTCGGACGGATCGATGATCCCCGTGTAGCGGCGGAACATCGCGTTCGTCTCGTGGCCAGTCACCGACATGCAGGTGCTCTCATCGACTCCCACGATTGCCGGACCGCGCTGACCGCCGGGAAGAATCCGGGCCCGCGGAAAAACAGCGGAGGAAATCGGCGGTTCGTTGGCGCGGGCGGACGTCATTACGCCAGCGGATGAACAAAAGCGCGAGAGCCGCTGAGGTGGTCCGATCGTGTGCCACTTCCGGACGGTGCGTTATTCTGAAGAGGAACTGCGAGGTGGCATTGGAGAATCCCGAAGGGCCGGTCTCGGTCGACTTCAGCTCTCTCGCTTCCTGGGAACCCGAAGGGAGCGAGCACTACGTCAACCTCGGGGGGGTGCTCGAGGACCGCTGGGTCGAGGCGTTCGTACTGGTCCGGCGGAGATCGGCGCGCTTTGCGCGATTCCATCTGAACCGCTCCCGCAACCGGGTGTCCTTCCTGTGCCGCAGCTCGGACGATCCCGGCCGGGCCCGGGCGGTGCTTGGAGATCTCGATCTTCTAGTCACCCTCGCGAATCAGCGGGCGGCTCTCACCGAAGCGGAGGCCCTGGACGAGACCCTGCCGGCCGCGCCCCCCCGGCCCGACGGGGAAGAGGAGGCGGGGGAGCCCGCCGGCCCTCCGTCCGAGGTTGCCGTGGAAGCCGCTCCGGTCGAATCGCCCGCGAGGCAATCCGCACCCGCCCCCGCCCCCGCCCCCGCGCCCTCGCCCGCGCCTCCGGCTCCTGCGGACGACGAGCCCACGGTCCCGTTCGCCTCCAGGGCGCCGCTCGCGGCGCGGATCTCGGATGCCATCCACTTTTCTCTCGAGGCGGCGTCCGGCCCGGCCTCCCGCTCCCGCGACACTGCGGCGCTCGCCCGGGGAATGGGCGCCGCCTTTCTGGTGCTCGAGGACGGGGGGGGCGAGGACGAGGCGATCGCCGCGCTCCTGCCCCTCGACGAAGAAGAGAGCGACGATGAGTCTGCGTCGCGACTCGAACAGATCCGCGAACGGTTCGGCGACCGGGCGGCCGTTCTCGCGCGCGGGCGCCGCGAGGCTCAGTCCGCGCTCAAACCCGGCGGGGATCCGCGCCTCTACTCGCTCTACTTCCGTCACAGCTCCGCGCCCGTGCGGCGCCTCGTGTGCGCCGGGAAGCTTCAGAGCGCCCGCGCCCTCCTGTGCGCCTACCGGCGGCTCGACTTCGCGCAGCGGTTGAATTTCAAGGACGAGAACAACGGGACGCTCCAGTACTACCGCTCGCTCGTCGAAGCCGTTCTGGAGGCGGGGCAGTTGAGCCATCTGGTGAACGAGCTCGATGGAGTCGTTCTCGAGATGGAGCTGGCGGCGGGGCCAGCCGCCGCCGAGCGCCGGATGAAGCGTCCCATCGACCGGCTGACCGACGAGCTCGCGGACAAGGTGGACCTGCGGCTAGAAGACTGAAGACTGAACTGAGTCGTTCTTTCCCTCTATCCGATTTCATGCCGACCGACCCGTAAAATCTTTCTGAAGTCAGCGTAAGAAATTGAGTGCTTGCGCAATCCCTCGTTTGCTATTGTTCTCGCATGTTGGGTCGTCCTCGAGTCGAAATCGCCATTGATCGCCGGCGTCCCGAGAGAATCCGCGTGTTGATCGGCCCTCCCGAGGCATCCGTCCTCGTGAGGACCTGCACCTCCTCGGAGGAGACGTTCGAGTATCTCTGGCTGGTTCTCCGCGTGCCGCCTGAGCTCGCCGCGGTGAGAGTCGCCGACCTGAAGCGCGACGGCGGTTCGATCGTCTTCGAGTACGACCGGCTGCCGGAGCTCGAGCCTCCCGGCCCGTCGCGGCGCCCTCCGAGCCCCGAAGCCTAGGTTCTCGCGCCCCGGCCTTCGAGGCCGCTCAGGTCTCCGATCGGCTCAGGGGGACGTCGATTTGGGTTGATGCCATCGACGCGTCCGATGCTCCGGGCGCACCTCCTGCACGCTGTCGCACAGGGCGCTTTCAGAAGCGCAGCCGGGGCAGCGCAGCTTCAGGCTCAGGACGTCCTTCGCGTTGCCGGGCACGAGCTGCAGGTGGCTCACGTCGCACGTCGGGCATTTCCACCGAACGGCAATGTCTTCCATGCCTGGAGACGAGCAAACGAGAGGCCAGAACCGCGCATCGGCGGTCTTTCGCGATTACAACCCGTCGTATCGGGAGTACCCGCGCTCATTCCAGTAGTCCTCGGGCTCTTCGTCGGTGAGCTCGATGGCCGTGATCGCCTTGATGTTCTTCAAGCCGAGCTTCATCGGCGCGATGAGGCGCAGGGGCGCGCCGTGCTCGACCGGAAGTGGTCTGCCCGAAAAATGCGTCGCGAGCAGGGTCTGCGGGTGGAGCGCGGTCTCGAGGTCGATCGAGACGTAATACGGGTCCGGACGGCCCGCGCCATCGAGGTTGACGGCGGATTCGAGCTTCGCCCAGCGCGCGCCTGCGGCGGGAGGGTACGCGCGCAGGAAGTCGGCGAAACGAAAACCACCCCACCACGCGACCGCGCTCCAGCCCTCGACGCAGCAGAGGCGCGTCACCTGCTCCCGACGTGAGAAGCGGCGCAGGTCGTCGAGAGTCAGCCTCTCGTCCCGGCCCGACGCGAGACCGGTCACCGTGAGGCTCCAGCTCGGGAGGTAGGACGGATTCGGAGTCGCGCCGTTGTAGTTGTTGCGAAGCGGCGTCACCTGAGAGCGCGAATATGTGCGCACGGACCGATCCTTCGAGTAAAGGGCCTCGGCGACGTCGTCGTCGAAGGTCAGCGCGCGGTTCAGGAACTCCTCGCGCCGCTCCGAAGTGGCGCCGAGGCGCGCTTCGAGCGAGTCGATCTTCTCCCGCATCGCGGGGGTGAGGTGCTGCGCCCGGGTCTCGTCGGGGAGGAGCCACCAGAACCCTCCCGCGGCCGCAAGGGCGCCCGCGCCGAAAAGGAGAAAATCGCGCCGCGTCCGCGCCCGGACCGCGGCTGCAGAGACCGGGATCGCATGCTCCTCGGGCTCCGCCAGGCGGCCGACGAGGCTCCTGCGCCGCGGAGGGGGAGCGGCGGCAGGAGCTTCCGGCGGGGGGGTCGTCTCGGCCTTTTTTTCGATCCTCGGGGCCGTCTCGCCCGCCGCTTCGACGGCAGGCGCCGCCGGCTCGGACGCCGGTTCCGCCGGCTCGGACGCCGGTTCCGCCGGCTCGGACGGCGGCGGCGTAGGAGGCAGCGCGGAGGACCTTCCTGTCACCTCCGGCTCGGCGGGAGCGCGAGGATCGGGCGCGTCCAGACCGTCAGTCTCCTTCATGGCCCCCTCGCGGCGGCCGCCTCGACCATCCGACCACCATCGAACGGAACGTGTCCCAGCCGTCGCCGATCACGAGCAGCACGTGCGGGATGACGAACGAGGCGAAGACGAGCATGACGGCGAAGTGGACGATGCGCGCCCCGTTGTAGTTGACGAAGAGCCGCTCGAGCCAGGGGAGCTGCACAGGCTTGTGCATCGCCCAGCCGCTTGCGACCGCGAGCACGCCCG
>JBBROA010000015.1:0-49622 GCA_038229875.1 Thermoanaerobaculia bacterium | reverse complement strand
TCACCCATGTGCTGCGCGCGTGCGCCGACGCGCTCGGAACCCTCGGCAGGCCGGCCGCCTCCGCCCTGCCCGTCCTGCGGGAGCTCGCGAAGAAGCCCCTGGTCCGCTGGTCCGCGGAACGGGCGATCGGGCGGATCCAGGGGAGCTCGTAGATGCGGATTCCGGGGCGCGCCCTCTCCATCGCCGCCGCGCTCGCCCTCCTCTGGTCCGCTTCCGCACCGGCCCAGTCGTCGCTGACGGGGCCCGTCGATCCCCTCGCCTTTTCGCAGCAGAAGGACTTCCAGGCCTTTCGCTCGTCGTCCAACAATCCCGACTGGAGCTCGAACGACGACAGCAAACATCCCATCGCGGGCGAGACGATCACGATCGCGGACCTGAATGGACCCGGGATCGTGACGCACCTCTGGCTCACGATCGCCGCGCGGGAGATGAAGTTCATCGGTATCGACGGCCTCCCCGGATTGGACGGGGGCCGCCAGATGGTCGCCGAGGGAAAGCTCCCGCGACGTTCGTGTACCCGACGGGAGGCCGGGAGGCCTTCGAGGTCGCTTCCAAGATTTTGGCCGGAGAGAAAGTCCCTCACAAGATCGTGCTCCCGACCGCCCGGATCACTCCGAAAAACGCCCGCGCGGCGGCCCCGGAGGGAGGGAACCCGTCCCCGACGGTCGCATCCAATTAATTGAATCAACGTCCAAAATCCCGGTCGGAGAGGCCATCCCCGTGAGGGGTCGGCGGCGGTAACTCCTGCCCTGTCAACGGCACGGGGGAGTCTCGGCGAGCCTCCTGCGCTGGCAGTGACATTGCTCTACGTTCAGCGCGTCGGCAGTAACGTCCACGATTCTCGAGTGGTTTTTAAGGAGGCTCGAATGAAGTTCGGATTCCGATTTACTCTGTTTCTGGCGGCTTGCCTGCTCGTCGCTCCTCTCGCCGTCTTCGCACAGACGACCGGGACGATCGAGGGCTCGGTCACCGATCAGAACGGCGGCTCGCTGCCCGGCGTGACGGTGGAGCTTGCGAGCCCCAACCTTCAGGGCTCCCGCACCGCGGTCACGGGCAACGACGGCCGGTATCGGTTCGTCTCGCTCCCGCCGGGCCGGTACACGGTCACCGGGAATCTCTCCGGATTCGGCAACGTGCAGAAGACGGCGAACGTCACGCTCGACGCGACGGCGACCGCGAACCTGCAGTTGAGCCTCACGACCAAGGAATCAGTCACCGTCACCGGTGAGGCGCCACTCGTCGACGTCACTTCCACGACCACGGGGAGCAATTACACCGCCAAGGTGATGGACAAGCTGCCGCTGGGGCGCAACTATGCTTCGATCGTGCTTTCCCAGCCGGGCGTCCAGACGGATAACGGCGAGACCCAGGGGCGCTCGCTGGCGATATCAATTTACGGTTCGACGTCCGCCGAGAACCTTTTCTTAATCGACGGCGTCAACACGACCAACGTCATCAAGGGCTTCCAGGGCAAAGCCCTCAATACCGAGTTCATCCAAGAGGTCGAAGTCAAGACGGGGGGCTACCAGGCCGAGTACGGCCGCAATACCGGCGGCGTGGTCAATGTGATCACGAAGTCCGGCGGCAACGAGTTTCATGGCGACCTGTTCGGGTACTACAACACCACGTCGATGCGCTCGGACATCAAGAACAGCCAGACGGCGTCGTATTCCCAGACCGGGGACATACTCGCCGGCTCCACTCTTACCAAGAACGACCGCAAGGAAGGCGGCGTCGACGTCGGCGGCTTCTTCTGGAAGGACCGAATTTGGTTTTACGGCGCGTATGACCGCACGATCACGGACCAGAAGGACCGGCCGACGAGCGGCGTGCGTATCGGCGAAGATTTCCCCGTCAAGTACACGGAGAGCCTCTATGCCGGCAAGCTGACGTTCAACATCGCCCAGGGGTCGACCCTGGTCGGAACCCTGTTCGCCGATCCGCGCGTCCAGGAGGGCGAGCTCGTCGTTCCTGCCAGCACGAACCCCTTCTCCTACAACGGACGGCGCGACGTCGGTGGTACGGACTACGCCGCGCGCTACAACCAGCTGTTCGGCGCCTTCGGGATCTTCACGGCGCAGTACAGCCAGCACAGGGACCGTTACCAGACCAAGCCCGAGGGGCTCGACGTGGCCAATGTTACGGACACCACGACTTCGACCAACCCGGACCCCAAGCTGCGGACGAACATCGTTTCGGGTGGCTTCGGAAACGTGTTCGGACCGACCTTGAACAACGCTTCCAAGCGCGACGCCTACCTCGGCAGCTTTACCGCGTACTTCGCGAATAACGAGTTCAAGGTGGGTGGCGACTACCAGAAGGACGACACCTTCGGCTCAACATTCCGGACCGGCGGACAGGGCCTGGTGATTTATCCCTGCACAGGCGCCGGTTCCAACAAGTGCGATTTGACCAAGGCGCCGTTCTACACGAACGCGCTGGGCCAGAGGCAGCAGGTGTTCTATCGGCACCGCGTTTACACAGCCAACGGAGTGGACCTGACCCCCCTCGTCTCGTCGCCTTTCGACACGCCGACCAAACGTTACGGCGCTTTCGCACAGGACCAGTGGCGGATCACCCCGGCCCTCTCGGTCAACGCGGGCGTCCGCTGGGACCAGGAGGAATTCTTCCGCGGCGACCAGGCGACCGCATTCAAGCTCAACAATCAGTGGGCGCCGCGCTTCGGCTTCGTGTGGGACTTCATTGGCGACGGCTCGAGCAAGTTGTATGGCTCCGCCGGGCGCTTCTTCTACGCCATCCCGACGGACTTGAACGCGCGCGTCTTCACGGGCAACACCCAGTTGACCGTGTTCAACTACAGTCCCACGAACACCGGGACTCAGGACCCGACGGCCCCCGCCGGACGTAATCTGGCGAAGCAAATCGGCTCCGTGGAAGGCGAGCCGGTCGATCGGGGCATCAAGGCCCCTTATCAGGATGAGCTCACTCTGGGTATTGAGAAGGCGATCGATCCGACACTGTCCGTGGGCTTGAAAGGGACTTACAGGGCCCTCGGCCGTGCGGTGGAAGATCGGTGCGATCTCGCTCCGGCGGGCACCTGCGCGATCTTCAATCCGGGCGCCACGGGTCCGGACAATCCGGGCGCGACCGGCGTCTTCGGCAGCTACAATGGCTCGGACAATCCGACGGACCCGACCGGAGGCACAGAGATTCCCGGAACTCCCGTTCCCAAGGCGAAGCGCATCTTCCGGGGCATTGAGGTCACTGCCCGCAAGGCTTTCTCGCAGACCCTGTGGCTGCAGGCTTCGTACCTCTATTCGACTCTCCGTGGCAACTACTCCGGCGCCATCCGCGAGACCACCGGTCAGACGGACCCCGGGATCAACGCCGACTACGACTATTACCAGTTCCTGAATAACGCCTACGGCAATCTCGAGCTCGACCGCCCCCACCAGTTCCGCCTCGACGCGGTGTACAACACGCCCTTTGGTCTGGCCGTCGGGTTCAACGCTTACATCCGCAGCGGCGTCCCGACCACGCGTCGGAGCTATTTCAATTCCCAGTACGGGTCGGAGCTTTTCCTCGACCCGCGCGGCACGAGCGGACGCCAGCCGACCGATTACGAGGGCAACCTCTCCCTGGCCTACAACATCAACTTCGGAAAAGTGACGGTGACGCCTCAGCTCTACGTCTTTAATGTCCTGAACAGACAGACGGTCACGGCGAGCGACCAGCTGTTCAACCCCAACGCCAGTTTCGTGACCAACCCCAACAGCCCGTTTTACGGTCAGGCCGGCGTCGAGCCGGGGACCACGGCGTTTGGACAGACCTGCACGAGCAGCACCCCTTGCACGGATAACGCGGACTTCCGCAAAGCGACAGCGCGCACGGACCCGCGTCTCGTTCGGGTGGCTTTGAAGCTTTCCTTCTAAGCTCTTTCCCGATTTATTTCAGGGGCGGCTTCGGCCGCCCCTTTTTTTTGCCCGCTCATCGGCGCCGGGCGTAAGATCGCGTGATCTCACGGAGGCCGTTATGCGCCGACTCGCCCTCGGTTTCGCCGCAGGACTTTCGCTTTCTCTCGCCGCTTCTGCCTCTGCGCCCCCCGAGCTCTTTCAGAAGGCGAAGACGCAGTTCCGTTTGATGTCTTACCCAGACGCTCTGGCGACCCTGGATCTTCTCGAACGCGAGAGCCAGAAGCCGGAGAACGAGTCTTACCGCACCGCCCTCGGCCCGGGGCTCGCCTTCTATCGAGGAGCGTGTCTTGCCGCGCTCGGGCGGGACTCGGAGGCGCGAGGTCAGTTCGAGATCTACCTCGTCCACCAGCCTTCGCCCGCGCTCGATCCTTCGGTTTATCCCAAGCCGGTCGTTCGCGTGCTCCAGGAAACGCGAGCCGCCCTCGCAGTCTCGCGGAGTGCCGTAGACCAGAGCAGCTCGGTGGCGGCGTCGTACAAGGCCTTCTCCCGGCCGCAGGGAGGACGGGAGGAGCGGCTGGGTGAAGATTGGGCGGACGGACCGGTGCGCTTTTTGCTGTCTTCCGAAGACCGGCGCGCCTTCCTTCGACTCTCGGACCCGGTGTCGCGCAGCGAGTTCGTCGTCGGCTTCTGGCGTTCCCACGACCCGCGCCCGGAGACGTCGGACAATGAATTGCGCGAAGAGTTCGACAAGCGCGTGGCGTTTGCCGATTCTCACTTCACGCAGGAAGAGACCCGAGGGGCGCTCACCGACCGCGGGATGGTCTTTATCCTCCTCGGGCCGCCGACGTATGTCGGCCGCCGGCCGATCACGACCGGTGAGGACACGTCTGAGCCAGCCGGGATGTCCCGCTGGTCGCGAAACGACGTCGTCGCGGCGCAGAGCGGGAAAGAGCCTGGGATCGCCGGGGTCATCGCAAACAACATGACGGGGCCTACCAGCAAGCTGCCAAACGCGGGGGTGAACTGGCTCGAGACCTGGCACTACCGGCGGGAGGCCTTGCCGCGAGGGGTGCCCTACCAGCAGGTAGATTTCGAGTTCATCACGCGAAGGGGGTATGGCCAGAACGTCCTGCAGCGGGAGGAGCGGTCCCTGGCGGCCGTGGAAGCGGCTCGCCGCGGCCTGCTCGACCACGCCACCTGGGTGCAGGCCACGCGCTGATTCGGATCCCGTCGGTCCATTCGCGCCCCTGAGGTACCGTCTGCTGGACTAACTTCAAAAATCTGCGCGGATCTTGTGCCGTTTAGGCGCAACGGATTTCGGCCTTTCGATTTGGTTTTGTTTTTGTTCGCTCCGGTCTTGCGCTTCTCGCCTCACGGTTCTAGGCTGCCGTCATACTCACGAAAGCGACGACACATCACACTGTGACACGACGGCCGATTCTCTCGCGTCAGGATTTCCCATTTGAAGGAGGAGGCATGCGCAAGTTCATCCCGATTCTTTTACTCGTGGCGGTTTGTCTCTTGGCGGCCGGACAGGCGGCTGTGGCTCAGACGACGGGATCGATTACGGGTACTGTCACGGACAACGACGGCAAGCCGCTCCCGGGCGTGACCGTCGAGGCGCTCAGCCCGTCGCTGCAGGGCACACGGGTGGTCGTCACGGGCGGCAACGGGACATATCGCTTTCCCGCGCTCGCTCCCGGGACCTACACGGTCAAGGCCACTCTATCGGGCTTCTCGACCGCGGAGCGGAGCGCTCCCGTGACGCTCGACGCGACGGCGACCGTCAACCTCAGCATGCGCATCACCGCGACTGAGGCCGTGATCGTGAGCGGTGAGGCGCCTCTGGTGGACGTGACGAACACGACCACCGGAAGCAGCTATTCGGCGAAAGTCATCGAGCGGCTGCCGGTCGCCCGCAACTACGCGGACATCGTGCGGTCCAACCCGGGTGTCAGCACGGACCGCGGCGAGACCCAGGGCCGCGCGCTTGCGCTGACAGTCTACGGGGCGACGTCCGTCGAAAACCAGTACGTCATCGACGGCGTCAACACGACGAACGTCATCAAGGGCTTTCAGGGCAAGTCGATCAACACCGAGTTCATCCAGGAAGTCGAAGTGAAGACGGGCGGCTACCAGGCCGAGTACGGCCGCGCCCTGGGCGGCGTGATCAACGTCATCACCAAATCCGGGGGCAACGAGTTTCACGGCGACGGCTTCGTCTACTACGACACCTTCAAGACGCAGGCAGACCGGACGATCACGCCGCAGGACTCGCTGACCGGCATGAGGATCTCCGACTACAAGCGGACCGATTTCGGGGCCGACGTCGGCGGCTTCATCTTCAAGGACCACCTCTGGTTCTTCGCGGCGTTTGACCGGGTGAACAATCCGGGCCAGGTTTCGCGCGCGGTCGCGAGCGCCGCCATTCCGGCGTCGGCGCAATTCCCGCTGGATGAGACAGACAACCTTTACTCCGGCAAGCTGACCTGGAACGTCGCGCAGGGGAGCACCCTCGTGGCCACGGCGTTTGCCGACCCGACAGTGATCCAGGGCGCCGCCAATGCCGACCCGCGGCACGCCCGCGTCGTCAGCATCACGAGCTTTGACCCGCGCACGTGGGAATCCCGGCGCGACGTCGGGGGCCAGGATGGCGGCCTCCGTTTCAATCAGCTCTTCGGCTCGCTCGGACTGCTGACCCTGCAGGCCTCTCACCACGAGGACCGCTACCAGCTGACGCCCTCGGGCGCGGGCTCGGGGATCCGCAACGACGATTTGACCTGCACGGGTGGAACCCCCGCAACCCCCTGTGTGCAGCCGGCGTCCTCGCGCTCGACGACGGGCGGCTTCGGACAGATCTTCGGGCCGACCCGCAACAACCGGTCGAACCGGAACCAGTACCGGGGCGACCTCGCCTTTTACTTTGGGAGCCACGAGGTGAAGGCCGGCGGCGATTACGAGATCGGCAAGACCACGGCGATCACGTACTACACCGGCGGCCAGCTGGTCACCAAGGTCAACGAGTACGGTCAGACCTACTATCAGCACGACTTCTTCTCCTCCGGCGCTTCCTCGCAGGACCCGATCGACAACACGGTGACGCCGAAGTCAATCAACTACGGCGCGTACCTCCAGGACTCGTGGAAGGTGATTCCGGGCCTGACCGTCAACGCGGGTTTCCGCTGGGACGAGGAGGACGTCCAGGATTACACCGGCACGACCGCGATCAAGACCAAGAACGAGTGGCAGCCGCGCGTGGGAGTCATCTGGGATCCGAAGGGCAATGGCGCGGCCAAGATCTACGGTTTCTTCGGCCGCTTCTACTACGCGATCCCCACCGACCTGAACGTCCGCGCGTACGGCGCCCAGACCCAGGTCACGACCTATAACTTCGATCCCGTAAACACGCACCAGGACCCCGCCGTCATCGGGCATTCGAAGCCATTCGTGCAGGGAGGCGCTTTTACCGAACCGTCGGAAGCCGGGATCAAGGGCATCTATCAAGACGAGTTCACGATCGGCGGCGAGATGCTTCTCGACCCGACGCTTTCCGTGGGCGTCAAGGGGACCTACCGCAACCTGGGCCGTGTTATTGAAGACCGATGCGATCTGAATGGCGACCGTCCCGAGACGAACTTCAACACCTGCGCGCTCATCAATCCGGGTTCTTCGGGCGCGATCTCTCAAGGCTTGATTCCCGGTTGCTCGGGCCTCGACAACGGCGGCTGCACCGAGACCATCCCCGCCACCCCGAAGGCTCGCCGGATCTACCGCGGCATCGAGTTCGTCGGACGGAAATCCTTCTCCCAGACCTTCTGGGCGCAGGCGTCCTACGTCTTCTCGTCACTGCGCGGCAACTACGACGGTGAGGTGCGCGAAGGCCGCGGTCAGACCGACCCCGGTATCAACGCGGACTTCGACTACGCCGCGTTCAACGTCAACAACTACGGCAAGCTGTTCCTCGATCGGCCGCACAATGTCCGGCTGGACCTCTCCTACACGACGCCGTTCAAGCTCTTCGTCGGCGTGCAGGCGTATGCCCAGTCCGGTGCCCCGCTCAACAAGCAGGGGTACTTCAACTCCGGCTACGGCGCGGAAGTCCAGCTCGTGGAGCGCGGCAGCGCGAAGCGCCTTCCGCCCACATACGACGCGAACCTGACTCTCGGATACCCGATCGCTCTCGGGCCGGTCACGGTGACGGTTCAGGCCTATGTCTTTAACCTCCTGAACCGCCAGACCGAAACGCTGGAGGACGTCCGCTTCTCGACGAGCCAGCCGGCCAACTACCCGGCGTCTCTTTTCGACCCGAACCAGCAGCAGACCAACTCGAACTACGGCAAGATCACGCAACGACTGGATCCGCGGCTGTTCCGGGGATCTCTCAAGATCGCGTTCTAGACCGCAGCGTCTGAATTTTTGGGGGGCAGCGATGCCCCCCTTTTTTTCCTTCGGCAGTCCGTCGCCGTAGAATCCGGCAGGAGGCGACATGGCGAGACGTCTTCCTTCCGCTCTCCTGATCGGGTTCCTGGCTTTCCCGGTTCTTGCGGCGCTTCCCGACCTGTTCCAGAAGGCCAAGGAACAGTTCCGCATCGGCGCGTACGCGCGCTCGCTCGAAACCTTGGAGCAGGTCGACGCCGAGAGCCGCCGCGAAGGGCAGGATCGCGAGCGGGAAGCGATGGGGCCGGCCCTGCTGTTCTACCGCGGCGCGAACCTCGCCATGTTGAAGCGCGAGGACGAATCGCGGGCCGCATTCGAGGCCTTTCTGGCCCGCCAACCGAACGCCCGCCTCGATCCCGCCGTTTATCCGAAGCCGGTGGTCGCCGCTCTCGAATCGGCCCGGAAATCGATCGCGCTGGAAGCCGCCCGGAGCTCGTCGCCCGTCGCGGCGGCGCCCGCGGAAGGAGGGTCGATCGGCTCCGCCTACCGCGCGTTTTCGTCTCTGAAGCGAGAGCCGCCGCAGGACGCCTCCGAAGCGTGGGCGGAAGGCCCGGTTCGATGGCTTCTGAGTCCTGCGGAGAGGCGGGATTTCGCGGTGCTCTCCGATCCGGTGTCCCGGTCCGAATTCATCACGTCGTTCTGGAAATCGAGAGATCCCCGCTCCGAGACGCCGGAGAACGAGCTGAGAGAGGAGTTCGAGCGGCGCGTCGCCTTCGCCGACGAGCGGTTCCGCCAGAACGAGGTTCGCGGCAGCCTGACCGACCGCGGCATGGTGTTCGTGCTTCTCGGGCCGCCGACCTACAGCGGACGAAAGCCTCTGAAGACGGGAGACGACCTCTCCGACGCCTCCGGCCTCTCGCGCTACAACCCGTCCGAGATCCGCGCGGCGGCCCAGGGCGGCGGTTCGAACACGGACAAGGTGGCCCGCGTCGACAAGGTCACGGGTCCCGGCTCGACGATCCAGCAGGGAGCTTCCAACTGGGTCGAGACCTGGCACTACGAGCGCGCGAATCTCCCCAGGGAAGTTCCGTACCCCGACGTTCTTTTCGAATTCGTCACGAAGCAGGGTTACGGTCAGAACGTCCTTCAGAGAGACACCCGTGTGCTCACGTCGCTCGATCGGGCGAAGGCGGCCTCCCGGAAGAGCTGAAGGGTCGGAGCGTCGAGCTCGCGCATCCGGAATGGGGCTGACCGGCTGACCGGGCAGGCCGCCGCGCCGGAGGCTCAACTATCATCGGATTCGTGCGGAAACTTCTCGTGGCCGGCGTCGGCATCTCCCTGGCCGCGCTCCTCCCGGCCGCCCGGGCTTCCGTCGTCGAGCGGCTGACGGCCTGCTTCGGGGGCTGGTACGCGGCCGTGCCCGGAACTCATGTGTCGGTCTCGCCCGCGCGCGACGTGGCGGTCCCGGGATTCTCGGCCTTCCGCGTGGAACGGATGCCGGATCCGGGCGGCACGGGTCGGGTTCGCGAGGAGTCGAGCGTGACGCTCTACGACCCCGGCAAAGACGAAGTGTTTCTGGGAGAGGTGCTTCACGACTCCTCACGGGCGGCCGCCGGCCGGCCGTTTGATTCGGCCGCGGACGTTCCTCCGATCCGGGCTTCGTTGCAGGAGGCGTTCGGCGTTCCGGTCCGGATCGAGGGTCCGGCGCCGGGGCCGGGACCGCTGCTGCCGTTCAAGGTCCTTCTCCGTGAGGCTCCGGAAGCCTTCGCCGCCCGCGCGGGGTACGTCTCGTCGGACGGCGCCACGATCCTGCTCGGCGAGTTTCGCCCGGTCCGGGAGGGAGCGAGGGCGTGGCGAAGCGCGCTTCTCGCCGGCCGGCCGGGCGTGCGACCCGAGAGCCGCGTTTTTTTGGTTTCGGAGTTTCTCGATTTCCAGTGCGAGCGGTGCCGTATCCGCACGCCCGAGGTCCGGCGCGCGGTCGCTGAGACGAACGGAGGCCTCGACATCCATTTTCTTCCGCTCGTTCAAAGCCACCCGTGGGCGTTTGCCGCCGCCGAATCGGCTGCCGCGCTCGCCGCTGTCAAGGCGTCCCTTTACGTCCGATACGAAGAGATGATGTTCGCGCGCGGGGAGGGGATGACGGCCGCGGCCGCCCGCGAGGTCGCCTCCGACGTGGCGGAGGCAGCGGGCGCGACGGAGGCGTTTCGCGCCGAGCTTGCGAGCGGCCGTGCGCGCGACCGGGTGGTGCGTGACGTCGAGCTAGCGCTCCGTCTTGGAATCCACGGGACGCCCACTTTCGTGCTCGACGGCCTTCTCGTTCCAGGGGACCGGGGCGTGCTCGAAAACGTCTTGTTCCTGACGCACGGAAAGCCTCCGCCGCCGCGGATGCCCGCCCCCCGCCCGCCGGAGAAACGTTGAGCGGGGCTCCCCGCATCCGGCGCCCGCCGGAATTCTCCCGATCCCGTCTCGCCGGCCTGTTTCTTCTCACGCTGTCCCTCTCGTGCGGCGACGGGGAAAGGCAGCGGCGGAGCGGAACCCCCGCGATGGCTGCTCCGGCCCCGGCTTCCGAAGCCGCCGTCCCCGCGGTCGAATCTTCCGACGTGGCCTCGCGGACGCATCGCCCGGAAGGCGGCACCCGGCCGGTCATCTGGATCGGCCTCGACGGACTCGACTGGGAGATTCTCGACCGGCTTTCCTCCTCCGGAAAGATGCCGCACTGGGCGCGGCTCGTCTCCGGCGGATGGTCCGCGAGGATCTCGAGCTTCGTGCCGATCCTCTCGCCGATCGTCTGGACGACCGTCGCGACGGGTGTCTCGCCGCGCGAGCACGGCGTCCTCGATTTCCAGGAAGTCGATCCGAAGACGGGTCAGAAGGTCCCCATTTCGGGCCGGTCCCGCCGCGTGCCCGCGGTGTGGAACCTGGCTTCGGCGGCGGGAAAGAAAGTCGGGGTGGTCGGCTGGTGGGCCACGCATCCCGCCGAACAGGTGAACGGATTTTTTCTCACGGACCATGCGAGCCCGATTCTTTACGACAAGCTCCCGCTCTCCGGCGTCGCGTATCCCGCCTCGCTCGAAGCGGGCGTGGCGCAGGTGCTCGCGCGCGACGGGCGGATCGCCGCCTCGGAGCTCGCGCGGTTTGTGGACGTTCCTCCCGGAGTGATCGAGCGCGCGCTCGCGAGCGGGGCGGGGATGGAGAACCCGATCGTGGCCCTCTCGCGCATTCTCGCGGCGACTCGCGTCTCGCACCGCTCGGCGCGCGATCTTTACGACCGCAATCTCCCGGACCTGACGATGCTGTACATCGAAGGCACGGACGAGATCGGCCACGTCTTCGGCTCCGACGCTCCGCCGCGGCTTTCCTGCACGTCCGAGGCGGACTTCGCGCGCTACGGCCGCGCCGTTGACGAGTACTACGCCGTGGTCGACCGGATGCTCGGGCAGTGGATGCGGCGCGCGGAGGAAGACCACGCGACCCTCATCGTGCAGTCGGACCACGGGTTCAAGTGGGGAGTAGACCGCCCCTGCGAGCGCTCTTCTTTGAACTGGAGCACCGCCGCCTTCTGGCATCGGCTCGACGGCGTCTTCGCGGCGTGGGGCGAGCGCGTACGGGCCGGGAAGTTCGCGTCGAAGCCGACGATGTTCGACCCGGCCCCGACTGTCCTCGCGCTTCTCGGGCTTCCCGCGGACCGGAAGATGCCCGGGCACGCGATCTCCGCGGCATTTTTGGATCTCGAGGTCCCTGCGAAAGCGGATATGGATCGCGGCGTCGAGGTGAGGCGCGTCGAAGCTCAGGAAATGTCTCAGGCTGAGGCGTCCGAGTACGCGAAGAAGCTTCTCGCGTTGGGATATCTCTCCGGCTCCGAGGCGCGCCCGCTGGCGCCGCCCGGGGGAGCGCTTCCCGGCCGGACGGAGGGGGCCTGGAATAATCTCGGCCTCTACGAACGGGATTCCGACCTGAACCTGGCCGGGGCCCGGACGGCATTCGTGCACGCGCTCGAGCTCCGTCCCGATTATCATTCGCCGATGTTCAACCTGGCGGTTCTCAACCGGACGGAGGGGAAGGACGCAGAGGCGCAGGAGTGGCTCTTCCGCTCCCTCGCCGCCGGACACGCGGATCCTCCCGGGACCGTCCGCCAGTGGGTGAAGGACTACGAGCGGCGCGGGAAGACCCGTGAGGCCCGCGCCCTCACCGAGCGTGCGCTGCGCGAGCTGCCGCAGAGCGAGCCGGTCGCGCGGGAAGCGGCTCTCGCCCGGTTCCAGTCCCGGAACTGCGCGGGCGCGCTCGGCGCGCTCCAACCGTTCGAGCCCGCCACCCGGGATACAGACACCATGAACGCGCTCGGCCTCATCCACACCTGTCTCGGCGAGCGCGAGCAGGCCATTGCCCTGTTCGAACGTTCTCTCGCCGTCAATGCCAACCAGCCCGGAGTCATCGAATCTCTCCGGGTCGTCCGCGGGGGAGCGCCTCCCCGAACTTGAGGAGACACATGAACCAGAGAATCGTCGGGGCCGCGCTTTTCGCGGCTGCCATCGGGACCGTCGCGGCCGCGCCCGCGCAGAAGCCGGCCGCCCGCTCCGCCCCGGCTTCTCCGGCCGCAGCGGGGATCGAGGCGCAGCTGCAGACCTACGCGCTGCGTTTTCTTTCGTGGGACCCGGAGAGCCGCGTCACCGTGACGAAATCCTCCGAGCGTCTCCCCGGGATGCAGGGCTACAAGGTGGTGCGGAAGGGACGCTACGAGAAATTGAACGTCGATCGCGTGTACTACGTCTCGGACGACGGCAAATGGTTCTTCGAGGGCGACTCCGTAGCCAACACGGCGCCGAGGCCGGTCCGATCATCCGCGGATCTCGCCTGGGTGGGAGAGAAGATTTCCGCCGTCTTCCGGACAAAGGTGACGCCGCAGCTCGCGCCGGAGCGGGACGCCGCCCCCTACAAGGGCGTCAACGTGGCGATCGAAACCGGGTACGGCGTCGTGCGCATGCCGGGGTATGTGACGGCGGATGGCGCGCGGTTCCTCCAGGGGGTCTTGTGGGACTTCCGCATGGATCCCCGCGAGGAGCGGCGCCGCCACATCGACCTGTCGATGGGGCGCGCCAGCGGAAAGCCGGAAGCGGCGGTCAATATCGTCGAGTTCGCGGACATGGAGTGCGGGTACTGCAAGATGCGCGGGCTCCAGATGGACCGGCTGCTCGAAGCGAACGCGGGCATCGTGAACGCGCGCCGCCACTACAAGTTCTTTCCGCTCTGGTTCGGCCACATCTGGGCGATGAAGGCCGCTTCGGCCGGCGACTGCATCTTCAAGTCCGCCGGCGCGCCCGCCTTCTTCCGCTTCAAGGAGCAGGTCTACGCCCGGCAGGAAAGCATGACGGTGACGGGGATCGACGAGCTCGCGGTCACGACAGCGGGCGCGGAGGGGATCTCGACCCCGGATCTCCTCGCGTGCTATCTCCAGGAGCCGAGCTTCTCCCGGGTCCGCCATGAGATCGAGGAGGGATACCGGCTCGGGGTCAAGTCGACGCCGACGTATTTCATCGACGGCACCGAGATCACCTGGATCGAGGACAAGGTGATGGAGGACTTCTTGAAGACGCTCTTCCCGAAGACGAAGACGATCAGCTACGGCGGCGGGAAGTAGACCCGGAAGCCGGAGCCGGGAATCGGGAATCGCACTTCCCGCGAAGGCGATCTTCAGGGCTCGAACGGTATCGGGATCGTCGTCCACGCGCGGATGGGCGCACCGCCGCGCGTTGCAGGCTCGAACCGCCAGCCGCGCACGGCGGAGACCGCGCTTTCCGTGAGACCGCCGGCGACGCCCTTCAGCACCTGGATTTCGAGAACCTGCCCCGTCTCCGAGACCAGGGCGCGCAGGAGGACGATTCCTCCGATGTGAGCGCGAAGCGCGACCTGCGGGTACAGCGGCTTGATCACGCGGAGCATTTTCGGGGGCACCTCGGGAAGGACTGAAGCAGCGGCCGCGGCGGGCACGGGCGTCGGGGCTGCGGCGATGACTTCCTTTTCCGGCGCCGCCGTCGGCTCGGGAGGCGGCGAGGGCGCCGCGGCGACACGGACGGAAGCGGAAGTGGGTGCGGGCGCCGCCACCGCGGGGGGTGGCGCCGCGAGCGTGATGATCGGCGGCGGGGACTTGGTTTTCAGCACAGTGGCGGCGTTCGCAACGTCGGGCGGCTTGCTCTTGCGGCCTTCCTGGTCGAGCTTGCGCAGCTCCTGAGAGACGCGCCGGGCGACTTCGTCCTTGAATTGCGAGTCGGTCATCCGGCTTGTCGGTCCCGCGGGCGTCACCGAAAAGGCGACCGGAACGGCGGTGGGTATCTCCGGCACCCGCGTGGGCGCGACCGCGGTGACGGCGGGGCGGACGGCAGGCGAGGGCTCGCGGCGGCGCACGATCATGTATACCGCGCCGGCGACCGCAACGGCGACGAGCAGCGCGCCGCCGAGCACGAACGGCGGACGGCGCCGGAGGGCGGGCCCCGGCTCAATCGAAGCGCGCAACGGAATCGCGGGGGTGCGATCCGCCGAGGTACGCGGCGGGAGAGGCGCAGGCCGCGGCGGCGGGGCAGGAGTCGCCGGCCGCATCACGGAGGCGGTGGGGGCCGGACGCGTTTCGAGCGCCGCCTCCGCGACACGCGCCGCGGTCTCGGCGTCGATCTCGAATGAGAAGAGGCCGTTCAAGAAGTACGCGAGACTGAACGTCGAGGGCGCGTACAGCCCCGAAAAGAGGAGCTTGCCCAGCTCGCGCCGCAGCTCGCCGCTCGACTGAAACCGCGCCTCCGGCGGGCCCAGGCAAAGCCGCAGGACCGCCGAAACCTCCGGTGCGATCGGCGCGCCGTCGCGCAGGGCCGTCCGGAGATCGCCCGCCGGGTCCGCGGCGTTCGGAACCTTGCCGACCAGCATCTCGAAGAGAATCGCGCCAAGGGAGTACACGTCGGAGTTCTTTTCGATCCGGCCGTTCGCTCGCACCTCGGGGGCGAGATACGGCGCGATTTCCCGGGCAAATCGCGGGCGCCCGAGCGACGGAAGAAAACCAGTGGCGAGGCCGAATCCCGTCAGGCGGGTCTCGCCGTCGTCCGAAAGGCAGACGAACCCCGGCCACACGAGGCCGTGCAGCGTCCGCTCTCCCTCGATCGTCGTGTTGTAGGCGTGGTCGAGAGCGGTCGCGACCTTCTCGGCGATCAGGAGCGCGTGCTCGTAGGGGATCGTCTGCTGATCGTCGCGCGCTTTATCGATGACCGCGTCGAGCGTTCTCCCGCTTTCTTCACTCGAGGCGAGGTAGGGAATCCCGTCGACCGAGTCGAGCTGGACCGCGCGGGCGATCGCCGTGTTTTTCAGGAACGAGTGCACCTCGCCGTTGGCTTCGATTGCGTCGATCACGGCGTCTTCCGAGATCTCCGGCCCCTCGAGGATCCGGACCCGGGCAAACCCCCGCTCCCCCGCAAGGCGAAGCGCCCGATAGACCCGGCCGAGAGCGTCCTCGCGAAGGAACGCCGTCAGAAGGTACGGCCCGAATCGCCGGGGCAGAGCTTCGTCCGTCATCGGCACGCGCGGCCGCGCCGGCGGAAAAGGAAGGAGTTCATGGTGTGTGGATCTGGAATTGATTGTAACCGGGACAACGTCGCCTCCGCTCACTACGCGACGCGCTCACGCGCCGGCGAGCGGCTCGCCTGTCGGCTCGACCGCTCGCCTCGTCGCTCCGTTCGCTGCGGCTCCCGCCCCGAGAGGCTCCTCCTTCCCTTCGGTCAGGAGACTCCTCTCGGGGCGAGCTTGGCCACCAGGTCGCCGGAAGCGCAGCTCCGCTCCCTCTCTCCGCGGGAGAGGGTGGGGTGAGGTGAGGGGGCGGGTCTCGCAGCCGGCCTCGTGTATGTCCGTGCTCCCGCCCCCTTACGGCTGGACGCTGGTCTCTAAGTCCTAGCGCCCCTGGCTGTTTGACGCCACGGCGGCCGGGGTGGGCTCCGGGGTTGTGGCGGGCTCCGGCGACTGGGCGCCGGACTCTCGGAGCCGGTGGGCCGTTGCGATCGCCTGGAGGTGCTCTTCGTAGGTGCGGGTGAACGTGTGGCCGCCCGTGGTGTCGGCGACGAAGTAGAGGTAGTCCACCTTCGCCGGCGAGACCGCCGCCTTCATCGCGCTCAGGCCCGGATTGCAGATCGGGCCCGGGGGGAGGCCGTCGTTCATGTACGTGTTGTAGGGCGACTGGTACGTGTAGTCGGAGCGGTGCAGCATTCCGGTCCAGCCTCCGTCGCGCTTCAGGGCGTACGAGACCGTGGGATCCGCCTGCAGCCGCATGTTTTTCTTGAGCCGGTTCCAGTAAACCGCCGCGATCAACGGCCCCTCACTCTTGATCGCGCTCTCTTTTTCGATGATCGAGGCGAGCGTCACGGCCTGGCGGGGCGTGAAGCCCATCGCCTTCGCTTTGTCCCGCAACTCGGGCGTGAAGTTTCTGCGGAACTGCGCCACCATCCGGTCGACGATCTGACGCGCGGAGGTCGAGCGCGTCACGAGGTAGGTCTCGGGGAACAGGAACCCCTCGAGGTCGTTCACGCCGCTGGTCAGGCCCGGCAGGAGCTCGGTCTCCGTCAGCGCTTGCTTGAACGCTTCGGGACCACCGATGCCGCGGCTCCAGAAGAGCTCGAACGTCTCGTCTTCGGTCAACCCCTCCGGAACCACGATCGGGTACTGGACGACCTCGCCCTTGCCCATCCGGTTGATGATCTCGTCCATGGGCGTCGGTCGGTCGAACTGGTATTCGCCCGCCTGGAGCCGCGTGCCGCTGCGGTAGACCCGGTAATAGATCTCCGCGAGCCGGGCATCGTGCACGACCCCCTCTTTCTCGAGCCGTTCGAAGATCTGCTTGGTCGAGGTCCCGGTCGGGAAGAGGACCGTCACGCGGGCAGCAGGGACGGCGGGGCGCCCGGGATGCTGCAGGCGGTAGAAGAGGGACACGGCGGCGCCCGCCGCCACCAGGGCCAGCAGAACGACGAGGCCGATGATCCGGCGGGCCGCGCTCACCCGCGTTTTCCTGCCGCGACGTGAGACAGCCAGTCCTCCAGAAGGACCGCCGCGGCCATGCGGTCGGCCTCCTCCCGGGACGCTCCGGGCGGAAGGCGCCGCGCGGCCTCGTTCGAAGTCAGGGTTTCTTCGTGGAAGTGAATCGGAAGTGAAGTCTGGCGAGCGAGCTTCCGGCCGAAGGACCGGATGCGCGCCGCAAAGGGACTCTCGACCCCTTCCGGGGAGCGGGGGATGCCCAGGAGCAGGCCCTTTGCCTCTTCCTCCCGGCAGAACGCCAAAATCTCCTCGATCGAGGCGTCATCCGCCTTGCGGAGGAGCGTGCGCCGGGGGGTCGCGATCGTCCCGCCGGCGTCCGAGGTCGCCAGGCCGATGCGTTTTTCTCCGAAGTCGATCGCCACGATGCGGGTCACGGGAAGGAGTCTAAGGGAAGACGGCGGTGAACCGAGGCCGGGCCCGCCCGCTCCTCCCAACCCCCTCCCGCCGGGAGAGAGGGCCGAGCTGCGCCGTCACCACCATGGTGGCCAAGCGGGAGCCGCAGGGAACGCAGGGACGAGCCGGGCGGTCGAGCCGGCAGGCGAGCCGCCCGGCGGTCAGCGAAGCCGACGTCCCGCAGTGAGCGCAGGCGACGGACGGCGACGTTAGAATCCCGACCTATGAAGAACGTGGTGATTCTGGGCGCTGTGCGGACCCCGGTGGGATCGTTTCTCGGCAAGCTCTCGTCTCTCTCCGCGACCGCGCTCGGGTCGGCGGCCATTCGCGGAGTTCTCGCGCGGTCGGGCGTGGCGCCGGACGCGATCGAGGCCGTCGTCATGGGCAACGTCCTCCAGGCCGGGCTCGGCCAGGCTCCCGCGCGGCAGGCGTCTCTCGGCGCCGGCATTCCCAACACCGTTCCGTGCGTGACCGTTCACAAGGTCTGCGGGTCGGGGATGCGAGCGGCGATGGACGTCGCGAACGCGATCATCGCGGGCGAGTACGACATTGCCATCGCCGGGGGAATGGAGTCGATGTCGAACGCCCCCTATCTGCTCGACCGCGCCCGCACCGGCTACCGCATGGGCAACGGCGTGCTCGTGGACTCGATGATCAAGGACGGCCTCTGGGACCCCTACAGCGACGTGCACATGGGCAATTGCGCCGAGAAGTGCGTCGCGAAGTATTCCTTCACGCGCGAGGAGCAGGACGCCTACAGCCTGGAGTCCTACAGGCGGGCGCAGGACGCGTCGAAACGCGGGCTCTTCGCCGAAGAGATCGTTCCAGTCGAAGTGCCCGCGAAGAAGGGCGCCCCCGTCGTCGTCGACACGGACGAGGAGCCGTTCGCGGCGCCGCTCGACAGGATGGCCGGTTTGAAGCCGGCGTTCCTGAAGGAGGGCGGCACGGTGACCGCAGCGAACTCCTCAAAGATCAACGACGGCGCCGTGGCGCTCGTGATCTCTTCGGAGGAGAAGGCGGCGGCGCTCGGAGTCAAGCCGCTCGCGAGGATCGTCGGTTGGTGCGGCGTCGCTCAGGAGCCGGAATGGTTCACGACCGCGCCCGTGGGCGCCGTACGCAAGCTCCTCGAGCGCGCGGGGCTGACGGTCGCGGACGTCGATCTCTTCGAAGTGAACGAAGCGTTCGCGGCGGTCGGCATGGCGGCGATCCGGGAGCTCGGGCTCGACCCCTCGAAGGTCAACATCCTGGGAGGAGCGGTCGCGCTCGGGCACCCGATCGGCGCGTCCGGCGCGAGGCTCCTGACGACCCTGGTGCATTCGCTCCGGCGCGAAGGCAAGAAGCGGGCGATCGCCGCAATCTGCATCGGTGGCGGAGAAGCGACCGCGATGCTCCTCGAGGCCGTCTGACGAGCGAGCCCGGCGGCGCGGAGGGTCGGTTCGCGGAGAAGGGCGCTCAGCGCGCGGTCGAGGCGAAGACGCCGTTCGACGTGCTGCTCGGCGGCGTTCCCCGCTTCGAGGCCGAATCGCTCTGGGCGTTGCGGCTGGCGCGCCGCTGCCTCGCGGGTCTGCCGGCCGCGTCCGCGACGTTGCGCCGCGGCGTTCGTTTGAGGGTCGCGCACCTCGAAGGAACGAGTCCGATCGTGCTCGTCCAGGCGGACCCCGAGGCGTATCTGCCCCCCCGCGCCGCGTCCCGGCTGCTCGAGCTCGTCGCGTCGGGCGCGGCGGACGTCGCCGTTCCCGTCTCGAACGAGCCCTGGTGCGAGGCCGCGCGTTCCGAGGCGCCGTTTCCTTACCAGACGCCGTCACTGCTCGAAGAGGCGGCCCGCGCGGTCGAGGCGCGGGGGGGCGAGCCGCGCGCGGACCGACCGATCCGATCGCCCGTCTTCGCCGCGAGGCGGGAAGCGCTGGCGGGGCTTCCGCGCGATCTTCCGCTCGACGCGGCGGTCGAGCGCGCCGCCGTCCTCGGCCGCCGGGTCCGCGTCGATCCGGGCGCTTACCTGCACCGCTACGGCGCGATGGACGGGCAGGCGCGGGAAGACCTGGCCGTCCGCATCCCGGCGGGCTCCCGGTCGGTCCTCGACGTCGGCTGCTCGCGCGGCGCGACCGCGGCGGCCCTCCGGCGCGCGGGCGTGACTGAGATCTTCGGGATCGAGCCCGACGCCGGCGACGCGGCGGTGGCCGCACGGAGATACGACCGCGTGCTCGCGGTCCCGCTCGAGTCCGTCACGGAGGACTTCGACCGCCGCTTCGACGCCATCCTCTTCGGCGACGTGCTGGAGCACCTCGAGGACCCGTCGGCCGCGCTCCTCCGCGTCAGGTCCTGGCTCTCGCCGCGCGGCGCCGTGGTCGCGTCCGTGCCGAACATCGGCCACTGGTCGGTGATCGCCGATCTCCTGCAAGGCCGCTTCGATTACGTTCCCTATTCGATCCTGTCCGGCACGCACATCCGCTTTTTCACCCGTCACACGCTCATCGATCTCTTCGAGGCCTGCGGCTTCGAAGCTCCGCGGATCGACACGGTCCGTTTCCCGCCGTCTCCTTTCGGGGAGGCGGCGCTCGCGACGTTCCGTTCCATCCCCGGAGCCTCCGAAGACCTCGATGCCGTGGAATTCATCGCGGCGGCCGGCCGGCGATAGCGACGGGTCCCGCGGTTCCGGCGGTTATGATCGCCGGGTGATCAACAAGGTGGTCGCGAGCGCCGACGAGGCCGTCGCGGACGTCCCCGAAGGCGCGACGCTGGTCGTCGGCGGCTTCGGGCTCTGCGGTATCCCGGAGAACCTGATCGGGGCGCTCCGGCGCAGGGGAGTCGGGCGCCTGACCGCCGTATCGAACAACTGCGGGGTGGACGACTGGGGGCTCGGCCTGCTGCTCGCCAACCGCCAGATCCGCAAGATGGTGTCTTCCTACGTCGGCGAGAACGCGGAGTTCGAACGGCAGTTCCTGAGCGGCGAGCTCGAGGTGGAACTCGTGCCTCAGGGGACGCTCGCCGAGCGGATGCGGGCGGGCGGCGCCGGGATCCCCGCTTTCTTCACGCCGACCGGCGTCGGGACTCTCGTCGCGGAAGGCAAGGAAACGCGGGCGATCGACGGCCGGGAGTACATCCTGGAGCGGGCGATCGTCGGCGACTATTCGCTCGTCGCCGCCTGGAAGGGCGACCGGCTCGGGAACCTCATCTATCGCCGCGCGGCCAGGAACTTCAATCCGGTCGCGGTGACGGCCGGGCGAATTTCGATCGCAGAGGTCGAAGAGCTCGTCGACGTCGGTGAGCTCGACCCCGAGAACGTCCACACGCCCGGCATCTTCGTGAGTCGGGTGGTCGTGGCGCCCCGGGAGAAGCGGATCGAGCGGCGGACCGTGAGAAAGGAAGCCTGACCGTGCTCGACCGGGAAGGCATCATCCGGCGCGCGGTCTCGGAGCTACAGGACGGGTTCACGGTGAACCTCGGCATCGGCATGCCGACGCTCGTCGCGAACCACATTCCCGACGGGATGGAAGTGATCCTCCAGTCCGAGAACGGGATCCTCGGCCTCGGCCCGTATCCCACCGAGGCGGAGATCGACCCGGATCTCATCAACGCCGGAAAAGAAACCGTGACGGTCCGTCCGGGGGCTTCGTACTTCTCTTCGGCGGACTCGTTCGCGATGATCCGCGGCGGGCACGTGGACCTGTCGATCCTGGGCGCGATGCAGGTCGACCAGGAGGGCTCGATCGCGAACTACATGATCCCGGGAAAGATGGTCAAAGGCATGGGCGGAGCCATGGACCTCGTGGCCGGCGCCCGGCGTCTCGTCGTCACCATGGAGCACACGGCCCGGTCCGGGGAGAAGAAGATCCTCCGAAGGTGCACCCTGCCGCTCACGGGCCGCGGTTGCGTCGATCGGATCATCACGGACCTTTGCGTCTTCGACGTCGACCGGGAAAAGCGCGAGCTCGTCTTAGTCGAGCTCGCCCCTGGTGTCGACGAAGCCGAGATCCGGGCGAAAACCGACGCCGGCTTCCGGGTCGCCTCCGACTTGCGCCCCATGCCGGCGTGAGGACTGCGCCTGACCCTGACGGCGTCCGATCAGGTTTTTTCGCCTCGCTCGTTCTCGTCTCCCTGTGCGGCTCCTCCGCGCTGCTCGCCCAGGATCCCTTCGGCTCGGCCGACCCGTTCGAGGGGCAGTTCAAGGTCCGGCCGAACTTCCAGGTCAAGTTCCGGCCACCGACAAAAGGCGGGGAAGTCCGCCTGTACACGAAGAAGCCCGTCCGGTATGAAAAGGACGTCTCGTGGGACGGGTCGGACGAGGTCGTCATCGAGTACCAGGACGTGAAGATCCGCGCCGACGCCGCGCACTACGATTTCCCGACGAAGACCGCGACGCTCGAAGGCCACGTCATCGTCGATCAGGGCCCGACGCGGCTATCCGGCAACCGGGGAACGTTCCAGCTCGAAGCGAAGACCGGGAGAATGGAAGACGCGACGGCGGACCTCTCTCCCGCGTACCACGTCGTCGCGAAGTCGATCGAGAAGATCGGCGACGCGACGTACCGGATTCACGACGGGCTCTTCACGGCCTGCGACATCCCGAAGCCGTCCTGGTCCTTCCGCATGGCGGAGGCCATCGTCACGCTCGACGACTACGCGCGGCTGAAGAACGTCTCCTTTCGCGCGGGGTCGGTGCCGCTCCTCTGGACGCCCTACCTGATCTGGCCGACCAAGGAGGACCGCGCCTCGGGCCTCCTCGTCCCGGGCGCCGGCTACAGCGGCTCCCGGGGCGCTTACCTCGGGCTCACGCACTACTGGGTCACCGGACGCTCGAGCGACCTGACCTCGAACCTGGATCTCTATTCGAAGGGGTCGGTCGGCGTCGGCGAGGAGTTTCGATGGACCCCGAGCCCCGAGTCCGCCGGGCTCTTCCAGGGGTACGCGATCCGCGACACCGACGCGACCGTGTGCGTCCCGCTCGACCAGGCGCCGGGGGAGACCTCGTTCTGCACGCTGCCGGATGGCTCGACGGGAGTCTTCACGCATCGCACGAAGAACCGGTGGAAATACCGCGTCGACCACGTCTCCGACGACTTGCCCGGCGGATTCCGGGGCGTGCTTGCGTTGCGGGATTATTCCGACGCCGAGTACCTGCAGGACCTCGAGCGGTCCTTCGCTCTCAATTCGGCGCGCCAGATCCTTTCGCGCGCGTTCCTGACGAAGAACTTCGGCGACGACTCCCTGAACATCCGCTTCGAACGGGCCGAGACGTTCTTCGGCACGACGGTGCTTTCGGAGCGCCTTCCGAGCGCGGAGTTCTTCCGACGCACATCCCGCGTCGGGCAGACGCCGCTCTTCTTCTCGCTCGAGTCCTCGGCGTCGTGGCTGTACCTGAACCGCGGGCCCGGACTTCCTCGCGGAGACTACGGGCGCTTCGACATCCACCCGACGGTTTCGCTCCCGTGGAAGCGGATTCCGTGGCTCTCGATCACCGCGCGCGCCGGCGGCCGCTTCACGGAGTACACCGACTCGACCGACTCGGCCACTCAGAGCAAATTCGTCGGACAGTCCCTGACGCGCGAATACGGCGAGGTGGGGCTCGCGATCGTCGGGCCTTCGTTCTCCCGCATCTACGACGTTTCGATCGGGAAATACGGCAGGTTCAAGCACGTGATCGAGCCGCGGATCGACTACACCTACGTCTCGGAGGTGGGCAATCCCGAGCGGATCCCGTCCTTCGACGAGGTCGACCTGGCACTCGGCCAGAACCAGGTCCGTTACGCGCTCGTGAACCGGCTGCTCGCGCGCGCCGCCGATCCGAAGGCCCCCGCGGCGGAGGAGGTGGCGTCCTTCGAGCTTGCGCAGACTCGCGCCTTCAGCCTGCCGCAGAGCTCTCTGCCGAGCGCGACCACGTTCAGCAATCCGCTGATCACCCGGACCGGTCCCGTCGAAGCCACGCTCCGCGTCGCGCCGGGGCCAGGGTTCCATCTCGACGGCCGGCTCTCGTACGACGCGGGCGCTTCCCAGTTGACGGGCACGTCTCTCTCCGCGGCCTACAGCCTGAAGACGAGCTTCATCAACGCGACCTGGTTCGCGAGCCGTCCCATCCTGGCGGCGCCGCTTCCCGCCGGGTCGCCCTCCCCGAATTCCGACCAGTTCCGCCTCGCCGCCGGCATCGACCTCTCGAAGAAGTTCCGCGTCGATACGCAGCTGAATTACGACGCGCGGCAGAATCTGCTGCTCGAGGACCGGACGCTCGTCGCCTATCGGGCGTCGTGTTACACGATCTTCGTCGAGCTGCGGCAGCTGCGGCTGCCCCCCAACACCCGGCGGGACATCCGGTTCGTCGTGAACCTCAAGGACATTGGAACGCTGCTCGACCTGCATCAGAGTGTCGATCGGATTTTCGGGCCGTGAGAGCGGATGGCGGACGGCGAGCGCCCTTCTCCTCCGCTATGATCGTCCACCCATGAAAGGCTTGATTTTGTCGGGCGGCAAAGGCACCCGCCTGCGACCGCTGACCTATACACGGGCGAAGCAGCTCGTGCCGGTCGCGAACAAGCCGGTCCTCTTCTACGGGGTCGAGGCGATCGTTGCCGCCGGGATCCGCGAGATCGGCGTCGTCGTGGGAGACACGCGGGAAGAGATCCAGGCCGCGCTCGGCGACGGGAGCCGCTTCGGCGCGAAGATCACTTACATCGAACAGGACGAGCCGCGCGGCCTCGCCCACGCGGTGCTCATCTCCGAAGGGTTCCTTCGCGGATCTCCGTTCGTCATGTACCTCGGGGACAACCTGATCGCGGACGGAATCTCGAGCCTGGTCGACGAGTACCGCCGCATTGGGTGCAACTCTCAGATCCTGCTCGCGAAGGTCCCGAATCCGGAGCAGTTCGGGGTCGCCGAGCTCGACGGAGACCGGGTTTTCCGCCTGACCGAGAAACCGAAATCGCCGCGCTCCGACCTCGCGCTCGTCGGCGTCTACATGTTCGACGACACGATCTGGGAAGCGGTCAAGGGGATCCGCCCCAGCGCGCGCAACGAGCTCGAGATCACCGACGCGATCCAGTGGCTGATCGACCACGGAAAGACGGTCCACCCGCACCTCGTCTCGGGATGGTGGAAGGATACGGGAAAGATCGAGGACATGCTCGAGGCGAACCGCATCATCCTCGACACCTTCACGGCGAACGGACTTTCCGGCGTCGATTCGGGCTGCCGCGTCGAAGGGAAAGTCGTGGTCGAGGAGGGCGCGAAGCTCGTCCGGAGCATCGTCCGGGGGCCGGCGATCATCGGAGCCGGATCCGAGATCCGCGACGCGTTCGTCGGGCCCTACACCGCGATCGGTCCCGACTGCCTGATCGACCGCTGCGAGATCGAGAACTCGATCATCCTGCGCGGATCGCACGTCGTGAGCATCCCCGGGCGGATCGCGGACTCCCTAATCGGCACGAACGTGCGGATTCACCCGGGCGCGGACCGGCCCCGCGTGCACCGCTTCCTGATCGGCGACAACTCGGAGATCGGCATCGTATGAAGGTCCTCGTCACCGGCGGCTCCGGCTTCATCGGCTCGAACTTCATCCGGCAGATCCTGGAGAGCCGGGGCGAGGGCGTGCGCATCGTCAACCTCGACAAGCTGACCTACGCGGCGAATCCTGCCAGCCTCGCCGACATCGAGGGGCGGCCGAACTACCAGTTCATTCACGGCGACATCACGGACCCTGAAGCCGTCCGGGCGGCGATGGACGGGTGCACGGACGTCGTGAACTTCGCCGCGGAGACCCACGTCGACCGCTCGCTCCTGGGCGACGCTTCGTTCATCGAGACCGATGTGCGGGGGGTCTTCGTCCTCCTCGAGGAGGCGCGCCGCCGGGAGGTCCGCCGCTTCGTCCAGATCTCGACCGACGAGGTGTACGGCTCGATCGCGCAGGGCTCGTTCACCGAGGAGTCCGCTTTGAACCCACGCAATCCCTATTCGGCGTCGAAGGCCGGCGGGGACCGGCTCGCGTATTCGTACTGGGCGTCGTATGGCGTGCCGGTCGTGATCACGCGCGCCTCCAACAACTACGGGCCTTACCAGTATCCCGAGAAGCTGATCCCGCTCTTCGTCACGAATGCGATCGACGACCAGCCGCTGCCTCTTTACGGCGACGGGCGGAACGTCCGCGACTGGCTCTACGTGCGCGACCATGCGGCGGCGATCGATTTCCTGCTCGACGCGGGCGAGCCCGGCGAGGTGTACAACGTCGCCGGCGGCAACGAAGCGGAGAACATCGAGATCACGCGTCAGGTCCTGCGGGAGCTCGGCAAGCCGGAGAGCCTGATCCGGTTCGTCAACGACCGCCCGGGGCACGACCGCCGGTATTCGCTGGACGCGTCGAAGCTCTCCCGGCTCGGGTTCACGAGCAGGACGCCGTTCGAGCGCGGGCTCTCGGAGACCGTCGTCTGGTACCGCAACCGGGAAGACTGGTGGCGGCCCGCCAAGGAAAAAGACGCCGCCTACCGCGAGTATTACCGCACGCAGTACGGAGACCGGCTCGCCACCTCCTCGGCGACGGCGAAAGAGCCAGCCGGCCACCGCTGAGGGCGCGGAGCGAAGAGTGCCCGACGCCCCCCGCCTTCCGCGCGCCCTCTCGCCTTCCGGCATGAGCTCCACACCGGCGCGCCCGCCGCTTCAGGAAACTCTGGCCGGCCACACGTCACTCGGCATTCCGCGGCGGGCTCTCGTCACCGGGGCCGCGGGGATGCTCGGGTCGGACGTCGTCCCGGCGCTCGCGGCGGCCGGCTTCCAGGTGATCCCGCGGCCGCGCTCTGATCTCGACATCACCGACCCGGCCGGCCTCTCCCGCGCGCTGCGCGACACTTTTCCCGACGTCGTCGTCAATTGCGCCGCGTACACGAAGGTGGACGACAGCGAGACCGATCCGCGCGCGGAGGCCGTGAACGCCACGGCCGTCGAGATCCTTTCGGAGGAATGTCTCGCGCGCTCGATTCAGCTGGTCCACGTCTCGACGGACTTCGTCTTCGACGGCGCAAAAGGCGCCCCCTACACCGAAGAGGACGAGACGCATCCGCTCTCTGCCTACGGCCGGACGAAGCGGGCGGGGGAGGAAGCGGCGCTCCAGGCCCCGAACGCGATCGTCGTGCGCAGCTCCTGGTTGTTCGGCCGGTCGGGCTGGAACTTCGTCGAGGCCATCCTGAAGCAGGTGGAATCGGGGCGCCCGGAGCTTTCGGTCGTGCACGACCAGCGGGGACGGCCGACCGCGACGCCCGATCTCGCCGAAGCGATCGTGGCGCTGCTTCTCTCGCGGAGCTCGGGACTCTTCCACTTCGCCAACTCCGGCGAAGCGAGCTGGCTCGAGTTCGCGGAGGCGATCGTCACTCTCGCCGGGCGGGCGGACGTCCCGGTGCGGCCGATCGACTCGGCCACCCTCGCGCGACCGGCGGCGCGTCCCTCGTACTCGGTTCTCGACACCAGCCGCTACGAGGCAAAGACGGGCCGCCGGGTTCGCCCCTGGCGCGAGGCGCTCGCGGAATACCTGGCCGCGCGCGCCCGCCCGGAGGCCTGAGGCCTTGACGGCGGACGCGAAGCGTAAGGCGATCCACGCCGGCATGGGCGTCCTGGCGCTCCTGCTCGCAGTGCTCGACTGGCGCGGCGCGGCGCTCCTCGCGGGAGCGGCGCTCGTATTCAACCTCTTCGTGATGCCGCGGATCGGCCGCGCGATCTACCGGGATCCGACGCGTCCTCGCGACACCGGGATCGTGGCGTACGCCGCCGCCGTTCTGGCGCTCGTGCTCCTTTACCGGCACCACCTCGCGATCGCCGCGTCGGTGTGGGGCATGCTCGCGTTCGGGGATCCCGCCGCGGCGATCGCCGGGCGCGCGCTCGGCGGGCCGAGGCTGCCGTGGAACTCCCAAAAAACGTGGGCGGGTCTCGCCGCGAACTTTCTGGTGTCCGCGGCAGCGGGGATGTTCCTCTACCGGTTCGTGTCGCTGGCGGGCCCGGCGACGACGACGGCGGGGACGGGCGCCGTCGTTGCCGCGGCGGCAGCCTTCGCTCTTCTCGAATCGCTCCGGACCGGGATCGAAGACAATCTCGTCGCGCCTCTTCCCGCCTCTCTCGTCCTCTGGGGCTCGCTCGCCGCGGGACCGCGCGCATACGAGCTTCTCGTCCAGTACCCGGGATTCGCCGGGAACCTCGTCGTGGCCCTCGCGTTGAACGCGGTGCTCGCGGCCGTGATGGCGCGTTTCGGGCTCGTGTCCCGTTCCGGCGCGGTCGCCGGGTTTGCGGTGGGCGTGCTCGTGCTGGTGCTCGGCGGCTGGGGAGCCTATGAGCTCCTCTGGGCTTTTTTTGCGCTCGGGACGGCGGCCACGAAAATCGGCTGGGCGGTGAAATCCGAGCGCGGCACCGCGCAGGAGGATAGAGGCCGGCGTGGAGCCCGCCACGTTCTCGCGAACTGCGGGGTCGCCGTGGCGATCCTCCTCGTGGCGGCCGGACGCCGGCCGTTTCTCCCCGACGCGGCCTTTGCCGCCTTCACCGCCGCCTGGGCCGCCGCACTCGCGGACACCCTCGGCACCGAGGTCGGGAGCCTCGCGGGGCGAAATCCCGTCTCGCTCCTGCGCGGGCGGAGGGTCGCGCCCGGGACGCCCGGCGCGGTGTCGTGGCAGGGGACCCTGGCGGGGGCGGCCGGCGCTCTTGCGATCGGCGGCGTCGGGTTTTTCGCGGGGATGATTCCGCTGCCGCTCGTCTGGGTCGTGGCCGCGGGCGGGGTGGCCGGGTCGCTCTGCGAGAGTCTTCTCGCGGATCTGGGAGCGCGCGGGGGGTTTAGTCTCGACCACGAATTCGCGAACGCCCTGAACACGGCCGCCGGCGCCGCGCTGGCCGCCGAGATCGCGTTGTCTGTGGCGAGCGGCAGAATCTATCTGCCGTTTGAGAGTTGATGTCCCCGGCCGTGACCACGTGAAGCGCTACATTCGCCTCGCCCGCCCTTTCACTCTGCTGCCGCCCCTGCTCGGCATCGTCTCAGGAGCCGTGTGCGCTTTCGGCTCCGCGCACAACCCGGACCCGGCGCGGCGCATTACCTGGGCCGTGGTGTTGACTGTGGCGATCGGCTCGCTTTGCGCTTCGGCGATGAATGCGGCGTCGAACATTGTCAACCAGATCGCGGACCTCGAGATCGACCGCCGCAACAAGCCGCAGCGGCCCCTCGTGACGGGGGAGGTTTCGCTCCGGCGCGCATGGCAGGCCGCGATCGCGCTCTATGCGGTCGCGATTCTCCCCACCTGGATCGTGGTGCCTTATCCCTACAGCCGCCTCGCCGATCGGCTCACCGCGCCCGTTTCCCTTCATGCCGCTTTCTTCATCTATGTCATCGGGGCACTCGCGACGCTCGTTTATTCGTTCCCGGCGTTCGGGCGCACAAAGCGGCACTGGCTCGCCGCGAACTTGACGATCGCGATCCCGCGGGGCGGACTGCTCAAGGTGGCGGGCTGGGCGTTCGTGGCGAGCGTCGCCGCGGCGGAGGCGTGGGCGATCGGGGGCATCTTCGCGCTCTTCCTGCTGGGCGCGATGTCGACGAAGGACTTCTCCGACATGGAAGGCGACCGCGAGCACGGCTGCATCACCCTGCCTCTCCGGTTCGGGGTGCGCCGCGCCGCCTGGATGATCGCGCCGTTCTTCGTCCTTCCCTGGATGCTCATTCCAATCTTCGCGTGGATGCCCGCTCCGGGCGGCACGGGGGCGCTCCTCTCCGGAAACCGGACGCTCCTGACCGCGCTCGGAATCGGGCTCGCGATCTGGGGCGCCTGGGCCGCGCGCGTCCTCGTGCGGAATCCCGACGAGCTCGCCCGGACGGAGAACCATCCGGCGTGGACGCACATGTATCTGCTGATGATGGCGGCGCAGGTCGGCTTCGCGCTCGCTTATCTCTTCTAGAAGGAGCGCCGGGGGCCCGGCGGCAGCGCGAGATGAATCTTTCCCGCGCCCGCCGCGTTACAATTCTCGGTGATGGATCAGAACGCCGCGGCGGAAATTGTCCCGGCCGCTCCGGTGCCGGTGGGAGAGGGACGGGTTCGCTGGAGCGGTTTGTCGCTGATCTTCGACGAACGGACCCTGAACGCGTTCGTCCAGACCATCGTCCAGCGCATTCCGGATTTGAAGGATCTCCGCATCGCGGTCGGCGCGGGCGAGCTCGCGGCGACCGCCGTCGTGCACCGGTTCGGGGTGCCGCTGTCGGCGAAGGCGACCCTCTCGCAACTGCGGCTGAAGGACGGTTTTCTGGCCTTCGTCCTCGACAAGGTCCAGGCTCTTTCCTTCATCCCGATTCCCGACCAGATCCTGCACTACATCGTCCAGAAGGCGCCGCCCGGACTCCTGACGTTCTACTCGGACGACCGCATCATGGTGGTGAACTTGAACGACTGGATGCCGCCCGGGATTGACCTGTCGCTCGAGCGCACGATCTTCGAGCGGGGTCAGTTGACGCTGAAGTTCGCGAGCGGGTCCTACGATCTCTCGGAGCTGCTGCGCTCCCGGGCGGAAGAGACTGACTGATCCGGAGGGCCGGGACCGCGGCCGTTAGGACGTGAGGGCGTCAGGACGTCAGGACGTCAGGCGTGAATACCCCTGACACCGTCCTCACCCCTCACCCCTCACCCCTGACGGCCCCGGTTACCTGCGGATGATCGTGCCGATCAGCATCGCGCCGTCGGTGCGGTAAGTGTCGCCGCCGCCGTTCTGTCCCGTTCCCGCCGCCCGGTAATTCTCGACGCGCGACGTGCCCGCGAGACGGCCGGCGTCCTCGAGATCCGAGAAGAGCCGCGCGCGCTCCTTGTCCACGTTCTCGTCGATATGGTGCATGACCTCGCCGGTCCGGTAGCTGACCCCGACGTTCAGGTCGTAAGTCGCCGCGCCGATCCAGACCGTCGTCGAGGGCCCGGAGGGCGGGACCGTGCGCCAGAATCTTGCGTGGTGGCGGCAGCGCGGGCTGCCCCCGACCGTCTTTTCGAACCCGAGGTCCTGGGGGCGGTTCCAGAGGTACTGGGTGCTCATCGGCGCGGTCTCGTACGGCCGCCCGAAGAGAACGCTGTGAGCGTCCCGCAGCCCCGACTGGAACGTGATCGGGTCGGCCAGCTTCCAGCCGGCGGACCGCATGGCGCCGATCACCGACTCGCGCTGTCCGATGAGGGCCACGTTGAGGGGGTCGGAAGGTATGCCCTCATGGGTGAACGTGACGCGTTCGGCGGGAGGCTGCAGCACCCGGCTGGCCGGATGCCGCCAGGCAGCGGGCAGCAGGACGTACGCGAGCAACGCGTAGGACGGCAGGAGAAGGGTCGTGAAGGCGGCGAAGCTCACAAGTGAGGTGCGCAGGCGCCGCACGCCGGCCCTCGGGAAGAACAATTTCATTTTGGAGCCGAGCCCGACGAGTGTAACCGGTCCGGGCGTGAACCGAATATCAAATCCGCAGCACGGGCCATGGTTTGCGCGGCATTAGAATCGGCCAAAAAGGGGACTCGCACATGAAATTCGCCGGCCTCGGTCTCGTCGCCGCTCTCGCGGCTTCTTTCCTCCCGGCGCAGCCGGCTTCGATCGTTCCAAACGAAAACCTCGTCGTCGAAGGCGTGCCCGCGATCCCGTTGGCTATCGCGGAGGCCGTGCGCCCGTACGCGGAAAGCCGTTCGGCGGGATTTGCGAGCTGGCACCCGACGCGGCGGGAGATGTTGATCACGACGCGCTTCGCCGACACGGCGCAGGTGCACCTGGTGAAGATGCCCGGGGGCGACCGCCGGCAACTGACGTTCTTCCCGGACCGGGTGGCTGGAGCAAAGTTCCAGCCGGGGGCGGGGCAGTCGTTCGTCTTTTCGAAGGACATCGGAGGAGGAGAGTTCTTCCAGCTCTATCGCGACGACGTCGCGACAGGCGCCGTGACGCTCTTGACCGACGGCAAGTCGCGAAACGGAGGCGCGGTGTGGTCGCACGACGGGAAGTGGATCGCCTACACCTCGACGCGACGCAACGGACAGGACACCGACCTCTACGTGCAGGCCCCGGCCGATCCGAAGACCGACCGCCGTCTCGCGGAGCTCTCCGGCGGAGGTTGGCAGCCGGCCGACTGGTCCGAGGACGGGAAGAAGGTCCTCGTGGTGGAAGGCATCTCCGTCAGCGAGTCGTACCTCTGGGTCGTGGATGTCGCGACGGGGGGCAAGACGCTGGTGACCCCGAAAGGCGCGGGTGAGAAAGTCTCGTACGGCGGGGGCAGGTTCCTCCGAGACGGCACGGCGATCTACACGACGACGGATCGCGGATCCGAGTTCCGGCGCCTGGTGCTTTTCGACCTAGCTTCGGGACAGCAGAAGGGGCTGACTCCGAACATCCCGTGGGACGTCGAGGATTTCGACGTGACCCGCGACGGAAAGCGCATCGCCTACGTGACCGACGAGGACGGAGCGAGCGTGCTTCGCGTGCTTGAAGTCGACTCGGGGAAGGAGACGCGCGTCTCGGGAATTCCACTCGGCACGCTCGGGGCACTCGAGTGGCATGAGAACGGGCGCGACCTCGGGTTCAGTTTTTCGAGCGCGCGGTCGCCGTCGGATGTCTATTCGTTCGACGCCTCGACGGGAAAACTCGACAGGTGGACCGAGAGCGAGACGGGCGGATTGAATCCCGAGAGTTTCAGCGAGCCGGAGCTCGTGCGCTGGAAGAGCTTCGACAACAAATCGATCTCCGGTTTTCTCTACAAGCCGGCGGCGCGCTTTACGGGAAAACGCCCTGTCATCGTGAACATCCATGGCGGTCCGGAGGGGCAGTCGCGCCCGGGGTATCTCGGCCGGACGAACTATTTCTTGAACGAGCTCGGCACAGCCGTCGTCTTCCCGAACGTGCGCGGCTCGACCGGTTTCGGAAAGAGCTTTTCCAAGCTCGACAACGGCATGCTCCGGCAGGATTCGGTGAAGGACATCGGTGCGCTCCTCGAATGGATCCGGACGCGGCCCGACCTCGACGCCGACCGCGTCATGATCACCGGCGGAAGCTACGGCGGGTTCATGACGCTCGCCTCCGCCGTCGCGTACAACGACCGGATCCGCTGCTCGCTCGACGTGGTCGGGATTTCGAACTTCGTGACGTTCCTGGAAAAGACCGAGGCGTACCGCCGGGACCTGCGCCGCGTCGAATATGGCGACGAGCGCGACCCTAAGATGCGCGAGTTCCTGCAGAAGATCTCCCCGCTGACCTCCGCGTCGAAGATCACGAAGCCGCTGTTCGTCATCCAGGGCGCCAACGATCCGCGGGTCCCGAGGAACGAGTCCGAGCAGATGGTCGCGACCGTGAGGAAGAACGGGGCGCCGGTGTGGTTTCTGATGGCGAAAGACGAAGGCCATGGATTCGCCAGGAAGCGAAATCAGGATTTCCAGTTTTACGCGAGCGTCGTGTTCATGCAGGAGAATCTGTTGAATTAGGGGGATTCACGAAAGGCGAAAGGCGAAAGGGTGAAAAAAGCCCCTAGCCGTCGCCGTCCCCGTCCCGAAGCGCGGCCCAGAACGGACGCTGCACCTCTCTCGCTTCTGCGAGCGCCCGGCGCGCCGCTTCCGAGGGCTCGCCTCGATCGGGTTCCTCCGCCGAGTCTCCGAGGAGGACCTGGAGACAGGCGGCTGCGGAGGCGGCGATCGCTTCGAGCGCGTAGCCGCCCTCCAGGGCAAGAACGAGCTTTCCACCCGCGAGTGTCTGGAGGCGCGACGTCATCGCCGCGTAACCTCCGGGTGAGAGGAGTTGCTGGCCGAGGAGGTCTCCGCGCGCCGCGTCGAATCCGCAGGAGACCAGCACCAGGTCCGGGTTGAACTCCCGCGCCACTGGGAGAAGGAGCTCGTCGAAAACCGCCAGGTGATCGGCATCGCCGCGCCCGGCCGGCCACCCGACGTTTACGGTGCGACCCGGAGCCAAAGGACCGCCCGTCTCTGAGATAGCGCCGGTTCCTGGGTAGAACGGCCACTGGTGCGTCGAGAAGTAGAGAACGCTCGGGTCATCGTAGAACGTGTTCTGGCTTCCGTTACCGTGGTGGACGTCCCAGTCCACGATCAGGATGCGAGCAAGTTCAGCCGATGCGCCGCGCGCGCCCGCCGCCCCCGCCCGCGTCTGGTTCTGCGCGGCTCTTGCCGGGATCTGGCTCTGCGCGGCTCTTGCCGCGACCTCGCTCTGCGCGGCTCTTGCCGCGACCGCCACGTTGTTGAACAGGCAGAACCCCATCGCGCGGTCCGCTTCGGCGTGGTGGCCCGGCGGGCGCACGAGCGCGAGTCCGTTGCGAAGCTCTCCGCGAAGGACGGCGAGCGTCAGGTCCACGAGGCCTCCGGCGGCGAGCCGCGCCGCGAGCGCGGAGGCCGCGGACGCGTAGGTGTCGGGATCGAGCGACGTGTACGTTCGGTCTGCGGTCGCCGCGATTTCGTCGATGTGCCCTTCGGTGTGGACCGCGAGCAGCTCCTCGCGAGTCGCCTCGCGCGCCGGCACCCGCCGGCATCTCGCGGTCAGGCCCTCGCGCTCCAGCCGCGACTCGATCGCCGAAAGCCGGGCCGGCCGCTCCGGATGCTCGTAGGGCGCGGCGTGCGCGCGGAAGCGTGAGTCGAAGACGATCCCGGTCTCTGAGGTCAACGAAAAGAGTCCCGGAGGCGCTCCGCGATCTCGGGGCTGCGGGCGCAGGAGGCGTCGCGCGCGAGGCACACGTTCAAAGCCAGGTCGCATCCGCACGTGCACCGCTCCGCCGCGAGCCGGCGGGCGTACTTTTCGGCCGCCGCCCCCGATAGTCCCTCGCCGGCGAGGAGAGCGCGCCGCCGGTCGGACGGGGCGGCGGTCTTCGGCGGAGTGGGGGCGGCCGCGCCCGCGCCCGAGAGGGAAAACTTCGCAGTCGGCGCGCCGGCCGGGGTCCTGGCGCGAAAGAGCGGGCTGCGGGCGCGGAACCACCAGAGCCCCGCGCCGAAGAGCGCGGCGTACACGAGGACGAGGAGAACAGCCGGCCCGGGACGGCGCGAGCGTGGCGCCGGAGGCGGCTCGCCGGGGGGAACGATCCGGAAGCCCGCGCGCGCTCCGCCCGCCGGATCACCCATGGAGCGAGGCCGCGAGCTCGGCCGCGTCGGCGGTCGGAAGGTGGCAGGCGAAATCGCGGCACACGAATGCGCGGGCGGGCCCGCCGTCGGGCGCCCGTCCCGAGACGAGCGGCGAAAGGGCGGCGAGGCTCTCGGCCGCGTCCGCGTGGGCGACGACGCGGTCGAGAGAAGGATCCGAGGAAACCGCCCACCTCAGCGCCTCGAAATCCGGACGGCCGATTTCTCCAGAGAGCACGATCTCACGCGACGGGTGGACGGCGCGGTCGAGCGCGCAGAGCATCCTCGGAAGCGCGGCGGACGCGCGCGTCAGGTAAGTCGAAAAAAGGGAGAAGATTCCCTCCGCCTTCTCGCGGAACCGCGCCTCGCCCGTGAAGGCGTGCAGGCGGAGGAGGTTCGAAGCCGCGACGGAGTTCGACGAAGGCGTCGCCCCGTCGACCGTCTCGCGGGGCCGGAGTATCAGTCCGTCGTGGTCTTCCGTCGTCAGCGCGTATCCTCCGCGCCCGTCGTCGAATCGCCGGTCGAACGTCTCCTGCAGGGCGAGCGCCTCCCGGAAGTAGCGCGGCTCGAATGTAGCCTCGTAGAGATCGAGCAGCGCCTCGATCATGTTCGCGTAGTCCGACGCGAATCCGGGGATCCCCGCCTCGCCTCCGCGCTCGCGGTGGAGCAGCTCGCCTTCGCGCCGGCATCGTTCGAGAACGCGCTCCGCCGCGTCTCTGGCCGCCGCCTCGTAGCGCGGCTCGGCGAGCACCTGCCCCGCCAGTGCGAACGCCGAGATCGCCAGCCCCGTCCAGTCGGTGAGCAGCTTGTCGTCCGTTTCGGGCGCGACGCGCTCGGAGCGCAGCGCCCGGAGCGTCTCGCGAGCGCGTTCGAGCACCGCCTCGATTTCCTCTTCGGTGCGGCCGAAGTCGCGCGCGAGGTCCGGGAGAGATCTGACGACGGACAGCACGGTCGCTCCGCCTTCGAAGTTCCCGGACGCGTTCACTCCGAACCGCGTCGCGACGATCTTCGCGTCCGCCTTGCCAAGGGCCTCCTCGAGCTGTCCCGGGGTCCACACGTAGTACGTGCCTTCCTCGCCGCCGGAGTCCGCGTCCTGGGCGGCGAAGAAGCCTCCGCCTGCGGGTGTCATCTCCCGCAGCAGGTAGTCGAGGGTCTCGCGGGCGATGCGCGCGTGCTCCGGATTTCGAAAGGCGCGAAAGGCGAGAAGGTAGATGCGGGCGAGCATTGCGTTGTCGTAGAGCATCTTTTCGAAATGCGGCACCAGCCAGTGCGCGTCGACCGAGTAGCGGTGGAAGCCGCCGCCGACCTGGTCGTACATTCCGCCTTCCGCCATCTTTTTCAGCGTCGTCTCGATCATCTCGCGCGCCCGGGCCTCTCCGGTGCGCAGGTGCCTCCGGAGGAGCAGCTCGAGACGCATGGCGGGAGGAAACTTTGGAGCGCCACCGAATCCGCCGTTTCTCGCGTCGAACTGCCGTGACATCTCGGCAAACGCGGCGTCGAGCGCCTCCGCACCGACGGTCCCGCCGCCCGACACTCCCTCGGAAGCCGCCGAAACGTGCGCGAGAAGCTCTCCGGCGGACGTCTCGAGCTCCGGGCGCCGGGTCTTCCACGCGCTCCCGATGGCTTCCAGGAGAGAAAGGAATCCGGGGCGCCCGTAGCGGTCATCCGGAGGGAAATACGTGCCGCCGTAGAAGGGCTTCGCGTCGGGCGTCAGGAAGAGCGAGAGAGGCCATCCGCCGGACCCGGTCATCGTCTGGACCGCGCTCATGTAGATGTCGTCGACGTCGGGGCGCTCTTCCCGGTCCACCTTGATCGAGACGAAGCCGCGGTTCAGCGCCTCGGCCACGCCGGCGTTCTCGAACGACTCCCGCTCCATGACGTGGCACCAGTGGCACGTGGAGTAGCCGATCGAGAGAAAAACGGGCTTCTCTTCCTCGCGGGCACGCGCGAACGCCTCGGGACCCCACGGGTACCAGTCGACCGGATTGTCCTTGTGCTGAAGCAGGTAGGGGCTGCGCTCGTGCGCCAGGCGGTTCGACATGGCGAAACGATAACCCTTTCGGACTGAATTGGATTCCGAAGGAGGCTGTCAGCTCTCAGCTTTCAGCCGTTCAGCCGTAACGGTCAGCCGGAGACTGAGCTTTTCCCGTCTCGCGGACAGCTCGAAGATCTCTCGCCCTGCGCGGTGATCGTAACGATCACCTCGCCTGCGCGGTGATCGTTACGTCGTTGTCGCGATCTTTGATCGAAACGATGTCGCCGGGGCCCAGCTCGTCGAGCCGCTTCAGAATGTCTCTCGGGGAGACCCGGCTCTCCTTCGAGAGCGACTCGACAAGCGTCCGCGGGACACGGATGTGGACGCTCTTGTCCCAGTCGTCCTTAACCAGGATGTCCAGAACGGCGCCTTCGGAGAGGACTTCGATCCGTGAGTGCCCGCGGGTGATGACGCCGGGCTTTCCCGGCGCGCTCCCGTTGGCCGCTTCCAGGATGTCGCGAGCCGTGACCTCTCCGTCCCCGAAGTCGGCCTTCATGTTCCCGCCGATGTCCGAGACCGGGACGAGCGAGGCGACGCGCGCGACCAGGCTGATGGGAACGGTGAAGGCGACGTGCCGGCGCCCGCGGTCGTCGTCCGCCTTGCTGATTTCGACACGATACCCGCCGACCCGGCGCAGCTCCCGGGCGGGACGCCGCCACATCGAGACCGCGAGTCCCGCGAGGACGACGACCAGGAGACCGAGAACGACCGCGCGGACTTCTTTCATGCCCATGGAAACGTATTCTGGGGGCAAAAGTTCCGGGCCTGTCAGTTCCGGGCCGTGTGATGCGGCTCAGATCGCCAGGGGACTGCCCCCACCCCGACCCTCTCCCAAGAAGCACCTCCGTCTCCCCGGGTACGCGGGAAGAGGAAGAAACGCCCGCCCGCTGTGATATTTTTAACAGGGAACGAACCTGCCCACCGAGAGGGACTTGCGGTAAATGCCTCATTTCATTACAGACACGTGCATCGGCTGCGGGGTGTGCGAGATCAAGTGCCCCACGCACACGATCACTGGCGACAAGAGCGAGAAATACGTCATTCACGAGGACCGGTGCATCGACTGCTCGGTCTGCGCCCGGTATTGCCCGGTCTCGTGCATTCAGGACAACCGCGGGCTGTTGGTCGAGAAGGTCAAGCCGCGGGACATCCCGAAGGCGATCGTCGATCGAGACCTCTGCACGGGCTGCGAATTCTGCATCGACATCTGTCCCTTCGACTGCATCTACCTGATCGAGGACCCCCTGAAGGAGACTTTCCACAAGATCGCGGAGGTGGACGCGGGTCCCTGCGTGTCCTGCCGGCTGTGTGAAACCGTCTGCGAGAAGGACGCGATCTTCGTCCCGAACCCGATCACCTCCGCGAAGAGATACCTCCCGGTCCTGTGACCGACGACCTCGACGCGGGTCCCGGTTCGGCCGCAGAGTCCGACGAAGAGGAAGCTCCCGCCCGGGGAGCGACCGTTGCCCGGTTTTTCGTGCTTCCTCTCCTGGTCGTGGGAACGGCCCTGGTCATCTTCTTCGTCTTCAACCTGATGACGTTCGAGCGCCGCTCGCCGGCGGACGAGCTGGCCGAGGTGCGGGGCGGAACGGCCAACCGGCGGTGGCAGGCGGCGTTCGAGCTCTCTCGGACGATCGGCCACATGGCGCCCGGGCCGGAGCGCGACGCCCTTTCCGCTGAGACGCGGCGCGTGTTCGAGGGGCTCTCGGGCAAGAGGGCGGACGACGTGAAGGTCCGGCGGTACCTGGTGCTCGTGCTCGGAAAGCTCCAGGACCGCGCGGCGCTTCCGCAACTTCTGGCGGCCGCCCGCGACGACGACCCGGAGACCCGGCTTTATGCGATCTGGGGGCTCGGGATGATCGGCGACCGCGGGGCCGTCGAACCCGTGATCGAGAGCTCGAAGTCGGACGACGCGGGCGCGCGCAAGATGGCCGCGTACGTGCTCGGGAAGCTCGGCGATCCGCGCGCGATCCCGCGTCTCCGCGTCCTGCTCGGAGACCCGACTGCGGACGTGCGCTGGAACGCCGCGATCGCTCTCGCGCTGCTTCACGACGCCTCCGGAGTGGAAGTGCTTCGTTCGATGGTGGACCGCGCCGCGCTCGCGCGCCAGGCCGCGGTGTCCGCCGAGCAGACGGAAACCGCGATGGTCTCGGCGCTGCAGGCGCTCGCCGTCGTCCGGGACCCCGGCAGCCTGGCGCTCATCGACCGCGTCGCGCGCGAGGACCCGAACCTGCGGGTGCGCGAGGCGGCGAGGCGCGCGGCGGACGCGACGCGCGGAATCGCGGGCGCGCCCGCCCCGAAGACTTCCGGAATCCTTGAGCGGCCCGCCGGCGTTTTGGTAGTCTGAGCCCCGTTCATGGCCACGGTAGAAAAACAGGTCCCCTCTCCGTCGGACGAGGTCCTCGCCGACGGGCTCACCCGGCGCTCCACCCTGAAGGGGATGACTGCCGCGTGGCTCGGTTTCACCGCGGCGACGGTCGTCGGCCTGACCGCCACGGTCCGCTTCCTCTTTCCGAACGTGCTTTTCGAGCCTCCTACCCGTTTCAAGGCGGGGGACCCTTCCACTTACAGCCCCGGGGTCGACGAGCGGTGGAAGGAGAAGTTCGGGGTCTGGATCGTGCGCAACACCGAGTCGATCTACGCGCTGGTCGCGGTCTGCGTGCATCTCGGCTGCACGCCAAACTGGCTGGCCGCGCAGAACAAGTTCAAGTGTCCCTGCCACGGTTCGGGGTACTACGTCTCCGGGATCAATTTCGAGGGTCCCGCTCCCCGGCCGCTCGAGCGCGCCGAGATCACGCTTTCCCCCGACGACGGACAGATCGTCGTCGACAAGGCCACGCGGTATCTCTATGAGCGCGGGCAGTGGAGCGATGCCAAGGCATTCGTGAAGATGGTCTGACGGTCGGTCGCCCCGGGCTCGCACTCGAAAGCGGAGGTCTTTTTTGGTCCCTCGTTGGCGCCAGTTACAAGAGCAGATTGTCGGCAGCCAGATCTGGAAGTCAATCTTCCGGGTCGGCATCCCGAACACCAACCGCAAGCGCGTGCTGGCGATGCTCGGCAACGTCGTCCTCCACCTGCACCCGGTCAAGACCCGCAAGTCGGGCGTCAAGATGCGCTACACCTGGTGCGCGGGCGGCGTGACGTTCTTCCTCTTCCTGGTGCTGACCTTCACCGGGCTTCTGCTGATGTTCTATTACCGGCCGACCGTCGAATACGCGTTCGTCGACATCCTCGACCTTCGCGAGCAGGTGCCGTTCGGGATCATGCGCGAGGTCCATCGATGGGGCGCGCACGCGATGGTGATCTCGGTGTGGATCCACATGTTCCGGGTGTTCATGACGGGGTCGTACAAGCCGCCCCGCGAGTTCAACTGGGTCATCGGCGTGATCCTTCTCGTGTTGACGCTCCTGCTCTCGTTCACCGGCTATCTGCTCCCGTGGGACCAGCTCGCGATCTGGGCGATCACGGTCGGTTCGAACATGGCGTCCGCGACGCCGCTCATCGGGATCCAGGGACCCGGCACCGGGCTCCTGAAGATCGGCGACATCCCCCTCGTGACTTCGACCAATGACGCCCGATTCGGCCTGCTCGGCGGGCGGTTCGTCGGCGCCGGTGCGCTCCTGCGGTTCTACGTCCTTCACTGCGTCGGCATCCCCCTGATCGCCGCGTTCCTGATGGCGGTCCACTTCTGGCGCGTCCGCAAGGACGGCGGCATTTCGGGGCCGGTGTAGGTATGACCAGGCGTATGGCGGAGCCGAGCCACCACTCGGAGCGAGACGGCCGAGGTACTCCGCGGTCAACCGGCTCGGGAACCGCGTCGGAGATCCGGTAGGCGATGCCCGTCATCAACGCGTTCAAGGCGGCGATCAACTTCCTCTCGGCGCCGCAGTACCTCGTCACCGCGATGCTCGTGCTGCTCTTAGTCGGGCTGCGCTCGAGGCTTCTCTGGTCGAAGCGCGGCGGGTTGTTTCTTCTGATCGCCATCGGCGGCGGGATGGGGCTGTCCTACCTCGATCCGAATTTCAACGCGGTCGCCTCGCTGCCTGACAACGTCCCGATCGTCGGGATGATCTTCTTAGTCGGATTCTTCTTCTGGTTCGCCATGAACCAGGCGTACGAGAACGACCGGCGGATCGCGGCCGGCCTTCCGACGATCGAAGCGTCCGATTCCGCTCAGAAGGTCTTCTCCTGGCCGGACCTGGTTTACGTGGAGCTGATCTGTCTCGTCGTGGTGATGGCGGTGATGATCGTCTGGTCGATCTTCCTCAAGGCCCCGCTCGAAGAGCCCGCGAACCCGACGGACTCCCCGAACCCGGCGAAGGCACCCTGGTACTTTTTGGGACTCCAGGAAATGCTGGTCTACTACGACCCCTGGCTCGCCGGAGTCGTCCTGCCGTCGCTCATCATCGTCGGCCTGATGGCGATCCCGTACATCGACACCAACCCCAAGGGAAACGGCTACTTCACGTTCCGCGAGCGCAAGTGGGAGATCACGCTCTTCCTGCTCGGGTTTCTGGTGCTCTGGTGCACGCTGATCGCCCTCGGGACCTTCCTGCGCGGGCCGAACTGGAACTTCTTCGGCCCCTACGAGTTCTGGGACGTGAACAAGCTCGTGCCCCTCAACAACATCAATCTGTCCGAGATCATCTGGATCAAGATGCTGAAGCGATCGCTGCCGAACTTCTGGCTGATCCGCGAGATCTTCGGGCTCGTGATCGTGGGGTTCTACGTCGCCGCGCTGCCGCTGCTGCTCTCGAAGACCCTGCTGCGCCGTTTCTACGAGAAGATGGGGACGCCCCGTTATCTCATCGGCGTCAGCCTCGTCCTCATCATGATCTCGCTGCCGATCAAGATGTATTTGCGGTGGTTTTTCAACCTGAAGTACGTGGTCAATATCCCGGAGTTCGCGTTCAACATATGAGACGGGGCGTGAATCGGAAATCGGGAATGGGAACTCGAGTGGTCACGCCTCCGTGCGTTTCCCGTTTCCCGTTTCCAGATTCCCGGCCCGAGGACGTATAGATGCCCCGCCGCCCACCTGCCGAGCCGATCGATCACCACTACAACATTCCGAGGCTGAACCGAGTGTTCTTCTTCTCGGGGATGGTGCTCGCCCTCGTTTTCATCTTCATGGTCATCGCGGACTATTCGCGCGACTGGAAGACGATGCAGCGCGCTTTCATGCGGCTCGACGCGAAGAAGACCCGCGAGGCGACGCGGACCGCCCGCGAAAAGGCGTATGGCGAAGAGCGCGACAAGCTCCGGGGTGAGCTCGCGTCGGCGCGCGCGGAAGTGGCCGCGCACCGCAAGGCCCTCACCCGACTGGAAGCGAAGAAGAAGAAGCTCGAGCCGCAGCTCTACGCGGCGGACCAGGACTACAAGTTCACCAAGGCGTCGTTCGACGCGGAGCGCTACAAGTACGAGGACGCGCTCGCGAACGTGCCGAAGGCGGCTCCATCGGCCAAGCGGGACGTCGATCGCATCCAGAAGAAGCTTGACGACGCCTCGGTGCGGCTCGCGACGCTGAAGCGCTCCGACGCGGAGATCGACGCCGAGATCGGGCGGATCACCGGGCGGCGCGAACAAGTCGAGGCGAGCATCGAAAAGCTTTCCGCCGATTACAAGATTTCCCGCCAGAAGCTCGGCACGCTCAAGCAGGACACGATCTTCCAGGTGCGGAACTCGCCGATCCTCGACATGATCAACCCCTCCCTGCGGGTGCAGCAGGTCCAGCTGCCGGAGCATTACAACGACGTCAACTTCATGAAGATCCCGCGCGTCGACCGGTGCGCGACGTGTCACATCGCGGCGGACCGCAAGGGATTCGAGGACGCGCAGCGCGTCGCCTTCCGCACGCACCCGAAGCTGAACCTGATGGTGGGCAGCGAATCGCCGCACCCCTCGAACGAGTTCGGCTGCACGCCCTGCCACGGCGGCCGCGATCGGGCGACGTCGTTCTGGTCGGCCGGGCACTCGCCGGTCGGGGAAAAGCAGCTCGCGGTCTGGAAGAAGAAGTACGACTGGGAGTTCGACCGGTTCAACGAGACGCCGATCCTCCCGATGAAGTTCGCGCAGTCGGGGTGCTACCGCTGTCACGCCGACCAGACCAACATTCCGGATGCGCCGAAGCTGAACGCGGGGCTGCGACTCGTCGAGGGTCTCGGGTGCTGGGGCTGCCATCGCATCGAGGGGCTGGAGAAGCAGGGGCTCCCTCGCGTCGGCCCCTCACTCGAGAAGGTCGCGTCGAAGGTGACGAAAGACTGGACGACTCGCTGGGTGATGAACCCGGCGTCTTTCCGGCCGAGCACGAAGATGCCGACCTTCTTCTACCTCGAGAACTTCGTCAACGTCTCCGGCCCCGGAAAGCCCAACCAGGCGCAGCAGAAGATGAACGCCGCCGGCCGGATCGAGAACGACACGATGGTGAACTCGATCGTCGCGTACCTGTTCGACAAGTCGCGCGCCGCGAACGTCCCGCCCGTCGCGGGCCACGGCGATCCCACCCGCGGTCAGCAGCTCCTCGCGGACCGCGGCTGCATGGGCTGCCACATGGTGGATCCGAACGCTCCGCGCGATCTCGTCGGCACATACCGCCAGTTCGGCCCGAACCTCGCCGGGGTCGGCGCGAAGGTCAGCCGCGACTGGCTGTTCCACTGGATCAAGGACCCGAAGGCCTGGAGCCCCGATACCAAGATGCCGAACGTCCGGCTGACGGACGCCGAGGCGCTCGATGTCGCCGAATACCTGACGACGCTGAAGAGCCGGCCGGAGTTCGAGCAGCTGCAGCCGCCCCGCACCGACCCCGCGACGCTCGACCGGATCGCGCTGTATTTCGAGATGTCGAACAAGACCCTCTTCGATGCGAAGGCGGACCTCGCGCGCATGGACCTCCACAGCAAGGAGGTCTATACCGGCGAGAAGCTGATCGCGCACTACGGCTGCTACGCGTGTCACAGGATCCCCGGCTTCGAAGAAGCGAAGCCGATCGGCACCGAGCTGACGGAAGAGGGCTCGAAGGCCGTCCACCGGCTCGACTTCGGGTTCGTCCACCTGAACCACACGCGGGAAGACTGGTTCCAGACAAAGCTCGCCGCGCCACGCATCTTCGACCGCGACCGCGCGCGCGGCTGGGAAGAGAAGCTGCGGATGCCGAACTTTCGGCTGTCGCCGAAGGAGCAGGAGGAGCTCGTCACGCTGGTGCTCGGCCTGCAGAAGTTAAACGCCTCGTCCGCCGCGGTCAAGGAGTTGAACGGCCAGGAGTCGGCGATCGAGCGCGGCCGCCGGATCGTCAAGAACAACAACTGCCAGGGCTGTCACATCATCGAAGGGTTCGGCGGGTCGTTCCGGTCGCTCGTTCCCGATCCGTCTCTCGCGCCGCCGATCATCCAGGGCGAAGGCGCGAAGGTGCAGAGCAACTGGCTCTTCGCGTTCCTGAAAGCGCCGAAGACGGGAGAAATCCGGCCGTGGCTCCAGGTCCACATGCCGACATTCGGGTTCTCCGAGCGCGACTTGAACGACCTGACCCGCTACTTTGCGTTCCTGGACCGCGCCCAATATCCGTTCCTCGTCGCGGGCTACGAGACGGCGCCGGCGCGCTGGGCAGCGGGGAAAAAGACGTTCGAGCTTCTGAAATGCAAGCAGTGCCATCCCCGGAGCGAGCAGGAACTGAACGCGCCGGGCCTCGACAAGGCGAACCTCGCGCCCAACCTTCAAATGGCTTCGGGCCGCCTCCGGCACGACTGGATCAACGACTGGATCCGCCGGCCCGACGAGTGGATGCCGGGGACCCGGATGCCGACGAACTTCCCGAAGGCCGATGACGGGAAGCGCACGTCGCCGCTCGCGGGAATGATCGACGCGCCCGCGTTCGCGAAGGATCGCGAGGATTACGGACGGATCCTCGGAGGCGACGAGGCCGCGAAGACCTTCCTCTCGGACCCGAACGCGGTCACCGCGGCGCTGAGGGACTACGTCTGGTCGATCGGGATCAACGGGGGGACGGGCCCCGCCAACCCGGCCGCCGCCATGGAAGCGGGCAGCGCGGAGCCGGGAGAACGCCGGGGCCCGGCGGTCGCGGGCAAGAGGGCAGCCGCCCGTCCCGCCACCTCGGGTCCGTCCGCCGGCGCCCCGTCGGCGCGGTTCGGGGCGCCGCCGCCCGCGACCTCCCCCGGCTCGCCCGTCCCGGGCTCGACCGGCAGCCGGTAGCCGGGCGGATGCCGGCCGACGAGAGCCTCGCCTGGTACTGGGCGAGCATCGGGTTCTCCGCGGCTGGGGTTGCGCTCTTTCTGTGGCTGATCAAGGCCCCGAGGCGGACGGACGAGGGGACGGACCCGGAGATCGGTGAGCCGAGCGATGGAAAGGGAAGGGATCGAGACGGCCGCCGTACTCCGCGGTCAACTGGTTCAGGAATCGATCGTGAGACCTCGAGCCCGGCAGAGCCTGCTCCCGATGGCGATCCCGAACCCTGATCTCAGAGCCTCTCAGCCCCCGCTCAACAGCTGCTCGATCCGCTTCTGGACCTCGGCGTCGTTCCAGTCGATCGCGCCCTGGACCCGGTACAGCACCCGTCCCGCTTTGTTTGTGATGTAGGTCTCGGGGTACTGCGTCGTGCCGAACCGCTGGGCGGTCGTCGAATCCGGGTCGCGGAAGATCGGCAGCTGATTCGGGTTCTTGCGGTTGAACTCCTCGACGACTTTCCAGTCCTTGTCGACGGAGACGGCGAACAGCGCGATGTCCGGCCGATTGCGGTAGCGGTCCCAGAAGTGCGAGAGCGCGGGGATCTCCTCGACGCACGGGGGGCACCACGTCGCCCAGAAATGGATGACCATCAGCCGGCCTTTTTGGCGAGTCAGGTCGGTGACCTTTCCTTGGCGATCGACGACCGGCAGCGCCTTGGCCGCCGAGAGAAACGCCAGGCTCCCGGAGGGGGAGTCGGGCGGCTTCAGCGACCGGATGAACACCGCGGAGACGGAGCCGAGGAGAACGGCGAATCCGATCGTCAAGAGAGGCCGCGTGCGAAGGCTCACGCGGCGCGCCGTTTTCCGGTCGCGCAGGCCTGGCGCGCGGCGCACTCGGAGCAGCGGGACAGCGCGGCGCGCGGCTGGCAGATCCCGAAGATCCCGATCCGACAGAGCGCGTAGTCGAAGCGCACCGGATCGGCGGCGTCGAACCGCGCCAGCCGGTCCGTGATCTCGCGCGCGGTCCGCCAGTCCGCAGAGCGCCGGCGGGTCAAGCCGAGCCGCCGCGCGACGAGGTGGATGTGCGTGTCGGTCGGGATCACGAGGCGCGCCGGAGAGATTTCCGGCCAGAGCCCGAAGTCGAGGAGATCCTTGCGGACCATCCACCGCAGGTAGAGGTTCCAGCGCTTGCAGGCGGAGCCTGCCGCGGGGTCGGGGAAGAAGAAGCGGGCGGGGTGGCGGGCCGGGAGCGAACGGAAGCCGAGAGCGGGCCGGTAGTCGAATCCCTCGATCCGGGCGACCACGCGGGAGAGAAGCCCGGCGACGTCGGACTCGTCGAGGCGCAGGTGCCTTTCGAAAAAGGCGCCGACCGAGCCGGCCTCGCGGCGAGCGTTCGCGATGACGAGAAGAAGAGCCGCGGCGTCTTCGGGCCCATGAAACCGATGCCTGAAGGAGGGCAGCGCTTCGGCGGTGAACCGCGCGAAATCCTCGATGCGGTCGAGCGTCTCCGAAGGCCGGGGACCGAGCGCCGCCAGAATCTGACCAACGTTCGTCTGAATGGTCGCGACACGTCCGTACGCAAACGCGGACGCGATCCAGCCGACGACTTCGCGGTCGGCGGGAGACTCGTAGCGCCCGACGAAGACGATCGGATCGGAATTCCGGGTCTCCGGCCCATAAGCGAGATAGAGCTCCTCGAGCCGCTGCCCGAGAAAGCGGTCCCGATCAGACAATGGCACCGACAAATTCTCTCATGGGCGGTAACGTCGCCTACCGTCGCCTCCGCTCACTCCGGGACCTGCCGTTCGCTGCGGCGAACGGCACCGGTGAGCGGCTCGCCTGTTGGCTCGACCGCTCACCTCGTCCCTGCGTTCGCTTCGGCTCCCGCCCCGAGAGGCTCCTCCCTCCCTCTGGTCGGGAGACTCCTCTCAGGGCGAGCTTGGCCACCACGTCGGCGGAAGTGCAGCTCTGCTCCCTCTCCCCGCGCGGCGGGGAGAGCGTTGGGGTGAGGGGCGGAAGTCGCAGCCTGACAGCCTGACAGCCTGACAGCCTGACAATGCGCAGCTGCGGTCCCTCTCTCCGTGCACGGGGAGAAGAGTGGGGGAGGACATCGTGACAGCGGCAACTGACGGGTGCTCCGTGCGGAGGTCTTGATCGGCGCAACGAAGCGGATCGCGCCGTGGCGAAGGCGACCTTCGCGGAGGGCAGTGCTTTAATACGCCCGATGGCCGACACTCGCGGCGAAAAAGTTTTTCTGATCGGCGTTTCCAATCGCGCGACTCCTCGCGTGCTTGCCGAGGAACATCTCGACGAGCTCGAGAGGCTGGTCGAGACCGCCGGCGGGCGCACCGTCGGCCGCTACGTCAAGGAGAGAGTTTCGCCCGACCCCGCGACGTACATCGGAAAGGGAGCGGTCGAGGAGGTCGGGGAGGACGCCCGGAACGAAGGCGTCAAGCTCGTCATTTTCGACGACGAGCTCACTCCCGCTCAGGCGAGGAACCTGGAGGAACGCTGGTCGCAGGCGATCCGGGTGCTCGACCGGCCGGGGTTGATCCTCGACGTGTTCGCCTCCCACGCGCGCACGCGCGAGGCGCGAACTCAGGTCGAGCTCGCGCAGCTTCAATACCTGCTGCCGCGTCTCGCCGGGCAGTACCGGCATCTCTCGCGCCTCGGCGGCGGGATCGGCGGGAGAGGCGCCGGCGAGCAGAAGCTCGAGCTCGACCGCCGCAAGATCCGCAACCGCATTTCCCGTCTCCGGAAAGACCTCGCCGAGATCGACACGGCGCGCTCGGTGCGCCGGCGTGGCCGCCGCGATCAGTTCCAGGTCGCAATCGCGGGCTATACGAATGCCGGGAAGACGACTCTTTTCAACCGGCTCACGCGCGAGGAGGCCTTCGCCGCGGACCGGCTCTTCGCCACGCTCGACTCGCGCGTCGCCCGGGCCCGTTCGCCGAAGCTCGTCAACACGGTTTTCATCGACACCGTCGGGTTCGTGCGCAAGCTGCCGACTTCACTGGTCGCATCTTTTCGCTCGACGCTGTCGGAGATCCGGGAGGCGGACCTGGTGCTCCACGTGCTCGACGCCTCGTCGCCGCGCGTGGACGAGGAGCGGGAGGTCGCGGTCGAGGTGCTCGAAGAGCTCGGAGTCGATCCGGAGAAGATCCTGACCGTCTCGAACAAGCGGGACCTGGCCGCGGGCCCCGCCGGGCCCTTCGCCATTCCCGTCTCGGCGAAGACAGGCGCGGGTCTCGATGCGCTGCAGGCGGAGATCCTCCGCCGCGCGCGGCCGGAGGCCGGAGTGTTCCTGCTGCGCATCCCGTACACGCGTGGTGCCGCCATCGCCGCGGCGAAGGCGCGCTTCCGTGTCGTCGAGGAGACGGATGAAGGCGACGGCTTGCTCCTCTCCGTAGCGGGGGACCGTCCATCGCTCAAGGAATTCGCGGAGTACGCGGCGCGCGCGGCTCCCCGCGGGACGCCGCGGAAAAAGATGCCCGCACGCGCGCGACAGACCGCTTCCGATCTTCATTCGGGCCGGCGGTGATCGGCCGCCGCGACAACGAAGCGGCGATTCCGGCGGGCGGTTGAGCTAGGATTCGTGACGAAAATCCCGGTTCGGGTCGAGGACAGGAGGGCCCTGTCCGGGCGGACGTCGCAACGGGCTGGTTTCTTCCAGCCGGAGGATTCATGAACTTGGGCCATCATTCCGGCCGGGCTCTCCTGCTCGCGCGGGCGGCGCTGGTTCTCCTGGTCATCGCCTCGCCGGGGTGCGGGCGCAAGCCGCACGCCCGCCGGCACGCGGAGGCCGAGGCGCCGGCCCTCCCCGCGCCTACGCCCGACAACACGCCGATCGACGTGCTGCGCACTCCGTCGGGGATGGTGCTGAAGCTCGACGAGGCCACCCCGGTCCCCGGCAAGGAGATCACTCCCCAGGTTTCACCGACGGCGGCGCCCGCGCGCTGAGCGGCAGACTTGCGAGCGCGCGCGCGGTTACGCGGATGGCGAAGGAGACGCGGCCCGCGGCTGGCTGCCGGCGCCGCGAGGACGCTGCGCGAGCGGCGTTCGATCGACGACTCCTCTAACCGGCCGGGTTCGCACTGCCGCGCCGGCCGGACCGGCTCAGCACCTGGTCCTTCTGCTCGTTTCCAGTGCCGCGGGCGGCTGAGCTCCTCTAGAGGTCGACCGGGCGGTAGACTCGGTGCTTCGGAAACTCTCCCCCGGCAGAAAGTCTCGGAGGAGGCCGAACAAAGGGGGACAGGGCGCGATGTTTCGAGCGGCGGGAGTTTTTCTGGGTGCGCTTCTCTTTCGCGGCATCGCCGTGCCGGCGCCCGTCCCATCCCCGCCGACGGCTCTCAATCCCGGGGTCGCCGTAGAACGAAGGATCGGACCCGGGGAAATCCACGTGTACGAGATTTCCCTCCCTCGAGGACACTTCTTCCACGTCGAGATTCAACAGAATCACCTCGACGCTTCGGTCCGAGTCCTCTCTCCGGAAGGGGTCGTGCTGGCCGAGATTGACAACGCCGGGGACCGGGCCGAGCCGCTGTCCCTTTCCCTCGTGACCCCGGCGGACGGAGTCGAACACCTCGAGATCCGTTTGCGCAGTTCGGCGTCCGTTGCCGGGACCTACAGGCTCTCGCCCGGGTTCCCGAGGCCGCCGAGC
>JBBROA010000014.1:0-51128 GCA_038229875.1 Thermoanaerobaculia bacterium | reverse complement strand
TTCTAAAGAGAGATTCGGCGGAGAGGGCAGTCGACGGAGGCGTGTTCCCATGCGGGGCACGCCTCCAACGCTTTCGGGCTTCGAAGGGTTGAAAGGTCGTGAGTCCGCTTCCTTTGAGTCGCCGGCTCCGCGAGATCTTAGTTCGCGACGTAGCCCCGCTTTTCCTTTCGACGCCGGGTCAACGTCTGCGCGAAAGCGATCGAAACGGCGGCCGCCGACGCGAAGGGAGGGATCCAGAAATCCGGCGCCTTCAATGCCAGGAGAGTCGCGCCGGAGATCGCGCACCAGATCGCGGGAATCGCCATCAGGGACCAGCGATAGCGGACCCTTGCGAGCAGGAGGATTCCGAGCGTGCCGACCGCGGTCGGGTCTGGAGAGATGCCGAAGAGCCCGACCCCCTTCCATCCCCGCCCGAGCAGCGGACCGATCGCGGGCAGAACGAGCAGCGCGAACGCGAAGATCGCCACGCCGGCGCGGCTCGCCGGATCCGCCGGCGCATCAAAAGCGCCCCGACTGCGCGCGCCGGACCAGAGCAGAAGGGCCGCCTGCACGCCGAACGCCCACGCGAAATAAACGGCGGCCCAGTTGATCGTCGCGTACCGATGCGCGAGAAACGCCACCGCGACGAAAAGCCAGAGCGCGGCAAGGATCGTCAGGATCGTCAGGATAGCGCGCGCTCCCGGGGCTCCCGGGCGGAGCAACAGCGCCAGGATGACGAGTCCGAGGCACAGCGCGACGATCTGCGCGGGCCAGACCGCCGCGTTGTAGATCTCGAAGAGACGGAAATACGTCCTCGGCGAGAAGAGCAGGAAATCCGAGAGGGTGTAGGTCCACCACTCCGACATCAAAGCTTCTCGACGTCTGCGGCGATGCGGCGGCGCATGGCCTCGTCGGGCAGGCGTCCATACGTCGCGCCCACGTTTTCCCGCACGTGGTCGCCTCGCGTCGTCGCCGGGATGGCGCAGACGACCGCCGGGTGCGAAACGATGAATTTCAGCAGCACCTGCGCCCAGCTCGCGCAGTCGATCTCCCGGGCCCACGAGGGCAGCGGCGCGCGGGCAACCTTCTGCATCAGCTCGCCGCGGCGGAACGGCCGGTTGCAGATCACCCCGATGCGGCGCTCGCGGGCGAGCGGAAGGATCCGTTCCTCGACGTCGCGGTCGAGCGCGTTGTACGAGACCTGGACGAAGTCGAGTGGGTGGCTGCGCATGATCTTTTCGATCTCAGGATGTCGCCGCCCTTCCGACGTGGTGACTCCGACGTAGCGCAGTTTCCCCGCCGCCTTCATCGCGAAGAGATTTGGAAGGTGCTCCTCCCATCCGGTCAGGTTGTGCACCTCGAGAAGATCGAAGCGCGGCACGCCCCAGTGCCGCCGCGAATCCTCGATCTGCGGCGGACCCTTTGCGCCGGACGAGATCCAGACCTTGTCGGCCGCGAACACCCGGTGCGAATTCGAGCCGAGCTTCTTGAGTCCATAACCGATGGTCTCCTGCGATGAGCCGTACATCGGAGAGGAGTCGATGAGCCGGCCGCCCTCCTCAAAAAACGCGCGCATCACGTCCGCGCAGGAGTCTCGCCCGGCCGGGTCATCTCCCACGTTGAAGGTGATCCAGCTGCCGAGCCCGATGAGCGGGAGCTGCTCGCCGCTCGAGGGGATGGGACGCGTCAGAATCGGGCCCCGAGGAGCGGCCGGGGGGTTCGGCTGAGCGGCCAGATTCCCGGGACCAAGAATTGAAGCGGCGCCGGCGGCGGTGACCGATGTCAGAAACCCGCGGCGGCTGATCTTTCGGGAGTCTCGCATGCGCGCCTCATCTGGAATCCCGTCTCGCGGGGCAACAGGAGGGGGTTGCGGCGAATTCCGCGGCTACAGCCGCCCCCCCGCGGCTCCAGCCGCCCGTCCGCGGCGCCAGCCGCCCGTCAGCGTCCGGGACGGTTTCCGTTGTCCATGTCGGAGAAGATCCGCCAGCGCCCGTCGGCGCCGCGTTTCAACGTCAGCGTGAACTTGCCGATCTCGGACTGTTCCTCGCGCCGGGCGAAGCCGCCAACGATGTACCCGACCGGCCCTTCGGTGGCCCAGGCGTACGCACGCAGCACGAGGGGACCGCCGGGGCCCTTGTAGAACGCTCGGATCGCTTCCCGACCCCTGACCGGAGGGGCGCCATTCGGCAGAACGAACCCGTCTTCGACGAAAAGCTCCGACAGGGCGGCCCCATCTCCGTTTCGCCATCCCGCCTCGTAGTCCGTCAGAACCCGCGCGAGCTCGGCGGGAAGGCGGACCGCCGCCGGCAGCGGCGCGGGAGTCGCCGCGGGAGCAGCGACGGACGTCGACGGAGAGACGGTGATTTCCGAGCTCGGAAGCGGAGCGACGGTCAACGCGAGCGCGAGAAAAGGTCGCGCGCCTCTCTGGATGCCCATGCTGCCTCCTCTCGGTCGCTTTTGGGAATTACGGGTTCTGCCGAACCACGAGACTCGTCGGGGGCGCAGGGACCGCCAGGGGCCGCACGCTCACAGGGCCGGCCGGGGGGCTCTCTCCCGCTCCGTTCACCGCGACGACCGAGTAAAAGTAGGTCGTTCCGCTCACGAGCCCGCGATCCGTGTAGCTCGTCCCGGAAAGTCCGGTCGCCACGATCGCGAAAGGACCCTGGCTCGCGGTCCCGCGTGTCACTTTGTAACCGGTTGCACCCGGAGAGGGCGCCCACGTGAGCGTGACCGCCGCCACGTCGCCCGACGGCGTCCCGAAAAGATCGTCGAGTGCGACCTGTGCCGCCGCGTCACCGAGGTAGTTCGTGACACCCAGAATCTGCTGAAAAGTTCGAAGAGCGGAGCTGTGCGTGTAAGGGATGGTGTTCGAGTAGCCGTGGCGAGCGAAGGGCGAGAGCAGGATCATCCCCAGAGGGCTGTCGGTTCCGTCCCGTGTGTGGTCCCAGAGGATGAACAGGGCTCCAGCTGTCTGATAGGCCGCCGACGAGAGAATCTTCGGAACCTCCGCGGCGAGCCATGCATCACCCTGCCGCACCGCGTTCGCAATAGACGGACAGGACTGGTGCATGGAGTGGCAGAGATTCGGTTTGATGAAGTTGTATCGAGCGACCGTGTTGCCAGCGAGGTCCCCCGCTAGCTCCGAATAGGGTCGGACGTGGGCGAGGCACATGGTCGGATTTGCCGCGATGTCATCGAAGAAGACGAACGGATTCGTGCTCGTGCTGTAGAGGTTCTGGGAGACGGTCGGACAGGATCTCCCGTCGATGTCCTCGTGATAACTCTTCCACGAGACGCCTGCCTGCATCAGGGCCGACGACAGGTGGCTGGTCGTGCTCTGGTGGTTTGCATACGGCGGCGCGTCGTTCACCACACCGAGACTGGACCCGGCCTCGAACCAGAGGTGGCTCGGCAGAGCGGTTTTGAGCCCGGGGGGCGCGGAGTAATTGCCGGCGGACGCTCCCGAGGGCAGCAGGGTGCCGTTGATGTAAGGAGCATCCGGGCTCCCCTTGATGCTCGACCAGTTCTGGGCGCTCATCACGATGACGAAGACCGTGCGAACGGGCGCGACCTGCGCCGCCGCCGGCGCGACGCCGACGGTGAAGAGGGCGCAGACCAGCCAGGCGGCCGCTCGCGTTCGTGTTCGCGTTCGCGCGGGAAAGGGGACTCTCGTTCCGCAAGTCCATGCAGGTTCAGGCATGACAACCCTCCTGGCTCCGTTCGATCAGGACCGCGGCGAACGCGTGCCGCGCCGTTCCGGCCGGAAATCTTTTGAGCGGCATCATATGGCGGCGGTTCAGAAATCCCGGACGCCGCGGCCGCTTTACTTCACCTTGCGTCCCGGCGTGTCCTGCCCGTTCTGATGGAGGACGAGCGACGTGACGCGGCCGCCCTCCTTCACGAAACGAACCTGCGCGTCGACGACCTTCAGGAAAAAACTGGTCTCCGACTCCGCGTACACCGGCAGCTTCGGCTGGTTCGTAGCCTGCACGAAAAGCGCGTCTCCCTCGCGCGTGACGACGATCGAAAAGGAAGGCGAGAGCTGGTATTCACCGGTGTAGGTCTCGAGCACGGAAGCCGGGACCGTCGCTTCCATCCGTGCCTTCGGAGGACCGGGAAGCGGAAAGCGCGGCTCGACGATGTGGATGCCGATGTCGTCGATGTTCCCGGAGGAATTCGAGAGAACCACGGCCCCGGCTCGCTTCTTCGCGACGAAGCCGATCCAGGAGTGGAAGCCGCCGGTTCCGCCGTTGTGCCAGACGAGTTCGCTGCCAAACGGGTGCAGCACATGCCAGGCGAGTGCGATCTCGAGCCCGGGCTGCTCTGTGGAATGGCGCGCGCGGTGCGTGTCCGACAGGGTCGCCGCCATCGCAGCGTCGCCCTTCCCGAGATTCGCGGCGAGGAACTTCAGCATGTCGTTGACGGTCGAGCGCAGCCCCCCTGCGCCGGCGAGCGCCGGCAGGTCCCACGCCGGCACGGCGGCGCCGCTCTCGTCGTGGCCGACCGCGAAGCGCTGGCGCATCGAGGGTGAGAGCGTGATCGCGGTGTCGCGCATTTTGAGAGGCGTGAGGATCCGCTTCGTGACGAGTTGCTCATACGAGGCGCCCGCTCTGTGCGCGAGGAGGTGCCCGAGGAGACCGACGCCGAGGTTCGAGTATTCGTATTTCGAACCGATGTCCCGCGGGAGCTCGTACCTGGAAAGGAATTCGTAGAGCTTCTCGACCGTGTAGTCCGCGTAGGGGTTCGCCGGGTCCTGCGGGGCCAGGTTGTCGGGCAGGCGCGGAAGGCCCGAGGTCTGCGTCGCAAGATCGACGAGCGTGATCTGGCGGCCGTGGCGCGAAGGGACGTGCGCGTTTGCCGGCAGGTACTTCGAGATCGGGTCATCGAGCTTCACTTCTCCACGGCGGGCCATGTCCGAAAGAAGCGCGGCCGTGAAGACCTTGGTGATGGAGCCGATCTCGAAAACCGTATCGCCGTCGAGGGGGCGGGGGGTGCCGGAGGAGCCATACACGAGGACCCGCCTGGCCTCGCCGTCCAGGATTCCGACGGCGATCCCCGCCGCGCGTTTCGACTCGATCCTCTCCTGAAGGATCCCGCGGACGGCCGGGTCGTCGGGGGTCTGGGCGGGGACGGCTGCCGCCCCGAACAGCAGAACCACGGAAAGCGAAAAAACGCGCCACGGGCCCCTGACAGGCGGTCTGGGAAAACGATCGGGCATCCCGGAACGATAAGCCCTTCTGAAGGGCGAGGGCCGGGCGAAAGGCCGCCACGATCGGGAAAAATGGTCTCGTCCCCACCAGCGGGCCGTTCGTCCCACGCGAAAAGGGTTTCGACGGCGGCGCGGTCAAACCCCTGTCAGATTCGTGCGTACCACCCGCCATCGGCCGACCCTTTGTCTGCCGCTGGAGGCAATGTGCTCGCAAAACGATTCCGTGCGATGGCTCGTGTGGGTTCGGCCGCCGCGGCGGCCACGCTGTTTCTGGCGGCCGCCTCTCCTGCCGTGGAGTCGCGTCTGCGCACGCTCGAGGTCGAGGGAATCGGCAGTACCGGTGAGGCCTGCACCGACTTCTACCAGTATGCCGACGGGGCGTGGCTCAGGAACAACCCGATCCCGTCGGACCGCCCGCGATGGGGCACGTCCGACGAGCTTCGCCAGCGCAATCAGAATGACCTGCGCGACATCCTGGAGAAGCTCGCGTCGGGCAAAACGGCGGCGGCGGGCAGCGAGGAGCGGAAGCTCGGGGACTTCTACGGCGCCTGCATGGACGAGGCCGGGATCGAGGCGAAGGGCCTGATGCCGGTCCAGCCGGAGCTGGCGCGCATCGACGCCATCTCGACGGCCGCGGCGCTGCGGGATGAGATCGCCCACCTCCATAGCCTCGGTGTAGGCGTGGTGTTCGCCTTCGGATCGGAAGAGGACCGCAAGGATTCTTCGCGGGTGGTCGCCGCGGCGGTCCAGGCCGGACTCGGTCTCCCCGACCGCGACTACTACATGAAGACCGACGCGAAGTCGGTGGAGCTGCGGAAGAAGTACCTCGCGCATGTCGCGAAGACACTCGAGCTGGCCGGCAGTCCGCCGAAGAAGGCGTCGGCCGATGCGAAGACGATCCTCGCCTTTGAGACCCGCCTGGCGAAGGCCTCGCAGAACAACGTGGACCTCCGCGATCCGGACAAGACGCACCATCCGATGACGCTCGACGCGCTCACGAAACAGAACCCCGACCTGGACTGGGTGTCTTACTTTCGCACCCAGGAAGTGCCCGCGACCGTCTCCCTGAACGTCTGGCAGCCGGCGTTTTTCAGCGAGGCGGACGCCATGGTGAAGTCCGTTCCGCTCGTCACCTGGAGGACCTACCTGCGCTGGCAGCTTCTCGCCGCCGCCGCGCCCACCCTGACGAGGAAGTTCGTCGACGAGGATTTTCAATTCAACCGGAAGACGCTCGCTGGCGTCCCGGACATGCAGCCGCGGTGGAAGCGCTGCGTGAATGCGACGGACGGCGCGATGGGGATGGCGCTCGGGCGTATCTACGTCAGAGACCACTTTCCGCCGGAGGCCAAGAAGCGGGTCGACGAGCTCGTCAGGAATCTCCTCGCCGCGCTCGACGACGACATCCAGACGCTTTCGTGGATGAGCCCGGAAACGAAGAAGGCCGCGTCGGCGAAGGTGGCGACGTTCTCGACGAAGATCGGCTATCCGGATCGGTGGCGCGACTACTCGACGCTCGAGATGGCGCGCGATTCGTACGCCGGAGACGTCCTCGCGGCGAACCGCTTTGAATTCCGCCGGGATGTCTCGAAGATCGGCAAGCCGGTCGATCGGGCGGACTGGGCGATGAACCCTCCCGAGGTGAACGACCAGCACTACTCGGCGAGAAACGAAATCCTCTTTCCCGCCGGGATCCTGCAGCCGCCCTTCTTCTATCCGGACGGGGACGATGCGATCAACTACGGCGCGATCGGCGGGGTGATCGGCCACGAGATCATCCACAGCTTCGACAATTCCGGCCGGAAGTTCGACGCGAAGGGAAACCAGGTCGACTGGTGGACAGAGGAAGACGCGAAGCGGTTCGAGGAAGGGGCCAGCTGCATCATCCGGCAGTTCGACGGGTACTTCGTCGACCGCGACGTGCACGAGAACGGCGCGCTGGTGCAGGGTGAGGCGATCGCGGACCTCGGCGGCCTGACGATCGCCTACCGCGCGCTCCGGAAGAGCCTCGAGGGGAAGGGTGAGCCCGCGCAGATCGACGGGCTCACCGCCGACCAGCGGTTCTTCATCGCGAACGCGCGCCTGTGGGCTTCGAACCACCGGCCGGAGTTCGCCCGGCTGATGGCGCAGACGAATGAGCATCCGATCGGGCAGTTCCGGGCGGTCGGCACCGTATCGAACATGCCGGAGTTCGTGCGGGCGTTCGGCTGCACGCCCGGATCCGCGATGGTGCGGACCCTGAGGTGTCAGATCTGGTGAGCGATGGCCCGGGCGGCGACAGGCATCGATGAGCTGCGACGCGTCTCTTCCCAAGCGGGGGGATAGGTGGCAGAGCTGCGCTTTCGTCGAGGTGGTGACTAAGCTCGGGGCGGGAGCCGCAGCGAACGCAGGGACGAGGTGAGCGGTCGAGCCAACAGGCGAGCCGCTCACCGGTGCTGTTCGCCGCAACGAACGGCACGTCCCGGAGTGAGCGGAGGCGACGGTAGGATAGGATTCCCCGCCGTTCCCCGAAACCACTCCGCGAGCGAAGCGATTTGCCGCTTGGCCCGTCCGGTAAAGCGTTGACAGGTCTTTTTCTCAAGAGGAAAATTCATGACATCGTCCCGATTTCGTCTCGCGGTTCCAGGCTTGGCTTTGCTTCTTCTTCTTCCCGTCGCCGCCCTGGCCCAGACGGCCTCCGACACGACGTTCGCCAATGCGAATTGGACGCTCACGGTCTTCCCGGCCGGCAACGGCGGGAGTGTCGTGGCAAATCAGCAGACCGTCGGAGGCAATTCGTTTCGCAGCGTGGCCGACACGGTGGGTGCCAGTCTCAGCACGATCCTCGGCACGCACATCTACAACGCGACGACGTACAACCCGGCGGTGTCGGGGGCGATCGGCACGCTCAACTACTCTGAGGACGCGTTCTGCCAGAGCGGATGCTTCGGTCAGGGGCAGTCGACCGGCCCCGCGATTCTCCAGGGCGGGACGCTCTACATCTACAACGGGTTCCTGATCACCGGTCCGGGGGCGGCGACGCAGACGCTCAACCTGAGCGGCTTGACCGCCAACGACTTCGGACGGGTCGCGGTCACGACAACGACTCTCTTCGACACCACCCATCCCAACTTCTCGGCGGCGGGCGGGCCGATCCAGTTCGGCTTCTTCCGCGCCAATGGCTCGGGCCCGAGCCCCGGTTACACGCTGACCGCGGGGATCGACAACTGGTCCGTGCAGGTCGTCGCGGGAGCCGCCGCAGCGCCCGTTCCGACGCTGAACCCGCTCGCGATGGGCGCGCTGGCTCTGATGCTCGCCGTCGCGGCCGTGCTCTTCCTGCGCCGCTCCTAGCGAGCGCCGCGAACCGTCTCCCGCCGGGTTCGTCCGGCGGGAGGGATCAGCCGATTCTGCGGGAGAATTGGATTTGTCCGCCGGGACGCCGGCTCATCTGTCCTCCGGGACGCCGGCTCATCTGTCCGGCGGAACACCGGCTCGTCTATAGTCGCGCGCGTGCGAAAGCGGCAATTCGGGAAGTCGGGCCGCGAGGTCTATCCGGTAGGCCTCGGCTGCATGGGGTTCTCCTGGGGATACCACGACCAGTCCGTGGACGAGTCGGCCGCCCTCGATGTGATCGGCCGCGCGATCGAGCTCGGCGTCGATCACTTCGACACTTCCGACGCCTACGGCCCGTTCACCAACGAGAAGCTGGTCGGGCGCGCGATCGCCGGGCGCCGCGACGCTCTGGCCATCGCCACGAAGGTCGGGCTCGTCGTCGAAGACCCGGCCACGTATCGCTTCGGGCGCGACGGGAGCCCGTCCCACGTCCGAGAGTCATGCGACGGGTCGCTCCAGAGGCTCGGAATCGACGTGATCGATCTTTACTACCTGCATCGTGTGGACCCGCAGGTCCCGGTCGAAGAGACGTGGGGCGCGATGGCGGAGCTCGTGTCGGCCGGTAAGGTCCGTTCGCTCGGCATTTCTGAGGCGACCGTCGAGCAGCTCGATCGCGTGCACGCCATCCATCCCGTGACCGCGGTGCAGTCCGAGCTCTCGCTCTGGACGCGCGACTATCTCGGAACGGTCGTGCCCTGGTGCGCGGCGCACGGCACCTCGTTCGTCGCGTTCGCGCCGCTCGGGCGGGGATTTCTGACCGGCAAGCTCGCGGCCGACTCGCGGTTCGATCCGTCCGACTTCCGTTCGACGCTCCCGCGGTTCCGCCCCGAAGAGATGGCCGCCAACCAGGCGATCGTCGATCAGGTGCGCGCGGTGGCGGAGCGCCGGGGCGTCACGGCGGCGCAGGTCGCGCTGGCGTGGGTGCTGTCGCGGGGCGAGCACGTCCTCGCGATCCCGGGAACGCAGCGGCGCAAATACCTCGAAGAGAACGTCGCCGCCGCGTCGCTCGAGCTGACCGCCGGCGAGATCGCGGAGCTCGACGCCATCCCGGCACCGACGGGCGCTCGCTACTGAGCCGTCGGGCCGAGCGTCTCTCGGCTGCGGGTGAGGAAGCCAAAGTGAGCTCCCTCTCCCCGCGGTCGGGCTGGACAGGGACACGGACAGGGTTGGGGTGAGGGGCCCCGCAGGTCGTCGGAGCATTTCGCCTCGCGGTATTGAGCCGTATTCGCATTGCGGTTGATCGAAGCCCTCCGTTTTCTGGATCTCGGAGGACGTTGCGGAATCGCTTCAGACTCCTCGCGGTGTCTCCGTCATCGGGTCGTCGCCACTCGGGCCGTAGATGGACGGGACCTTGCCCCCCGCCATGCGGACGTAGACGGAGAGCTGCCCCCGGTGGTGGATCGAGTCGAGGAGCATGAGCCAGACGAGCTCGATCGCCGGGAACTGCAGCTTCAGAGTGGGCGGGCCGAACGGGACCATCGCGGAGAGGCGGTCTTCCGGCGCGGAGCGCATGGCCTCGGCGGCCTCGTGCCCGCTCCGTTCGTAGGCTTCGACCGCCTCCTCGTAAGTCGCCGGGGGTGACGGAATTGGTCGCGCAGACGCGGACGCGCCGCCGACGGCCCGCAGAACCATCGCGTTCTCACGCGCAAACGTGTGAACGAGCCGCAAGGCGGTCTGCGATTTTTCGTGGGGCTTGAACTCGCCGCCATCCGCTGGAAACGCGCGCATCACGCGAAGCGTCTTCGGAAACTCCTTCTCGAAGAGCTCCACCCACATCTGCCTTCGAGCCTCGGCGGAGACCGGATCGGAACCAACCATCGGGCACCTCCTGGCGCACTCGGATTGTTTCATCCGCTCTGTCTGAACGTTCGATGAAGAATCCCTAAAAGTTCCATCAAGTTCGGACCCGCCTCCGGCGTGCGACGGTAAGTTCGTTTTCGGGGGGGAGAGCGGCGGGTCGGCAGCCCGCCGCGGATCGGGAAATCGCCCGAAACGAAGTGTGTGTTTTTTCCAGGGAGGTCGGCATGCGAAGAGCCTTTGCGGCGGCGATCGTGACCGGGTTCGCAATCCTAATGGCGCGGGGAGCGCTCGGGGAGGATCGAAAGAGCGGCGGGGATCATCAGGCCAGAATCGAGGTGCGCGACGACTGTGACTCAACCGATCCCGGGTGGACGCCGACGGGCGGGTGCGTTCTGAAGGGCGGAGCGGTGAACCTCGCCGAGTTCAACCTCTATCTGTTTTCGCCCCTTTCGGCGGGCAGTCCGGTGGGACATCCCGCGTGGAGGATGGACCCGACTTACGTCCGGCTCGACGCGGACGGAACCCTGCGGGTCACAAATACCGGCGGCCGCCGGCACACCTTTACCGAAGTCGCCAGCTTCGGGGGAGGAGTCGTTCCCCCCTTGAACGGAACCCTGCTCCCCGCTCCGGAGTGCGCCGCGTCGGCGCCGCTTCCTCCCGGCGCGAAGACCGAGGTTCGAGGGCTGGCGGCCGGGGATCACGCGTTTCAGTGCTGCATCCATCCGTGGATGCGCATCCTGGTGAAGGTCGAGCCCGAAGAGGAGCACGGCTCCCACCACTAGAGAGCGGTCTCTCGCGGACGGGCCCGCTCGACTCTGCGGGCCCTCCGCTTTCATGAACCGCGTTCATCTCTCGATCGCAAAAGATTCACTCGCAGAGCCCTCCGAGCTGGCCTACCCTCATCGGGGCAGAACACCACGGGGAGGCCTGATGAGACGACCCGCGGCACGAGGCCACGCGGAAGATCGGGCGCGAGCGATGGTACGAGTGGTGCGACGGGGACGTGGCGGAGGTCGTTTGTTCGAGCCGCTTTTCCCGCGCCGCTGAAGGCATGCGTTTGGCGACGGAAGCGGAATCGGAGGGCAGCCATGGATGAGCTGATCGACGAGCTTCTCGCCTCGAGCCCTCTCGTGCGATACGTCGCGGTGCTCCAGGATGCCGCGCTGACCGTCCGGTCGCGGGTCGAAGCAGCCGGCGCGGCGTCCGGAAAAGCGGACGAGCGCGAGGAACGCCTGGTCGTCCCCGGCGCGTTGAAGCTGCTCTCGGAGCGACAGGAAGTCGACCGCGGCGGGCTTCGATTCCTCGTCGCCCGCTACGGAGAATTCTTCCGGCTGGTGGTCCCGATCCGGGGCGGCCACGTTTCGATCCTCCTCGAAACCTCTATGGTCCCGCCGGAACAGGTCCGGGAGGCGACGCGCATCGTCTCCGAGTGGGCGGGGCGGTCATCGGGCGGCGCATGAAGATCGCGGTCCTCGGCACGGGGGTCATGGGTGCGAGCCTCGCCAGATTCTTCATCCGCAACTCGCATTCCGTCGTCCTGGCCTCGCGGGACGTCCGGAAGGCTGAACTGCTCGCGGCGGCGCTTCAACCGTCCGGAGAGGCCGGTCCGAGGGCTGAGGCCGCTCCGATCGAGGAAGCCGTCCGCCTGTCGGACCTCGCGGTCATCGCGACGCGCTGGGAGAACACGCGCGACGCGCTCGAACGCGCCGGTCCCTTCGAAGGCCGCGTGCTGATCGACGCGACGAACCCGGAGACGGTAAACGGGCGAGGGCTCGCCATCGGCCACACCAGCTCCGGCGCGGAGGAGATCGCGCGCCTCGCTCCGGACGCCCGCGTCGTCAAGGCGTTCAATCACTCGTACGCAGAGCTTCTCGACCGCGGCCCGGACTTCGAGCGCGGGTCCGCGTCAGTGCTCTTCTGCGGCGACGACCCGGCGGCGAAGGCGACGGTCGCGGGGCTGATCTCCGCCGGCGGCTTCGACCCGGTGGACGCCGGGCCCCTCGCGAGCGCGCGTTACCTCGAGCCTCTCGCGCTTCTCTTCGTGGAGCTCGTGCGCGGCCAGAACCGCGGTCCTTCCGAGATCGCCCTCTCCATCGTCACGCGCGAGCAGGAGCGGAACGGAATGCCTCCTGTGACGCGGCCGGCGACGCCCTCCCTTTGAGAGACGCATGCCGCTGAAGATCGTCGTCATGCGCGGAATCCTGTTTCTCTCTTCGCCGGTGCGGGCCTCGCGATGGCGCGTCTCGCGGTGATCGCGATCCGGCGGCGGCTCGAATGGAAGCGGGACGGCCTAGCCGCTGAAGGGGAGATCGTCGCGTTCGAAGAGAGCGCATCGACGGACGCTTCCGACCGGCGGCCGCTCTTCGCGCCGGTCGTCACGTTCCGGATCGCGGGCGGCGAGATGCGCCGCTTCAGATCCGGCAGGTGCGTCCGTCCGAATCCGTGGGTCGTCGGTCAGAACGTTCCCGTGCGCTACGTGCGAAGTGACCCGGCGGACGTCGAGCTCGAGGAAGTCACCCGCGGACTTCTTCCCATCCTGGCGCTTCTGGCTTTCGCGATCGTCTTTCTCGGCGTGTCGCTCCTCCCCATCCTCATGCCGGCTCCCACGTCCCGGTAATCACCGGCCCGGCTCGCAGAAAAGCGGGTCGGGGTTGACCCCGCGCTCACCGCCGCATAGCCTGGCTCCCGAGACCCCCTGACCCTGATGATCGACACCTCCCTCAAGCACTACCGCATCGTCGAGAAGATCGGCGAGGGCGGGATGGGCATCGTCTATCGGGCGCTGGACACGCACCTGGACCGCACGGTGGCGATCAAGGTCCTGCGGCCGGAGGCCGTCGGGGATGCGGAGCGCAAGTGGCGTTTCGTGCGCGAGGCCAAGGCGGCGTCCGCCCTGAATCATCCTCACATCGTGACGATCCACGACATCGATTCGGATGGCGGAGTCGATTTTCTCGTCATGGAATATCTCGAGGGAACGCCGCTCGACCAGTTGATCCCGCGAGGCGCCGGGCTTCCGGTCCCGCAGGTCATCGACATCGCCCGGCAGATTGCCTCGGCCCTCGGCGCGGCGCATTCCGCCGGGATCGTGCATCGGGACGTGAAGCCGGGCAACGTCATGGTCGGAAAAAGCGGCCGGGTGAAGGTGCTCGACTTCGGCCTGGCGAAGCTCGTCGAGACGAGTCCCGCGGGCGACGGGGTCACGTCGGACTCGACCGCGACCGCAGGGTCCGCGTACCTGCGCACACGGCAGGGAGTCATCCTCGGAACGATCGCGTACATGTCGCCCGAGCAGGCGCAGGGAAACCCGGTGGATGCGCGCTCCGACGTCTTTTCACTGGGGTGCGTCCTCTACGAAATGCTGACGGGTCAGCGCCCGTTCCAGGGGGACTCGCATCTGCTGACCCTGACGGCGATTCTCCGCGACGACCCACCGCCCGTAAAGACGGTCCGGCCGGACGTTCCCGCGGCGCTCCAGGCGGTCCTCACCCGTTCGCTGGCGAAGGCTCCCGCCGAACGGTACCCGACGGCCAACGAGATGGAGGCCGCGCTCGCGGATCTCGCACCGCCGCCGTCGCTTTCCTCCGCAACCGTCGCTTCCGCCGGCCCCGGCACTCGAATCCGGCGGCGCGCCATCTTCTGGCCGGCGGTTCTCGTCCTCGTGGCGGCGGCAGGAGCAGGAGCGTGGTTTTTCCTGCGACAGTCCCGCATCCGCCGAGCTCGCTCGGAAGGCCTCCCCGAGATCGGGCGCCTGGTCGAGCGTGGGCGTCCCGCGAGCGCCTTCCTGCTGGCGCGGCAGGTGGAACCGTACGCTCCGAGCGAGGTCGCCACGCTGCGCCGGGACAGCTGGCCCGCCGAGTCGATCCGCACGGACCCTCCCGGAGCGGAGGTTCTGATCCAGGACTACCTCGGCGGGGACACCACGTGGCACCCGGTCGGACGATCTCCGATCGAAAACGTGCGGCTACCCGTTTCCTACTTCCGGTGGAAAATTGAAAAGCCCGGATACGAGCCAGTGGAGCTCGCCGCGCATGCGCCTTCCTCTCCGGTGCGGCTCGACCGGATCGGAACCGTCCCATCCGGAATGGTGCGTGTTCCCGGCGGAAGCTTTACCCTGCGAAGCCTGAGCCCTGTGGCGCTCGACGACTACTGGATCGACCGTTACGAGGTGACGAACCGGCAGTACAAGGCGTTCGTCGTGGCGGGGGGATACACGAAGCGCGACTTGTGGAAACAGCCGTTCGTCCGCACGGGGCGCCAGGTCCCCTGGGATGAGGCCGCCGCCGAATTCCGCGATGCGACGGGACGGCCGGGGCCCGCGTCCTGGGAGCTCGGCAGCTTTCCGGAAGGGCGCGAGGACTATCCGGTCGAAGGCGTGAGCTGGTACGAGGCCGCGGCGTACGCGGAGTTCGCCGGGAAGAGCCTGCCGACGATTTACCACTGGTACCGCGCGGCGGGGCTCGGCAATTTTTCGCAAATCCTGCTCTTGTCGAATTTCAACGGGAAATCGGCGGCAACGGCCGGCACCTACAAGGGCCTGAGCCCGTTCGGGACCTACGACATGGCGGGCAACGTCAAGGAGTGGTGCTGGAACGAAACGTCCGGGCGGCGCTACGTCCTGGGTGGCTCGTGGAGCGACGTGAGCTACATGTTCATGGAGGCGGACGCACAGGACGCGTTCCGGCGTCTTCCCGGCTACGGGTTCCGTTGCGTCCGGTACTCGGCGCCCCTGCCGGAAACGCTCGCGGCACCCATCGCCGCGGTCTCCCGCGATTACAACAAAGAAACTCCCGTCTCAGACGACGTCTTCCGCCTCTATCGGAGCTTCTACTCCTACGACAAGACGCCGCTCGAGCCGAGGAGCGAGAAGAGCGAGGGCTCCACCGCGGACGAGTCTCCCTACTGGCGCCGCGAAAAGGTGAGCTTTACGGCGGCGTATGGAAACGAGAGAGTCCCGGCGTTTCTCTTCATCCCGAAAAACGCGCGGCCCCCGTACCAGACGGTTCTTTATTTCCCGAGCAGCCTCGCTGTCAACACACACTCGAGCGCCGACCTCAACATGAAGAACCTCGATTTCGTCATTCGAAGCGGGCGCGCGGTGTTCTTTCCCGTTTACAAGGGCACCTACGAGCGGCAGGTGAAGGACGCCCGCCTCGGGTCGAACCAGTGGCGCGACCTGGTCATTCAGCAATCGAAAGACGTCAGACGCGCCGTTGATTACCTCGAGACGCGTCCGGATCTCGACATCAGTAAACTGACGTTTTACGGCGTGAGCCTCGGCGCGATCGACGGGACTACGTTCGTCGCGTTGGAGGACCGTGTGAAGGCGGCAATCTTCAGCGCCGGCAGTTTCCGAATGGATCGGGTGCCGCCCGAGGTGGAGCCGCTCAATTTCGCTCCGCGCATTCACGTGCCGGTGCTGCTCATCACGGGCCGCTTCGACTTCTCGGCTCCCTACGAGACCGCTCAGGTTCCGATGTTCCGTCTCCTCGGAACTCCCGAGAAGGAGAAGCGCCATCTGGTTCATGACGGCGGGCACATTCCGACGGAGATGCAGCCGATCATCAAGGAGATCCTCGACTGGCTGGACAAGTATCAGGGCCCGGTCGCGCAGCCCGGCTGAGGAGCTGAGGAGCCCCCTGGCTCGCGGGACAGGACGCCGCGTGACTCACCGCTCCCGGCGCCGCCGGCGCACCCGCCGGACGACGAGCAGAGTCGCTGCGGCCGCGATTGCCCACGGGAGCAGATAGAGGAGCCCCGTCACGAACGTCCCGAGCGACGCCGAGAGGTTGTAAACGGAGTCGCGAAGAGCCTGACGCAGGGGTGCGAACGCCGACGGGCGGGTGACGGACTCGGGCTCGTGCAGCTCTGCGGCAATCGTCGAGAGCGCCACCTGCTGGTCGTAGTACCGCCGTTCCCCCTCCATCGACTCGATCTGCTCCACGAGCTCGGAGAGCTGCTTCTCGGCGGCGAGCACGTCCGCGAGACGGGCGGTGCGGTTCTTGAGGATCTCGCGGACCCGCACGGCGGCTTCGCGTTTGACCTGCAACCTCGCGTCGAGGTCCGTGTAGGCGCGAGTGATGTCGTTGGTCGAGACGTGCTCGGACTGGACTTTCCCGAGCGCCTTCAATGCGGCGAGCGCCCGCTCGAACGCGTCCGCCCGCACGCGCAGCGACACCGTCCCCCGGCGGCGGGACCCTTCTCCGCTCGCCTGCGAGTCCGAGACGTACCCGCCAAAGGTGGCGGCGATCCCGGCGGCCTTGCGCGAGGCCGCCTCGAAGTCGGCAACCTCGACGGAGATCTCGCCGTTCCGGATCAGTTTTCTGGGGTCGGTCCCGGGCGCGGGAGCTGCTGGAATCGACTCAGCCCGGGCGCTGACTTCGACCGCCCGGCGCGGACCCGCCAGAACCGATTTCGCCTCTGACGGAGGCGGGGCGGGTTCGAACCGGTCGGATGCGACGCCCGCCGCCGGCGAACCCTTGCGACATGCGCCTGAGGAGAGAACGGCGGCCAGGACCAGGAAAGCGATCTTCGGCTTCATGGGGAGAGAGACACCGGGGGGGGCCTCTGGTTCCCGATTTGGCGGTTCCCCGACCGGCGGTTCCCGATCGGCGAGTCCTGGGTTGGACACGATCCTGCGGGCGGACCACTTCTTGCACTTATTAATTCCTTCGAAGCATCGCATTTCGAACCCACATCACCCCAAACGGGAGAGCGAACGAATGAACGAGAACGAGAACGGCAACGGGAACGGCGGAAATCCGAAATCTCGACAGTTGAAGAGTCACACGGAAGATCCGCTCGGGAAAGCGCTGACCACGAACCAGGGAGTGCGGCTCGAGAACGATCAGGACACGCTGAAGGCGGGGGACCGCGGCCCTTCGCTTCTCGAGGACTTTCACTTTCGCGAAAAGATCACGCACTTCGACCATGAGCGCATCCCGGAACGGGTGGTCCACGCCCGCGGCTCCGCGGCCCACGGGTACTTCCAGGTTTATAAGGGCATCCCCGAGCTCACGAAGGCCGCGTTCCTTCAGGACCCTGCGGTCAAGACTCCCGTCTTCGTGCGCTTCTCGACGGTGGCCGGGTCCCGCGGCTCGTCGGACCTCGCTCGGGACGTCCGCGGAGTCGCGACCTAGTTCTACACGACGGAAGGCAACTTCGATCTCGTCGGCAACAACATGCCGGTGTTCTTCATCCAGGACGCGATCAAGTTCCCGGACCTGATTCATGCCGTGAAGCCCGAGCCCGATCACCACATGCCGCAGGCCGCCTCCGCTCACGACACCTTCTGGGACTTCATCTCGCTGATGCCGGAATCGATGCACATGATCATGTGGGTGATGTCCGACCGCGCGCTCCCGCGGAGTTACCGGATGATGGAGGGGTTCGGCGTCCACACCTTCCGGCTCGTAAACTCCGAGGGAAAGTCGCGGTTCGTCAAGTTCCACTGGAAGCCGCTCCTGGGTCTCCACTCGGTGGCGTGGGACGAGGCTCAGAAGATCTCGGGCAAGGACCCGGACTTCCACCGGCGAGACCTCTGGGAGGCGATCGAGAGCGGGAAATCTCCGCAGTGGGAGCTCGGGGTCCAGATCGTCGAAGAGGAGGACGAAAACTCGTTCGACTTCGACCTGCTCGACGCCACGAAGCTCATTCCGGAGGAGCTCGTGCCGGTCCAGCGGATCGGCAGGCTGACACTCGATCGCAATCCCGAAAACTTCTTCGCCGAAACCGAGCAGGTCGCGTTTCACATCGGACACGTGGTTCCGGGGATCGATTTCACCAACGATCCGCTGCTGCAGGGCCGGCTTTTCTCTTACACCGACACGCAGCTGATCCGACTCGGAGGGCCGAACTTCCACGAGATCCCGATCAACCGTCCGATCGCGCCCCTGCACAACAACCAGCGCGACGGATTCATGCGGCAGACGATCGACCGCGGGAAGGCCTCCTACGAGCCGAACACAACCGGCGGCGGTTGCCCGATGCAGGCGGGATCGCTCGCCGGAGGCTTCGTCCATTTTCCGGAGCGCGTCGGGGGAAGCAAGGGGCGCTCGCGGTCCGAGAAGTTCTTCGACCACTTCAGCCAGGCTCGGCTTTTCTTCAACAGCCAGTCTGAACCGGAGAAGGACCATATCGTCGAGGCGCTCCGATTCGAGCTCGGGAAAGTGCAGGCGAAGCCGATTCGCGAACGCATGGTCGGGCTACTCGCTCTGGTGGATGCTGGTCTCGCCGGCCGGGTCGCCGAGGGTCTCGGCATGACCGAGATTCCTTCCGTGAATCCGCCGCTCAACAGGAGCTTCGGGGCGGACTCTGCGCCGGGTAGCCGCGAGCCGAAGCTGGAAGGTGGCGACGGAGCGGTTTCTCCCGCGCTCAGCATGGCGAAGACCGTCAAGAGCTCGATCGCGACCCGCAAAGTCGCCATTCTGGCCGCGGATGGCGTGGACGACCTGGCCGTCTCTTCCATGATGCAGGCTCTCGACCGTGAGGGCGCGCAGGGCAAGATCGTGGCCCCGCGGCTGGGGTACCTGAAGGGCGCCGACGGCTCCGACCTCTTTGTCGAATTCAGCCTGCTGACGGGCTCGTCTGTCCTTTTCGACGCGATCTACGTGCCCGGAGGCGCGGCGAGCGTCGAGGCGCTGATGGCGGACCGCGACGCGGCCGACTTCGTGATGGAGGCATTCCGACACTGCAAGACGATAGGCGCGACGGGCGACGGCGCCGCGCTGATCGCCGCCGTTCCGGGGCTCGAGAGCCTCCGCGGCGACATCGCCGCGCGCGGGAAGACCAAGGGCAACGGCGGGATCGAAGGGATCGTCACGGCGGCCGACGGCGGGCCGAAATTCCTCCAGAGTTTCATCGAGTCGATGGCGATGCACCGCCACTGGACGCGTACTGGGAGGAACAAGACCACGGCGCCCGCAGACGGCGAGGAGACGCGCGGCCGCCAGGCCCCGAGGGCTCTACCAGCGTAACGACGTGCCCCTCCCTCTCACCGCGCGCCGGGGGAGAGGTTGGGGGAAGGGCGAAACATGGAGCCTGACGGGAATCGACACACAGGACCACGGAATAAACGTTGCACGACACGAGCCGTCCGCAAGACCCGACATAACGCCGCAAGGAGAAGCTGAATGAACAAGGAACAGGTCGAAGACCTCATCTACCAGGCGCTCGAGACCGAGCTCGGCGGAGTCCAGGTCTATCGAAGCGCCATCGCCTGCGCTCAGAACGAAGATCTCAAGAAGGAATGGCAGAAGTACGGGATCGAGACTCGGGAGCACGTGCTGGTTCTCATGAACGTGTGCGAGAAGCTCGGGATGGATCCGGAGAAGCAGACCGCGGGCCGCCGGATCGTGCGCGAAAAGGGACAGAATCTGGTCGCCGCGATGGAGAAGGCGCTTCGGGAGGGCCCGTCTCTTGCCGCCGCGCAGATCGTCGCCGCCGAATGCGTCGTGGACGCCGAGACGAAGGACCACATGAACTGGCAGCTGATCGGGGAAGTTGCGAAGAAGTCCCCTGCCCCGGCGAGGAAGGTTCTTATGGAGGCCTACGACGCCGTCGAGGACCAGGAGGACGAGCACCTGTACCACACGAAGGGATGGGCGCGTGAGCTGTGGCTCGAGGCGCTCGGTCTCCCCGCGGTGCTGCCGCCGCCCGAAGAAGAGCGGGACGTGAAGAGCGCGATGGAGGAAGCCCGGGTTGAGGAAGAGCGCAAAGGCAAGGACACGGGCCGCGAGCGCGGGACTCCTCCGAAGGCGAAGGGTAGCCGCAAGCCGATGTCGAAGGCGAGCGACGGACGGGAAAAGGGCAAGCGCCGGAGCGTCTAGCTGGAGTGATTCCCCTCTCCCCAGCCCGCGGGGAGGGCCGCGCTTCCGTCGAGCTGGTGGCTAAGCTCGCCCCGAGAGGAGTCTCCTGACCGAAGGGAAGGAGGAGCCTCTCGGGGCGGGAGCCGCAGCGAACGCAGGGACGAGGTGAGCCGGTCGAGCCAACAGGCGAGCCGCTCACCGGTGCCGTTCGCCGCAGCGAACGGCACGTCCTGTAGTGAGCGGAGGCGACGGCTTACTGGACCTTGAACGCCTTGGTAGACGCCGCGCCCCCGCTGTCGATCGAGACGTCGAGCTTGTATCCGCCCTTGGGCCACCCGTCGGCCTTCTGGATGGAAAACTCCGTCACGGCCGATCCGTTGGGAGAGATCGTCCGCTGGTCGTTTTTGATCACCTGGCCGTCTTCGAACGTCCACTTCGCGAAGATCGTCGCGGCCTTGCCGGCGCCGTCGGTCGTGACGGCCGCAAAGATCGTGTCCTTCGGGGCGAACGTGTCGGTTGCGTTCTGAACCTTCTTGTCTGGGCCGAGAGACTTTCCGAGAGATACGTCGGTCACGTGAACCATTCCGGGCGCCTTCTCAGTGGTCACGCCGGAAGCCGGTGCGGGAGCACCCGTGTCGGCGGGCGCATTCGGGTTCGCCGCGTTGTCGCCCTTCTTGCACGCGGCGAGCGGGAGAACGAGGGCCAGCGCCACCATCGGGATGGCGCGTGAAAAACGTCGATACATATCGAGCTCCTTCCTCTTCACTTCATTCATTCCGGGATCTTCAGACGCCACCCCGGCTGGATCATGTCCGGGTTGTGGATCACTTCCCGGTTCTCCTCGTAGATGCGCTTCCAGTCGTTTGGGTTGCCATAGAATTTCTTCGCGATCTTCGAAAGGCTGTCGCCGCTCTCGACGACGTACATCCGCATCGTCTTCTGCCCATCGAGGGCCGATCCGGCAGCCTCCCCGGCGGGAGCGGACGGCGCGGTCGATGAACTCCCTGAGACCACATTCGAGAAGTCGGGTTTCGCGGACCCCGAGCTCGACCCTGCGGTCACGTTCGAGAAGTCGGGTTTCTTGGAATCGTTCTCCGTCATGAGTCCTCCTTCGGCGGTTTCTCGTGGAGAGTTGCCTCGGTGAATGGAAGCCGTATCCATGCCAGATGCGCCCTAACGAAGAAGCGGGGGGCGAACCCCCCGCTCGATGGTCGTCTCTTCTTTCTCAGGATCGGGGCATATGCGGAGCGTTGTCCGTTGTCGTCTTCACATTGGTGGTCGTGGTCGTGGTCTTCGTGGTCGTAGGTTGGGTCACGATCGAGCCCGTGTCAGTGCGCTCGTAGATGGAGACCCGCGTACCCGTGCGACGCCGCATCGTGCGGCGGACGATAAAAATCACACCGATGAGGAGGACGAGGCCGAGAACCCAGGCCCCAACCGGTGACCGGGTCGTCGTGGTGGTTTCCGTCTGCTTCTGGCTATCCGCGCCCGCGGCAGGAGCCGGGGCCGCAGCACCCGCGTTGGCGGGGGGAACATCGGGGACCGTCGACGCCGCGGCGCCCGTTGTCGAGGCCGCGCTCGCAGGCGGGGTGCTGCCCGTTCCGGTGTTGCTGCCGTTGTCGGGGGCGGCGACACCCGCGGCCGCGCCGGCTGCGGAGTTGGCGGGCTGCGCCGGGGAAACGATCTGCGTATCGGTCGACTTCGTCGTGCTCTTCTGCGTCGTGGCGGACGGCTTCACGGTCTTTTTGGAGGACCGAGTCGTCATCTGCGAGGACTGCTGGGACGAAGGGTTGACCGGTTCGACGGCGGGCGAAGAGTCCCTCGACGGCGGCGCGACAGACGGAGGCGGAGCGCTCTGCGCCGACGGGGGATTTGCCGGAGGGTTGGCGTTCTGTTCGGGTTTGGTCTCCGGCTGCTGAGTCTGCGGCTGGTTGTCCTGGGCGGACGCGACTGCGACCGTCCCGGCAGCGAAGAGAATCGCCATGAGAAGTCGGCTGGCTGAACGCATGTTGTCTCCTTCCTTCGGGTATGAGACTCGCGATGATCGGAGTCTCGATTTTTTCGAGCGGCAGCTTCGGGTCGCCGCTTCGTTCCGCGAGTGATCGGCCCGCGAACAGCGAGAGAAGGAGCACTTTCTGTGCCATGAAGGGGGGAGCTTCGCACCGCGAAACGTGCAAAAAAGCAGCAGTTTTACTTGGCTGTGTACGAGTTCGGGGCTTCGTGCGGCGGCCCGGCCGATGCGATCTCGCGCTCGATGAATCGCCGTTCCGCCGCGTTCGTTGCGAGATCTCGGGCGCGCTCCCACTCGGCGGCGGCCTCCGACTTTCTCCCGAGCCTCGCGAGGAAACGCGCACGGGCGGCAAAGAGCAGATGGTAGCGGGCGAGCTCTCCGCGCCGGTCGAGATCGTCGAGCAGCCGTAATCCTTCCGCGGCGCCGTACGCCTCGCCGACCGCCGCGGCGCGATTCAACTCCGCGACGGGAGACGGATATCGCGCGCAGAGCTCCCCGTAGAGCTCGACGATCTGCCTCCAGTCCGTGGCCGCCGCGTCAGCGGCTTCGGCGTGGAGAGCGGCGATGGCAGCCTGCAGCGCGTAGGATCCGGGCCCGCCTTTTTTCAGCGCCGATTCGGTGAGTGCAATCCCCTCGCCCATCTGGTCGCGGTTCCAGAGGCGGCGGTCCTGGAGCTCGAGACGGACGAGCTCGCCGTTTGTGGAAACGCGTGCCGCCCGCCGCGCGTCGTGCAGCAGCATGAGCGCGAGCAGGCCGCTGGCCTCGGGCCGGCCAGGCATCAGGGAGACCACGATCCGCGCGAGGCGGATGGCCTCGGCGCAGAGGTCGGGGCGGAGAAGCTCCGGGCCCGAAGTCGCGGCGTATCCTTCGTTGAAAACCAGGTAAAGAGCCGAGAGCACCGCTTCCACCCGTTCCTCCAGCTGATCCGCGGGCGGGACACGGTAGGGAATCCCGGCGGTTCGGATCTTCTGCTTCGCGCGCACGAGCCGCTGCGCCATCGTCGCCACCGGGACGAGAAACGCGCGCGCGATCTCTTCGGTGGTGAGGCCGCCCAGCGTGCGCAGAGTCAGCGCGAGCTGCGCTTCGAGGGCGAGCGCCGGATGGCAACAGGTGAAGATCAACCGCAGCCGGTCATCGGCGACGGCGACTGAGTCTGAGTGCCCGACGTCTTCCGGCGCGTCTTGCCACGCGGGCTCGGCAGCCCAGCGCGCGAGCTCCTCCTGCTTCGCGCGGAATCGGATGTCCCGCCTCAGACGGTCGATCGCCTTGTGCCGCGCGGTCGAGACGAGCCACGCCCGGGGATTCTCCGGCAGTCCGTGCCCCGGCCACTGCTCGAGAGCGGCGGCGAACGCGTCGTGCATCACTTCCTCAGCGAGGTCGAAGTCACCGACGAGCCGGATCAGGGTGGCGAGAATCCGGCTTGACTCTTCGCGATAGACGCGGTCGATGGGGAGGGGAGCCGGCATTGTGACGCGGGGTTGAGGTTGAGGTTGAGCGTTGGGGCGGGGGCGCCGGGCGGTGATCATCCGCCGCCCTTGCGCCTTCACCCCTTAGACGCTGACCTCACCCTTTCGGCACGTCCATGATCGGCCGGATCTCGATTGATCCGGTCCGCGATCCCGGTATCTTCGCCGCGATCGCGGTAGCCTCGTCCAGATCCTTCGCCTCGACGATGTAGAAACCCCCGAGCTGCTCGCGGGTCTCCGCAAACGGGCCGTCGGTCGAGACGGTCTTCCCGCTCCTCACCCGCACGGTCGTGGCGGTCGAGACGGGCTGGAGTGCGTCCCCGGCGACCATGTGGCCGCTCTTCCGGATGCCCTCGGTGAAGGTCATGTACTCCTGGAACATCTTCCCGCTCTCCGCCTCGCTCATCGCCGCCCAGTCCGACTCCCGGTCGTAGATCAGAAGCATGTAGCGCATGGTGTCTCCCCCTTTTGCAGTCAGTCGAACGGGGACGGCCGAAATCGACAGGCGCGCGAAAAGAATTACGGAACGTCCCCCCGAAAGTCGGGACGGGTCAGGAGTGCGGCGTGGACGGAGGCCGGCGCATGACCTGGACCTGCTGGCCCTCGATGAGCGAGTCCGGCGGGCCGTCGATGACCGCGGCGCCGGGCTTCAAGCCGGACGTGACCTCCACCTTGTTGCCGTAGTCGCGGCCGATCGTGACGGGCACGAGAGAAGCGCGGTTTCCAGAGACGACCGTCGCGACGCGCGGGCCTTCCGAGCGGAACATGAGGGCGCTCACGGGGAGGAGGAGGGTCGGCGCGCCTCCCGCGAGCTTCAGGTGCACCTGCACCGCCGCGCCGGGCAGGATCGCCCCGTCCCGGTTCTCGAGATCGATCTCGACGAGCATCGTGCGGGTGGCGGGGTCGATCGCGTTCGAATTGCGGACGATCTTGCCGGGTAGCCGGACGCCGGGACGTTCCGCGACGTCCACCTCGACGGGCAGGCCGGGCATCGCCGCCGCCGACCCCGTCTGCGGGACGCCGATGAAGACGCGCAGGCGGTCGAGGGTCGCGATGTGGAAGAGCTCGCGGCCGGGTCCTCCGCCCGTGCCGGCATCGACGAGTTGGCCGACGTTGGCGTTTCTCGCTGTGATGACGCCGTCAAAGGGCGCTTCGATACGCTCGAAGCCGACCATCTGCTGGAGCCGACGCACGTTGGCGCGCGCGGACTCGGTCGCGGCATGCCGCGCGGCCAGGCCCCCCGAGGCGTTGTCGACTTCCTGCTTCGAGACGGAGTCCGTCTTCGCGAGCTCCGAGTACCGGTCGCCCGTGAGCTTCGCGAGCCGCTCGTTCGCCTCGGCCGAACCGAGGTCCGCCTTCGCCTGCTGGAGCTGCTGCTCGATTTCCGGCGAGTCGATCTCGGCGAGGAGCTGGCCCTTTCGGACGCGCGCCCCGATGTCCGCGTACCACTTCTTCATGTACCCGGTCGTGCGCGCGTAGATCGGAGCGTCCGTGAAAGCCTGCGCCGTTCCCGGAAGGAGGAACTCCTGCATCGGAGCGCCGCGCTCGGGCTCGAACACCGAGACGATCGGCGCGGCCGTCTTCTGAGCGTCGTTCTTCAAGGTGTTGCGCGAGTGGACCCGCGTGGCGATTCCGAAGCCCGCGAGGATCAGGGCCGCGGCCCCGATTCCGAAGATGGCGCTTCGCACGCGCTTGCGCGAGACCCGCGGAGGAGGCCCCTGGGGAGCGTCGACGGCGACGTGGCTGACGTGGCTCTCGGCGGGCGCCGCGTGGGGACGGTCGCGGGCGTCAGCCACGGGCGGCCCTCCGGCCGTGGAGGAAGCTGAAGAACGCGGGCACGAAGAACAGCGTGGCGGTCGTGGCGAGCAGGAGACCGCCGATCACCGCGCGGCCGAGCGGCGCGTTCTGTTCGCCGCCCTCGCCCATTCCGAGCGCCATCGGGACCATGCCGATGATCATCGCGAGCGCGGTCATGAGGACGGGGCGGAAGCGCGTGAACCCCGCGTTTAAGGCGGCCTCGAGGGCGCTCTTCCCCTCCTCCATCTGTTCCTTCGCGAAGCTGACGACCAGGATGCTGTTCGCGGTCGCGACACCCATGCACATGATCGAGCCCGTCAGGGCCGGGACGCTCATGGTCGTGTGCAACAAGAAGAGCATCCAGACAATGCCCGCGATCGCAGCGGGCCGCGCGGAGATGATGATGAAGGGGTCCAGCCACGACTGGAAGTTGACGACGATCAGCAGGTAGACGAGCACGATCGATAAAACGAGACCCGCGAGCAGCCCGTTGAAGGATGTGCGCATCGTCTCGGCCTGCCCGCGGACCACGATCTCCGATCCTCGGGGGAGGTCCTTCTTCGCCGCTTCGACGATCCGGTTGACCGGTTTCGCGACGCTGCCGAGGTCCGTCCGGTCGACGGCTCCGTAGATGTCGATCACCGGCTGCGCGTTGTAGTGCGAGATGCTGCCGAGCTGGGACCCGCGGGTGATCGTCGCGAGGTTCCCCATGATCTGCGGCGCGCGGCCCGTGGAGTTGCTGATAGGAATGTTCCCGAGGTCCGCCAGCGAGCTGATGCGGTACTGCGGGGACTGCACCGCGACGTTGTAGCTGACGCCGCTCTTCGGGTCCAGCCAGAACGTCGGCGAGGTCTGCGAGCTGCCGGAGAGCGCAACGAGGAGGTTCGCCGCAACGTCGCGCTGGGTATAGCCCACCTGCTGAGCGCGCACCCGATCGACCGACATGAAGAGGCGCGGCGAGTCGAACGGCTGCTGGATGCGGAGGTCGACGAGCCCGGGGACGTACCGGATCTTCTCCATCAACTTCTCCGCGAACGCCCGGTTCCCCTCCAGATTCCGGCCGATCACCTGCACGTCGATCGGGGCCGGCAGTCCGAAGTTCAGGATCTGGCTGACGATGTCGACCGGCAGAAAGTAGAAAGTGACGCCCGGAAAGCCATGGGTCAGCTTCGCGCGAAGCTCCTGGATGACTTCCGCGGTCGGGCGGTGGTGTTCCTGGAGCGAGACCAGAATGTCCGCGTCCGCTGGGCCGACCGGCGCGGAATTGCTGTACGAGAGATTCAAGCCGCTGTACGGCACGCCGATGTTGTCGATGAGCGTCCCCATTTCCTTGGGCCCGATCACTTCGCGGATCACACCGTCGATCTGGTCGCACAGCCGGGCGGTCTCTTCGATGCGGGTTCCGGTCCTCGCCCGCAGATGGAGTTTCAGCTGTCCGGCGTCGACCGCAGGGAAGAAATCCTGGCCGAGCCACGGGTAGAGCAGGACGACGGACGCGGCGCAGGAGACGAAGAACGTAAGCAGGAATCCCTTCCGGTGCTCGAGACTGAGCGCGAGGACCCCCAGATAGCCGTCGCGGAGCCGCTCGAACTTCTCTTCGAAGGACTTCTGCATCCGGCTGAAGACGTTCGAGCCGCTCGTCTCGTGGACACCCGGCTCGTGACGCTTCAGGAGGTATTTCGCCATCGTCGGGACGAGCGTCCGCGACAGAAAGTACGACGCGAGCATCGCGAAGACGACCGCTTCCGCGAGCGGCACGAAGAGATAGCGCGCGACTCCGGTGAGAAAAAACATCGGGACGAACACGATGCAGATCGCGAGCGTCGAGACGAACGCCGGGATCGCAATCTGCGATGCGCCGTCGAGGATCGCCTGCTCCGTCTCCTTGCCCTGCTCGAGATTCCGGTTGATGTTCTCGATCTCGACCGTCGCGTCGTCGACCAGAATACCCACGGCGAGAGCCAGTCCTCCGAGCGTCATGATGTTGATCGTCTCGCCGAGAGCGGCCATCAAGAGGATCGAGCAGAGGATCGACAGCGGGATCGACACGGCGATGATGACGGTGCTCCGCCAGCTTCCCAGGAAGATCAGGATCATCAATCCCGTGAGACACGCCGCGATGATCGCCTCGCGAGCCACGCCGTTTATGGACGCGCGAACAAAGAGCGACTGGTCGTTCAGCGGGGAGACTTTGAGCTCGGGAGGCAGGCCGGAGGCAATCTTCGGGAGCTCTTCCCGCACCCTCGCGATGATGTCCAGCGTGGAGGCCGTTCCGGTCTTCATGATCGTCAGGAGCGAGGCGCGCTGTCCTGCGACGCGGACGATGTTCGTCTGGGGCGGGTAACCGTCGCGGACCTGGGCGACGTCCCGGATGAAGATCGTCGATCCGTTCGCGCTCCGGATCGGGATGTCGTTCAACCCCTGAATGCTGGTCGGGCTGCTGTTCATCTCGACCGAGTACTCGAAGTTCCCGATCTTCGAGGTCCCGGACGGCAGGATCAGATTCTGCGCACTGATCGCGTTGACGACGTCGGTCGGCCCGAGGCCCTTCGCCTGTAGTGCGGCGAGGTCGAGATCGATCTGGATCTGCCGCTGTTTGCCGCCGTACGGGAACGGGATCGCCGCGCCCTGCACCGTCGCAAGCTGCGTGCGGATGTAGTTGTTTCCGAAATCGAAAAGCTGTTGCTCGGTCAGGCCCGGCCCGGAAAGTGCGAGCTGCAGGACGGGCACGCTCGACGCGTTGTACGTGATGATGAACGGCGGGTTCGTCCCGGGCGGCATCGACCGAACCGACGTCTGGGAGAACGCGGTCACCTGAGCGACCGCCGCCTCGATCTTCGCTCCCGGGCGGAAGAAGATCTTCACGACCGAGATCCCCGAGAGCGTCTGGGACTCGATGTGCTCGATGTCGTTGACCGTTGTGGTCAGGCCGCGCTCGTATCCCGACACGATCCGGTTTCCCATCTCGGGAGCGGACAGCCCGCCGTAGCTCCAGACGACGCTGACGACCGGGATGTTGATGTTCGGGAAGATGTCCGTGGGAGTGCGGAGGATGACGATCGGCCCGAGGATCAGGATCACCAGCGTCAGCACCACGAACGTGTAGGGGCGGCGCAGCGCCAGCCGGACGATCCACATGGGGCTTCTTCCTCCTGTTGTCGGGTTCCCGCCGCTCGCGTAGCCGCCGGGAAGGGGATTCTAGCGTTAGGGCAGAAGCCCCAGGAGTTCCGTCTGCCCCGGATCTTGAACCCACAGGCCATTTCCGGAATGGGACGCGAGGCGACGTTGCGCTATTGCACTTTCGGTTGGAAGAGGCCGAGGAGGAGAAGGTATCCGCCGTAGGCGACGAGCCCTGCTCCGGCGAGGGCCAGCAGTGGAACTCCGAACCGCATGTTCTCGATCACTTCGAGGGCGCCGCCGATGTCCCGGTACGCGCGGGGATCGAGATCGTGTGCGGTTCGGATCAGGAACCAGCCGATGATCCCCGAGACGATCCCGCGCACCGCGTAGCCGAAGCGGCCCACCCGCACCGCGACCGAGGTGGCGCTTTTCAATTTCCCGCCCCGGGGGAGCCGCTGCGGAAGCCGTCCCGAGAGTCCCTGCCACACCTGCACTGCTCCGATGACCATAACGACCGCCCCTGCGATCTCGAGCGTTCGCGGTCCCCAGCTTTGGGAGAGGAGCCAGGCGAGCGCGGGCCGTGGGCCGATCCCGCGGCGGTGAAGGAGCAGGCGCAGGGCGAGCCAGCCCATCACGGCGTGGCCGATGGCGTCGACGAACGAGATCAGCCGGGCGAACGCCCCGCGCCCGCCATCCGCGGCTTGCATGAACCGCGCGACGGTGAACGCGACGAGTCCCCCGGCGATGCCGACCAGGATCGTGGGGCCCTGCGGATGCAGGAGCAGCAGCCGGAATGCCGCTCCGAAGCCGCGCGCACGCACCTGGCCGCCGTCGAAGGCGATCAGGAACGCGAGCAGCCCGAGGGTGACGTACACCGCTCCGAGCGCGGCGTACCCGACCCGGATCAGGATCGTGCGGAGAGGGTGTCTCGCCAACCTCTAACGCCTGCCGAGGACCTCGGCCGGGTGAAGCAATCGCGACGCCGGAACCGTCCACGTGCGAGCGGCCTGACCCGCTGGCGGCGACGCGACGAATCGTTCCAGGAAGCTCGCGGTCGCGGCGGCCACCGCATTCCAGGCGTCCGTCGTCCTCGCGTCGGCCGACGTGACGGCCGCGAGCGACGGCGCGACCGGCGCGAGAACCCCCATGCTCGAAAAGTGGACGTGCCGCATGCCGTCCACCCGCACGAGCCACCGGTTGGAACGCGGGAGAGCGCGCAGAGGGGTCAGGTCCGAGACCATAAAGCGATCCCCGGTCTCGTAGAGGTGGAGGATCGGCGCGACCGCCGCCTCCCTGTCGAAGCCCCGGGTCTTCTCGAAGATCCCCTTCCCGGACGCGCCCCCGATCCCGCCGTCGAGGCTCACGAGCGCGGCGGCGTCGGTATCGCGCATCGCGAGGAGCAGAGCCGATCGCGCGCCGAAGCTGTGCCCGACGAGCCCGTAGCGCCCGGGCCGCACATTCGGTTCTGCGCGGACCGCGCGCAGCGCAAACGCAAGGTCGGCCGCCTGGTCGAGCGCCTGCGCCGGAATCTCCTGCTCGCTCTGCATGCGTCCGCCGATCCGCGCCTGCGACGGAACGCTCGCGACGGCGAACCCGCGCGCGGCGAGAAGCTCCGCGAGGAAGGCCTGGTCGTGCGCGGACTGATCGTTTCCTTGCGCGATCAAGACGAGAGGAGCGCGTCCCGGAACGGGGGCCGCGTCGCGCGCGGCGTGCATCCGGGTCGCAAGGAGCGCTTCCGCCTCCGGCGCCTTCACTGCGGCGGAGGCGAGGAAGGCGCGAAACTGGGAGAGCGCCTGCTCCTCGGACGCGGGGGTCGAGGCCGCAAACGAAGTCTCGCGCGCAGACAGCAGACAGTAGTCGCGGTAAGTCAGCAGCGGATAGGCCGAGGCGGAGGGATACCAGAACGCGATCTGGATCGGGCGCCCCTTCGGAAACTGCGGCGACGTCCGGGCGGCGTCGAGCCGCTCGATCACCCGGAACCCGACCAGATTCGGAGCCGCGGCGACCGGAGCGGGAAGAGCACCCGCGGCCGCGAACGTCAGAACTGCCAGAGACAGAGACAGAAGCGGAAATTTTCGCATCCCCATGAGTCTACCGGTGTCATTCCCGTCTCACCTGGTTCCCCTCTCCAGGCCGCTTCGCCCGGCGGGTGGATAATTTCGTTTTCGCCATGACCGACAGAACGAGGTCGACATCACCCGGCCCTGCGGACCTCGACCGCTTCGGCGGGTGGCTCCGCGGGTTCGCGCGCCTGACGTTCCGCTTCCTGTGCGCGGCGTGGTTCGTCGGCGCGATCGAGATCGTCCGGCGCGGGACGGGCCTCGCGGGCGGGCTCGACCGGCGTACCTCCGGGGCGGTTCTCGCGCTCGCTTCGATGGCCGCGCTCGGCATCGTGATCCTCTGGCGTTCGCGCGCGAGCCCCGTCCGGGAGGTCCTGGAGCTCTCGGCGATGATCGGACTCTGGACGGGGATGGTCGCTCTCCTTCCATAGCAGCCCGTGGAAAAATGGATGCGGGTGTCGCGTACGGGCTTTTGCAATCGGCGACAGGCGCCACCCAGACTTTCCTCCTGCATTGTCGGTCAGGGTCTCTTCTTGGCGTAACGCCGAGCAAAAGCCCGACCGCCCTGCGGGTTGCGGCGGCGCGGGGCCGTCTGCATCGTTGACGCTCCGCCCCGATGCGAACAGCATCGCCTTCGTCGCGTCGCCTCCCAGCCGGCCCCGCGGCGCTCGCAACGCCATCCCACACCCTTTTTCCACGGGCTGCTAGCGAGCCGCGTCTTGCGCCGCGCCCGTGGCCTCTTTTCGGCTCGGACACCATCTGTCGGCGCTCGCCGGTTCAATGGCGCTCTGGAGGATCGATGCTCCTCGTGGCGCGGCTCGAGACGTCCGGGCGGTTCGGCTTGAGATTCCTGTGTGCGGCGTGGCTTATCGGGTCGGCGGAGATCCTCCGCCGGTCAGCGCCCGGCGGATGGCCGCCCGAACGGCACCTCCAGCTTTTCGTCGGCGCGTGCGGGGCATCGGCGGTTCTCGGCGCGATCCTCCTCTGGCGCACCCGCGAAGATGGCGCGAGGGAGATGATCGAATCCTGCGCGGCGCTCGGCTTCTGGTCCGGGGTGTTCGCGCTCCTCGTCTGACCGCGCGCAGCGGCAGATTCATTCCGGCGGGCGGGGTTCCAGCCATTCCGCGAGAGACCGCAGAGACGCCGCGCGCTCACGGAGAAACTCGGGCTCGGACGGGAGGCGGCCCGTGATCTGGGCGCACATCTGCGGGAGCAGGAACGGAAACATGACGACGGCGACGAGGGTCAACTGAAGCTGTCCCGGATCGCCGCATCGGATGCGCCCGGCCTTCTGCGCCGCCGTGAGCTCGGTCACCGCGCGTTGCCAGAACTCGAGACGATCCGGCGTCCTCCGCTTCCGGTCGCCCCCGAAACGGAGGGTTTCCCAGAGAGACAGCCGGATCCACGTCCCGTTGCGGGCGAGGAGGTCCTGCCAGTCGGCCAGCACCGCCGCCACGTCCGAAGGGGCGGAGTGTTCGGCTGCGAGGAGATCGCCGAGGAAGTCCCGGATGAGAGTCCGAAACAGGTCTTCCTTGCGGCCGAAGTAGTAGGAGACGAGCCGCTTGTTGACGCGGGCGCGGCGGGCAATCGTTTCAATCCGCGCCCCGTCGAATCCTTGGCGGGCAAACTCCTCGAGCGCGATGGCGGCGATGCGCTTGCGGGTTCGCGCGGCATTGCGGGCGCGCTTGCGCGGGGTCCGCGGGGTCTGATCCCACCGGGCCCGCGCGGCAAGTGACGCGATCTCGCTGCGCTCGCGCCGGCTCAACACGGCCGCGCGCCGCGGGCCGCCAATCAATCCTCCCCGGCGCCCGAGCGCGGCCGCGGCCTGGTCCTTCTCTTTGCCCTTCATCCGTGAGCGCTCAAGCATAGACGAAAGTACGAGCCTCCACCATTGATCCCGCGGGAGTTCCGCTTCATGCCGGGTCGAGCGATGAGCCCCGCGGATTGTGATTTCGCCGAGACTCCATTCCCCGTACGGTGATGAGGTGCAGGAACTCCGCCGCCGCCTCGCGTCGAACCGCCACACGGCGATCCTGGTCGCTATCCTGCTCGCCATCGCGGCCGCCGGCCGCGCCTCCAGTCGAAGGACCGGGTCGGCCGCTCCGGACAGTCGGCTTCCCACATATGCGGTCCTCGCGGCGGGGCAGATCCTTCTCGTCCGTTACGTTCGCGCGGGGCTTCGGAAGCAGGGGCGCTCCCTGGTGGAAGAAGGGGGGCTCGACGGCGTCCGGGCGGGTTCCTGGGCTACGGACGTCCTCGTAGCCATCCTGTTCGTCGCGGTGTCCCGGCTGTTTCTCCTGGGATTCCATCAGCTCGTCGGACAGGATGACGCGCAGACCGGGTTTCTCCTTCCGCACACTCTCGTGGAGAAGATCGCGTGGGTCTTGCTCTCGGTTGTCGCCGGCGTTAGCGAGGAGCTCACCTTCCGGACATATCTCCAGCGGCAGTTCGGAGCGATCGCCGGTTCGGGGGCGGTCGGCGTCATGCTGCAGGCGGCGATCTTCGGGGTCTCGCACGGATACCAGGGCTGGAAGCCGATGGTCACGATCACATTGTTCGGGATTCTGTTCGGGCTGCTCGCCTGGTGGAGGGGCAACGTCCGGTCGGCGATGATCGCGCACACGGCCGTAGACGTCTTCGGCGGCCTCTTTCCCTCGTGAGCTTTCGCGGCGGGACAAAAAAAGGCGGGCCGGAGCCCGCCTTTGAAAATCTTCGTTGTGAGACTCAGTGCGAGAGAGTCCCGTCGGCTTCCGGCTGGACGCCGGTCCCGAAGAGCAGGCGACCTTCCGAGAGCGACGTGTCGCGCAGGGTGACCGCGAGCGCTTCGGCCAGGGTCTCGACCGCGGAGACCTCGATCTGACCGCGGACTTCCGGTGTCAGATCCTCGAGGTCCGCCTCGTTGTCTTTCGGGATCAGGATGTGCCGGATGCCCGCCCGCACGGCGCCGAGGATCTTCTCCTTCAGGCCGCCGATCGGCAGCACCCGCCCGGAAATCGTGATCTCGCCCGTCATGGCCAGGTCGTTCTTCACCGGCCGCCTGGAGAGCGCCGAGACGACCGCCGAGGCCATGGCGATCCCGGCGGACGGCCCGTCTTTCGGGATCGCGCCGGCGGGGACGTGGATGTGAATGTCGCGCTCGAAGTCGGTCTCCTCGATCCCGAGCCACGCCGCGTGCGACCGCGCGAAGGTCCAGGCGGCTCGCGCCGACTCCTTCATCACGTCGCCCAGCTGACCCGTCAGGATGAGCTCGCCCTTTCCGCGCATCATCGAAGCCTCGACGAACATGATGTCGCCGCCGGCCGGCGTGTAGTACATGCCCGTCGCGATGCCGACCTGGTCCTCCCGGGCCATCTTCTCGGGATGCACCCGCGGTCGGCCGAGAAGCGTTCTGACGTCGTCGCGATCGACGACCGAGGAATCGATCTCCCGGGCGGCGATGCGGCGGGCGACCTTGCGCGCCAGCTTCCCGAGCTCGCGCTCGAGCTGCCGGACGCCCGATTCCCGCGTGTAAGCCGCGATGACTTCCGAGAGCGCGGCATCGGTGATCTGAAGCTGCGCCTTCTCGAGGCCGTTCTCCTCGACCTGTCGGGGAACCAGGTAGCTCCGCGCGATCGCCAGCTTTTCCTGCTCCGTGTACCCGGCGAAATTGACGATCTCCATCCGGTCGAGCAGAGGCCCGGGGATGTTCTGAATGAAGTTCGCGGTCGCGATGAAGAGGACCTCCGAGAGGTCGAACGGCACCGAGAGGTAGTGATCCGTGAAGCTGTCGTTCTGCGCCGGGTCCAGGACCTCGAGCAGCGCGCTCGCGGGATCCCCCTGGAAAGAGACGCCGAGCTTGTCGACTTCGTCGAGCAGGAAGACCGGGTTCTTCGCGCCCGCCTGCTTCATGCCCTGGATGATTCGGCCGGGGAGCGCGCCGATGTATGTGCGCCGGTGGCCGCGGATGTCCGCCTCGTCACGCGCGCCGCTGAGCGATATGCGGACGTACTTGCGTCCCATCGCGCGGGCGATCGACTTCGCGATCGAAGTCTTCCCGACGCCCGGAGGGCCGGCGAACAGCAGGATGCGGCCGCGAGCGCGGGCGGACTGCCTCTCCTCCTCCTTGACGGCTCCGGGCTGCGGAGCGCCGTCTACCGAGTCGGTCGCGGCCTTTTTCTCGGCTTCTTCCTTCTCCGACTCCCTGCCCGCGGACTGCGCGAGCTGCCGGACTGCCAGGAACTCCAGGATCCGGTCCTTCACGTCCGAGAGGCCGAAGTGATCCTGGTCGAGGACTTCGGACGCGCGCTGCACGTCGAGGTGCTCCTCGCTCCGGACGTTCCACGGAAGCTCGGAGACCGTCTCGAGATACGTGCGGATCACCTGCGACTCGACCGACTCCCGGCCGATGCGGGTCAGCCTCTGCCACTCCCGATCGACCTCCTTGCGGGCCTCCTCGGGAAGATCGAGCGAGTCGAGCTTCGCGCGAAGCTCCTTGAGAGCTTCGTCCTGGGCACCTTCGCCCTCGCCGAGCTCCTTCTGGATGGCGCGCATCTGCTCGCGCAGATACGCCTCGCGCTGGCGGCTGCCGATCTCTTCCTTCACCTTGGACTGGATGTCCTCCTGCGCGGAGAGCACGTCGATGTGCCGCTGGACGTGCACGAGCACGCGCCGGAGGCGGTCCTCGACGGAAAGCGTCTCGAGAAGCGACTGTCGCTCCGAGACGGGGATGTCGATGTAGCCGGCGACGACGTCGGCCAGCTTGCCGGGCTCGTCGACCTCGGCCAGGATCTGTTCGATGGCCTCGTTCGGAAGGCCCATCTTGCGGCCGAGCTCCGCGGCGCGCTCGCGCGCCTCGCGATGAAGGCCCAGAAATGCGGCGTCGCGCGCATCGAGCGGAAGCATTTCGGCCGCCGCGCTCACCTGCGCCTCGAGGTAACCCTTCTTCGCGGCGATGCGCATCGCGATCCCGCGGCCCTGCCCTTCGAGGACGAGACGGATTCCGCCGAGCCCCCGCTGGACCGACCCGAGTGTCGCGATGGTGCCGATCGTGTAGAGCCCTTCGGGAGTGACCTCGTCGCCATCCTGCCGCTGGGCCACGGCGAAGACGCGCCGCTCGGGATCGGTCAGGGCCGCCTCGATAGCCCGGAGGGTTCCTGGCCGGCCTGCCGCGATCGGCAGGGCGACGCCCGGCAGAAGAACCGAGTTCCGCATGGGAACCACGGGGAGAGTCAGCATCTCGGACATTTCAGAGCACCTCTTTCACTGGGCGAACGACGCTTTTGCGCCGACGGTTCGCCTTCTGTCAAACCTAATTACGAAGTGACGGGATGGGCAGGTTCAGGAGCTGGAACCGGCTGCGGCGTTCCATTCAGAAGACCCGCCCTCGACAGAGAGAACAGAGTCCTATTCCCGTCAGCGTCCTTTTTTTGCGCCCCCGTTGGGTGGTCCTCCCTCGGCGCAAAGCGAGGGAGGGGAGCAGGAACAACCGGGGCTACGACCGGATATCCCTCACAGAGAGAAGGACCGGCATCTTCGTGGGCGAGGTCCCTACTCGGAAGCGCCTTCGTCCTTCAGCCAGACTGTTTCGCCCGTCTGGACGAAGAACAGCCCGGCTCGCGTCGGGCGGCGGGTCAGCTCGCGCCAGCGTTGCCTGTAGTGGGCGATCTGCGGCTCGTAAAACCGCACCAGCGCATCGCGGTTCCCGGCGACGGTATCGGATTTGTAGTCGATCAGGACCCACCCGGAGTCCTCCTCGAACACGAGGTCGATCGCGCCGGTCAGAAGCGTCTCCGCGGGCCCCTCGGTCACGCCCAGATCGGAGGAAGGAACCGAGACCGCGAACGGCACCTCGACCAGGCAACGCCGGGAGGCGAGCGCCTGTTTCCAGAGAGGCGATCGCCGTACGCCCTCGACCGCGGCGAGCGCCTCCTCGAGATCCTCGGGAGGCCGCTCTTCCTCGGCGAGCACGTTGACCGCGTACGAGCGCAGGTCGAGCGTCGGGTCCCGCATCGCCGCTTCGAGCAGTCGGTGCAGGGCGCTGCCCCACGACATCCCCTTTCCCGTCGACGCGGCGAAAGGCCTGAGCGCGGGATCCGCGAGCGCGTGGGCAATTGTCGTGACGCTCACCGCCGAGTACGACGGCTCAGCCGAAACTGCGACGCGAGTCTTTCGTCGTGCGCGAAGCTCCTTGAGCGCCGCTGCAGTTTCCTTGGCCGAGGCGCTCTTCCCGGGAACCGCCGGCTCCGGTTCGACTTCGGGAAGGTGGTTCGTAACGAAAGAATTGAGAGCGACCCACGGGCCGCCAATTTTTCCATCCTTGTTTCGGCGGAAGCTCACCACGAGCCCTTCCTGGGCCCGTGTCGCGGCGACGTAGAGAAGCCGCTCGGTTTCGCGAGCTAGGAACTCCTCTTCTCGCGCTTCTTTCTCGTCCCAGCCGAGAGGCCGCGCGATCTCATCCTTCGAACGGGCGCCCGTGTCGCGCTGAACGAGAATGTGGGCGAGCGCGGGATCCGTGGAGCGGTCGATCCAGACATTCGGCGGAGGGGGATTGGCGTCGCTGGGGTCCGCCAGAAACACCACTCGTGCCTCGAGCCCCTTGGCGCGGTGGAGGGTCATGAGGCGGACGACGTCGGCGCGCCCGGGGCGCGTCACCATCTCTTCGACGTCCCTCGCCCTCGTGAGGTCCCTCAGGCGTCGGACGATCTCCGGGTACGAGAGTCGTTCGCGGGAGAGCTCGCGAGCGGCGGCCATGGCCTTCAGGAGATTTCCTGCGCGGGCGTCTCCGAGAGATCCTCCCGCCGCGAGCGCGGTCAAGCCGATGCGTTCCACGAACCGGGAGAGTGCGGCCGCCGGCGGGAGGGTGTCAGCGAACTCGGCTCCCTCGCGAAGAAGACCGAAGGCGCGGCGAATCCGGGCGTCCTCGCTCGCCGCGGGAGAGGTCCGAAAATCGAAGCGGCCACCCGCGCGTTGAAATCGATACAGGCATTCATCCTCGATTCCGAAAAGGGGTCCACGAAGAGTAGCGACGAGAGCGGTCGAGTCATCGGGGTCCGCCACCGCCTGGATCGCAGACAGCAGCGCGGCGATCTCGTCGGATTCCTTGAACGCGCCCCCTCCGGCGATCTCATAAGGAATGCCGAGCCCCTCCAGCGCGCGCGCGTAGGCGGGAAGGTGCCTTCGGCGCCGGGTCACGATCAGGAAGTCGGAAGGCTTTGCGCCCCCTTCGCCGAATGGCGCCTTTCCCTGGAGCGCGGCGCCGACGACATCCGCGATCCGCTTCGCGTCCTGCTCCGCCATTTCCGCCGCGCGAGAAAAGGGAACTTCCAGCCGGTGGATCCCGAGATCCCGGGCGGTCTGCTCCGAAAACACCGCGAGCGGCACGTGCGCCGCCTGGGAGGGCGTTCCGGATTCCGGAAAGATGCCCTGAAAGAGTCGATTGGCCCACCCGCAGATCTCGGCGGTCGAACGGAAATTCGTGGACAGCCGGAGCACTTCGCCTCCGGATTTCTCGAGAATGCCGGCCACCGTGTTGTACGTCTGAATGTCCGCGCGCCGAAACCGGTAGATTGATTGCTTCGGATCTCCGACGACGAACAGCGAGCCAGGGAGGGGTTTCAACTTTCGCCAGTCTTTTTCCTCGATGTCGCTGCCCGTGAGATAGAGGAGAACCTCCGCCTGAATGGGATCGGTGTCCTGAAACTCGTCGACCAGCACGGGAGTGAATCGCTCCTGGAGGGCGCGCCGGACGTGCGGGTGTTCGCGCAGCAGATCGCGCGCCGAGAGAAGCTGATCCTGGAAGTTGACCCGTCCCTCCCGGCGCCGCCACGCGGCGTATTCCCGCGCGGCGGGCACAATCGCGGCGAGGGCAATCGGATGGAGGTACTCCTGCCAGGCTCGCAACGACGGGGTGATGACGTCGGCGCAGAACTCCTCCAGCCGTTCCGCGACTTTTTCCGCGGCGGCTTTCCCGCCCGGCCAGCGCTTCGCCTTGAACTCGCCGGAGCGGTCGAGCTCTCGGAGAACCGAGACGAGATCGGGGGTCGAGTCGAGATTCAACAGCCGGCGCATCCGATCCGCCTTCCGGATCCCGGACTGAAGCTTGTCCCAGCCCTCGGCTGGCACCGTGACGGGGATCGCCGGGGCGGCCAGATCCAGGAACGCTTCGAGGCTGGGGCGGACCCGGGAAAGATCCGGGGGCGGGCCGGGGGGTGCAGACGCCGCCTCCGCGTCGCCGTTCTCACAAAGGACGTTGTACGCCTCGCGGAGGTCCTTTAATTCCATCCCCGCCTCGAGGACACGCGCGAGGATCGGACTCCCTTCGGAAAACAGCCGGTCTCCGAAGCGGCGCCACGCTTCGGAGCGCTCCGCCTCATCCTCCGCTTCGTCCATCTCTTCAAACCCCGGATCGAGCCCCGCCTCGACCGGCCTCTCCCTCAGCAGCCTCGAGCAGAAGGCATGGATCGTTCCGATGAAGCAGGCGTCGAGGCTGGCGAGCGCCGTCTCGAGCAGGACCCGCCGCGCCGGCTCCGTCTCGTCTCTCGACGCCTGCTCCAGCGCGTTCTGAAACTTCTGGTCGAGCTGCGCGGCCGCCTTGATCGTGAACGTCACCGCGCAGATGCGGCTGACCGGAACGCCGCCGGCCACGAGCGCGACCATTCGTTGGACGAGGCTCGTCGTCTTTCCCGTTCCGGCAGCGGCCTCGACGAGGAGGTTTCGATCGACCGCCGCCCGGATCTTCGAGCGCGCGGCGCCGTCGGGGAGCTCAGACGTCACGAAGAGTTCTCCATGCGGCGATCACGGGATCCGAGCTCTTCACGATCTTGATCTTGCTCGTTTTGCCGGACTCCTCGCGGTCGGCGCAGAAAGCCGTGAGCTCCTTGCACGCGAAGCAATCGGAATCCTTGTCGGGGGTATGGGGGAAGGCCCCCGCGGCGAGCATGTCGAAAACGGTGTTCAGGGCCTTTCGGGTCTCCTCTTCGGAATAGGGAATCGGGAAGCGTTCGCCGAGTCCCTTGCGTCCGGGGAAAAAGTATCCCGACCCCGCGACATCGGCTGTTTCCCCCCGGCGGGCGAGCAGCGCCTGCCAGGCGAGCCCGTAGAGGGCCGGCTGGATCTGTTTTCCTCCGGCAATTCCGAGATGCTCGTGCGTATAGAAGGCGGTGCCCGTCTTGTAATCCCAGATATGGAATTGACCCTGGGGGTCCCGGTCGACGCGGTCGATGGCGCCTCTCAGCCTGATGGATCGGCCTCCTCCGAGCTGGATCTCCACCGGCTCGGCATCCGCCGACGGTTTCTCCGGGTCGGAAATTCCAAACGAGACCTCGAAGGCGAAGGGTTCGACATCCCCGGCGCGCGCCGCTTCGGACATCAGAAATGTGCGACAGGCAAATCGGACGTCCTCTCGGCGGAGGGAGAACGCGAGCTCGCTGCGCGGCGGCACCGACTTGCGCATCTTGACGAGCTCGCGATCCGCGAGGGCCTCCAGCGCTTCGAGGTCATCGGGGTACGCGGGCCGGCGCCCGCGGGCGGTCAGCTCCTCCAGGAACTCCCGGAAGATTCCGTGGATGAGGCTGCCGGAAGTCCGGCTATCCAGCCACTCCGAGTTCTTTTCTTCCGGCTCGTCGGGCGGCTCCAACTTGAGAACGTGGCGCAGGAAGTAACCGAAGGGGCAATCGGCGAGCGCCTGGATCCGAGACGCGGACATCGGCTGTCCGTTCGTTCGGGGATCGAGCTCCGGAGTTGGAGAGCCAAAGACGCCGTCCCACGGAGTGAGGTCGGAGGAGCGTCGCGCCGTTTTGGCGGCGAGGCCATCGTCGAGCCATGGATAAAGGGAAGCGATCTCGGTCTCCACCGCGGCACCGCGGCGGTCGCCGATGCGCGCGAGCCACCACTCCGTTTCGTCGAGCGCTTCGGGGGCGGCGGGAACGAAGCTTTCCCCCTCACCGAGCACCTCCGAAAGCCGCCGGTAGTCGGCATTCGACTCTCCGGCGCGCAGCCGGAACGCGTCCAGCAGAAAGGGGGAGGGGAAGACCTCGCCGGGATTGGCGAGATCCCGCAACCCCCACCCGGCGTATCCGAAGGTGACCGCACCCCGCAGCCGGGCGACTGTGGCCCGAAGCGCCTGGGCGGTCTCGCGCGAACGATCGGGTGCGAGAGGCAGTCCCGCGGACGAGAGGTCGTTGATCTGCCGGCGCTCTTCGTCCGAGAGGACGGGATCCTCCCGGCCGCCTCCGGGATGCCTCTTCTCGTCGAGACCCAGGAGGAACGTGTGCGGCCGGCCCGAGAAGCCGCCGGACCGAAACTCGGCGAAATGCAGCCTGCCCGGGCGCGGCCGGTCCGAGGACAGGTGCAGAGCGAGCACGGCGTCTTCGAGCCGCGCGACTGCCCGGGGCAGCGCGACCGACGCCCCGGAGAGAGATTCGAATTCGCGGAACAGCTTTTCTAAAGCGGCGGAGGAAGCGGCGTCGAGGTCTCCCGTCACGCGCGCGAACTCCCGGACGAAGTCGCGCGCTCCCCGGGAAAGGGAGCCGAGATCGATCTGATTTTCTACCGGAGCGAGGGACAGAGCGCGGGAAAGAAACGTCCTGGCTCCGGCGAGCGCGGCGAGTCGCCGTTCCCGCCAGGCCTTTCGGGCCTCGGAGTCTTCGTCTTCTTCGGGACGCGCCTTACGGAACGAGATTTCCGCGGCGCGCCGCTCGAGCGCCGCGAGGTGCCTCTCACGACCCCACCCGATGCCGGCCCGCCGCATCTCGCGCGCGGCCGCGAGGGGACCCACGCGAGACACCCCCTTCGGAAGCGTCAGAACCCCGGACGCGAGCGCCTCGCGAAGGATCTCGGCCTGAAAACCGTTTCCGATCCAGCGCAGATACGCGAGCGCCGCTCTTGCCGGCCGAGTGAACGCCGCCGCGATTCCGCCGGCAAAGGTGCAGGGCACGCCGTGCTCCGCCGCGAGCTCGAACGCGAGCGCCGGATATGTCGCGGCGTCGGTGTGAAGGACCTCTGCCTGGTCGAACGGAATCCCGGACGCGAGGATCCACCGGAAGACCGCGCGGATCTCGTTTTCCTCGCCCGCAGCGCGAAAGACCCGGGCGTTCCCCGCACGCCCGGCCCACGTCTCGGGCGCGTCCGCCGGCACCGGGAGCAGACGATTGCCCGAGAGACGCTCGAGGAACCTGCGTTCCATCGGAGACAGGTCGAGAGCCTCGGGCAGTAGAAAAAGCGGACCGTTTGCCGACGGCGCCGCGAGCTCCGTCGCGCGGCGGAGGACCTCCGCGCGATCGACCCAGTTCCCGGCGCGCAGGGCGGACTCGTAGCTCTCGAGGATCGCGCGAAGCTCCCTCGGCTTGCGAGGATCGGCGAACGCGCCCGCGGGGAGCGAACCCGGGGCGAGGCCCGCGGCGCGCAGCTCGTCGAACGCGTGCTGGATCGCGCGGTGGAATCCGGGGCGGTCCGCGAGCGCGCCGAAGTAGCACCCGGCGTCGAGGTTCTTCGCGCACGCCTCTTCGATCAGCGCGAGCGCCTGGGCGCGCGACAGGAGTCTCGCCCCCTCGCGGGCGATCGCCGGTCCGGCGACCGCGTGCGCCAGCGTCCGAAGAGTCTCGACCCGGAGGTTCAGGACGAGGCCGCCCGAGCGCGCGAGGCGTTCGACGATCTGGTGGCCGACGAGAAGCGAGGGGGCGAGCAGGACTTTTTCGTCGAGCGGATGCTCCAGTGCCAGCCGCTTCAGCGAGTCGATCAGCGTCGACGTCGCTGGTGGCGCGGGCGGCGGCCGCGGCGGCGGCGGCGGCGGCGGCGGCTCGACCCGCAGCGCCGGGGAAGACTGCGGCGGGCTCGGCGGAGCCTCAGGAGGCGAGGCGGGCACGGGCTCCGCGTCGAATGGAAGGAGAGGTTGAACGGCCACCGGAGCGCCGATCTTACGACGCGGCCTGGACTAATGAGGTCTGAGGGAGGGCGCTGAACGCTGAACCCTCCTCACTCTGGACTCTCGACTTCCTACGAGTGCGCCACCCCCGGATCCTTCTCCGGCGCTTTGTCATCGTCGCCGCGGACTTCCCGCTTCACGGGCCCTTCCTGCTGCTCCATCTGGTGGAACATGGCGTCCTTCTCCTTCTGGGACATGCCGGAATCGGCACCGGGTTTGTCCGAGTCCTTGCCGGCGTATGGAGTGCGCGGATCTACTTTGGCATCGGTCATGAGTGGCCTCCTCTGGGGAGAGTAATTCAAGGACTGCGCCAGTACGTGCCGATCGGCCCCATGCTCGCCTCCTCTGCCGGGTGGCGGGCTCCCTCTGCCGGGTGGCGCCCGCCACGACGAAACCGCGGGGGAGTAGACTCCGAATCCTCGGGGGAGCCCACTCGGCGATTCGCGCCGACGGCTGAGAGTTCGGGTTTATCCGATGACCCCAGAACCTGACGCGGGTAATGCCGCCGTAGGGAGGACGAGATGAGCACCCATCGCGACGCGATTCCTGGAAATGAAGTGGCCAACCGCGAGCCGCTGGCCGGCTCGAAAAAGGGTTACACCGCCGGTCCGGGCGGGATGCGCATTCCGTTTCGAGAGATCGCGCTGCATCCGACTCGGGGAGTACGCGGAGAGACCGAGATCCATCCGCCGTTTCGGGTCTACGACACGTCCGGCCCGTACACGGATCCGGCCGCGGCGATCGATCTGCGGCAGGGGCTCCCCGAGCTGCGCCGTCCCTGGATCCTGGCGCGCGGCGAGTACGACCGCTCGGCTCCCGTGCGCTCGAACGCACCCGACCTCGCGATGGCCAGGCCGCGGGAGGTTTTCCGGGGCCGCGGTCCCGTGACGCAGATGCACTACGCGCGAAAAGGAATTGTCACAGCCGAAATGGAGTTCGTCGCGCTCCGCGAGAACGTCGATCCGGAGCTCGTCCGGAGCGAGGTCGCCCGCGGGCGCGCGATCATCCCGGCGAACATCAACCATCCGGAGTCGGAGCCGATGATCATCGGCCGCCGCTTCCTCGTGAAGATCAACGCAAACATCGGCAACTCCGCCGTGACGTCCTCGATCGAAGAGGAAGTGGAGAAGATGACCTGGTCCGCCCGCTGGGGCGCCGACACCGTCATGGACCTCTCGACCGGAAAGAACATCCACGAGACGCGGGAGTGGATCCTCCGGAACTCGCCCGTGCCGATCGGCACCGTTCCGATCTACCAGGCGCTCGAGAAGGTCGGGGGCAAGGCGGAGGAGCTGACCTGGGAGATCTACCGCGACACGCTGATCGAGCAGGCGGAGCAGGGCGTCGATTACTTCACGATCCATTCGGGTGTTCTGCTGCGGTACATCCCGCTGACGGCGAAACGCGTCACCGGCATCGTCTCGCGCGGGGGCTCGATCATGGCCAAGTGGTGCCTGGCACATCACAAGGAGTCTTTCCTCTACACGCGGTTCGAAGAGATCTGCGAGCTGATGAAGACATATGACATCGCGTTCTCGCTCGGCGACGGCCTGCGGCCCGGATCGACCGCGGACGCGAACGACGAGGCGCAGTTTGCCGAGCTGGAGACCCTGGGCGAGCTGACCGACATCGCCTGGAAGCACGAGTGCCAGGTGATGATCGAAGGGCCCGGGCACGTCCCGATGCACCAGATCGCCGAGAACATGGAGAAGCAGCTCGCGATCTGCAAGGAAGCGCCGTTCTACACCTTAGGCCCTCTCACGACGGACATCGCTCCGGGGTACGACCACATCACCTCGGCCATCGGCGCCGCGATGATCGGGTGGATGGGTACCGCGATGCTCTGTTACGTCACGCCCAAGGAGCACCTCGGGCTTCCGAACAAGAAGGACGTCAAGGACGGCGTCATCGCCTACAAGATCGCGGCGCACGCCGCGGACCTGGCAAAGGGGCATCCGGACGCCCGGCTGCGGGACGACGCCCTGTCGAAAGCACGCTTCGAGTTCCGCTGGGAGGACCAGTTCAATCTCTCGCTGGATCCTGAGACCGCGCGGGAGTTCCACGATGAGACGCTCCCCGCCGATGGGGCGAAGATCGCGCACTTCTGCAGCATGTGCGGCCCGCATTTCTGCTCGATGAAGATCACGCAGGAGGTCCGGGACTACGCCGCAACCCTCGGCACGACCGAAGACGCGGCGCGGAAGCAGGGCATGACGGAGAAGTCCGAGGAGTTCCGGCGGGAGGGCGCGGAGATTTATCTCAAGAGGTAGTGAAGGGAAGGTTCAGTGTCGAACGTAAAGCGTCACGGTCCGAGCCTCCGGGAAAACGGTCGACGCTGAACGCTCGCTGCTCGCTGCTCAATCCTTTTCCAGCTCCCGCCGCGCCGCCGCCAGCTGCTTTTTCTGCGGCCGATCGAGCGTCGGGTACCTCAGGTCCATCGATTCGAGAGCGTCGGCCACGGCCGCCGCGACCACGAGGTGCGTGAACCACTTGTGATCCGCCGGGACCACGTACCAGGGCGCCCACTTCGTGCTCGTCGCGCGGATCGCCTCTTCGTAGGCGTGCATGTAGTCCTTCCAGAGCGCCCGCTCTTTCACGTCGCCGAGGGAGAACTTCCAGTTTTTCGCGGGCTCTTCGATCCGGGCGAGGAAGCGCTTCTTCTGCTCTTCGCGGGACACGTGGAGAAAGAACTTCAGGACGATGGTGCCGCTGCGGCGCAGGTGCCGTTCGAATCCGTTGATGTCCTCGAAACGTTCCTCCCAGATGGAGTCATCCACGCAGTCGGAGGGCAGCCTCTCGCCGCGCAGGATTTCGGGGTGCACGCGCACTATCAGCACTTCCTCGTAGTGCGATCGGTTGAAGATGCCGATCCGGCCTCGCTCCGGGAGCGCGCGGCCGACGCGCCAGAGAAAATCGTGGTCCAGCTCCTCGCTCGAAGGCTCCTTGAACGACGTGACCTTGCATCCCTGAGGGTTGAGCCCCGAAAACACGTGCTGGATCGTGCTGTCCTTGCCCGCCGCGTCCATAGCCTGAAAGACCAGGAGCACCGACCACCGCGCCTCGGCGTAAAGCTTTCCCTGCATCTCCGCGAGGCGCTCGACGCCCTCGGCGAGCATGCGCTTCGCCTCTCCTTTGTCGATGTCGAGGCTGCCGGTGTCTCCCGGGTCGAAGTCCTTCAGGCGGAACTTCTTCCCGTTGTCGACCCGGTATCCCCGAACGAGCTTCCGATCCGACTTTTTCATGCGCTACACCTTCTTCTTAATGCGCTAGACCTTGATGAAAATGCGCCGCCGATAGAGCAGCGCGCCGACCGCGATCCATATCAGGAGAAAGGCTAGCGCGAACAGAAGGGAACCCAGGCGCTCGTCGGTGAAGTGCCGGAACGCGGCTCTGTAGAGGGTGCCGTAAAGCGACCGCCGCGTACCGTCCGCTGCCGTCAGCTTGACCGCGATCGCCAGAAGCGTCGCGAGGGTCGAGAGGACGAAAAGAGCAATCGCGTTGGTCCCAAGCCAGACGAACGGCTTTGCCCACCCGCGCCAGCCCCGGACATCCACGATCCACAGACATAGCGCGAGGACGACGGCGGCGAGCCCGGCCATGAAAAGGCTGTAGGACGACGTCCAGAGGTTCTTGTTGATCGGGAAGGAGACGTTCCAGAGAAGACCCAGCGAGAGCGCGAGCGTGCCCGACGCCATCAGCGCCCCGAGTCTCCACGGCCAGGAGCGGCGCGCGCGTAGCAGCTCTCCCGCTGCGATTCCGAGAAGCGTGGTCGCGACGGCCGGCAGGGTCGAGAGCAGTCCCTCCGGGTCCCAGTTCGGGTTGTGCTTCCACGTGTGCTCCCCGAGGACGGCTCGGTCGATGTGCGCAGCGAGGTTTCCTTCGACGTCGAGCCGCCCGACCCCGTAACCGGGGACCGGCACGAACGTCATGAGCGCCCAGTACACGGCGAGAAGGACCGCGGCGGCCGGCAGCAGTCCCCGCGAACCGAACAACAGGTACAGCACCGCTGCGGCCAGAAAGCAGACCCCGATCCGCTGGAGAACGCCGGGGATGCGCACGAACTTCCGGTGGAAAAGGAAGAAGGACAGGACGTTCAGGCCGAACCCGATGAAGAAGATCGTCGCGGCCCGGCGGAGGGTGTGCAGCAGCAATGCGGATCGCGGACTCTTCGCGGTCCGGCGCGCCGCGAAAGAAAAGGCCATCGAAACGCCGACGATGAAGAGAAAGAACGGGAAGATCGTGTCCGTCGGTGTCCACCCGTTCCATTCGGCGTGCAGAAGCGGGGGGTACGCGTGGTCCCAGTCGCCCGGCGTGTTGACGATCATCATCCCGGCAATCGTCATTCCCCGGAAAACGTCGAGCGCTTCGAGCCGGTTCCCGACCCGGGAAGGCGAGTCAGCCGGCGGCGTGGCGGGCATGGCTCCGGTCTATCGCGGCGAGATCCCGAACGCGCCCGCGAGCCCGTCCGGCTCGCGGCCCGCCTTCCATCGGGCGACGACTTTCAGCGTGTCGAGATCGAGCACGGCCACGACATCGGCGTCCGTGCAGGAGACCCAGGCTCGGCGGCCGTCCGGCGCGATGAGCAGGCCGACCGGCGCGGAGCTTTTCCCGACGCGATCGGCGAGAAGGCGCCCGCTGGTTCCGGCGACAGCCTCGACACCCATCGCGATGCGGCCGATCTCGCGCCGCTCGGCCACCGAAAAGATCGCGACGTCACCCGACTTCGCGCAGGAGACGAGCGCGCGGCGTCCGTCCGGAGTGAACTTGACGCGGATCGGAAAGTCGGCGGCGGGCAGGGTCGCGACGACGACGCGCCTGGCCGTGTCGATCACGGAGATGGAGTTCGCTTCGCGGTTCACGACCCAGACCTCCGCCCCGTCGGGACGGACGTCGATGCCCTCCGCCCCGGCGCCGGTCGGGATTTCCGCGAGCACCTCACCGGACGTCGGGTCGACCTCGGTCACGGATCCGGAGCCGATGTTCGCGACCCACGCGGTGAGGCCCGTCGAGGGCGCGGCGACCATGTGGGACACCTCGCGGCCGAGCGGAATTCGCAGGACCAGCCGCCGCTTCCGGGGCTCCGCGACCAGGACTTCCTTCAGCCCCTCCGCGGTCACGAGGAGCCGGTCCGAGGACAGCGCCTTCAATCCGTGCGGGCGCGCGCCGGCGGGGAGCGCGACCGTTCCCGCGGGCGCCATGTTCTTGAGGTCCAGGATCGAAAGGGTCCTCCCCGGCGCGTCGCGGGTGCCGTAGTTCGAGACGACCACGACACGGCCTCCGGGCAAAACTTCCGCTTCATGCGGACCGACTCCGACCGGGATCGTCGCGACCGGGTCACCCGTCTTCGCGTCGAGCACCGAGGCGGTGTTGTCCGTCTTGTTCAGGACGACGATCACGTCCCGGGGGGTAAGGGGCTTTGCTCCGAGCGACGCGAGCGCCGCGACGACGAAGACAAAAGAGAGGAACCGCCCGCTTCGAAAGGCTCTCACGAGCCGATGACCTTCAGCTCTCCGGGGCGGGAGGAGAGGCTCGCCGGCGGGAAGCTCTCCCGAACCGCGTAATCGTCCTCGATTCGGACTCCGAACTTGCCCGGCATGTAGATGCCCGGCTCCGCCGTCACGACGTTCCCGACGGCCAGGGGCTTCGTGTTTCCGCGGACGAGGTACGGCGGCTCGTGGCCGTCCATCCCGAGTCCGTGCCCGAGCCGGTGCGTAAAGAACTGCCCGTAGCCGGCGTCTTCGATCACCTTGCGCGCCGCGCGGTCCGCCTCTTCGCCGGTCGTCCCGGCCTTCAAGGTGCCGATGCCCGCCAGCTGGGCGCGATCGACGACGTCATAGACCTTGCGGAGCTCGTCCGCCGGCGGGCCGAAGCACACCGTGCGCGTGATGTCGGAGCTGTACCCGTGCACGCGGCACCCGGCGTCGATCAGCACGGCGTCTCCTTTCGCGAGGCGCCGCTCCGCCGGCGCGCCGTGCGGAAACGCCGAGGAGGCGCCGAACTGGACGAGCCCTCCGCCGCGGACTCCCTGGGCGGTGAACTCCTCCTCGAGAATCCGGGCCACTTCGCTCTCCGTCATTCCCCCGCGGATCCGCCGGTGCGCTCCGTCGATCGCGGCGTTCGTCCGGCGGGCCGCCTCGCGGATGAAGGCCTGCTCCTCGGCCGACTTGACCATGCGGAGCGAATCGAAAACCGCGGTCCCATCGTCGAGCTTTGCGGACGTCGCGGTCCCGAGCCCGGTCGCGGTCTGGTAAGCGGTGCTGCCTTCGACGCCGATCGTCTTGCGGCCCGCCAGAATCTTCGCGGCGAGCGCGAGCGGGTCCTGGTCCTCGTTCCACGTCCGGACTTCGTCGGCCACGGCGGTCCGCTTGTGATTCGCCTCCTCGAAAGACGGCGTGATGAGGATGGACGGCGCGTCTGCGAAGAGGAGCAGCGCCGTCAGACGTTCACTGCGTCCGATCGCGAGATTCGCCGCCCAGGAAAGGTTCGTCGAGGGTGTGACGAAGAGCGCGTCGATCCCGCGGCTCTTCGCTTCCGCCTTGAGTCGCGCCTGCCGGTCCCGGAACACGTCGGGAGGGAGCGGCGGCGGCAGGGGGGCGGCCGGGGCAGGCGCGGCGGAGAGGTTCGGAGTCGGCAGGATGGCCGATGCCCCGGCTGCTCCGACGACGCCCAAGAGACTCCGTCTGGTCCACGCCACCATGCGTTTTCTCCTTGCCGCTTCGGGCGGCGGTCGGATTCGAAAGATAGGATATAGGTTTCCCGAAGGAGGGATCTCCCATGCCGTATCCCCCGATGATGGTGCAGCCAATGCGCGAGGAGCTGACGCGGCTCGGGTTCCGCGAGCTTTCGACCCCCGAAGCCGTGGACTCGGAAATCGCCGCGAGCCCGGAACCGATGCTGCTCGTCGTCAATTCGATCTGCGGATGCGCGGCCGGTGTGGCCCGCCCCGGAGTCGCGCTCTCCCTGTCCCACCCCGCGGCGCCGAAGCGTCGCGCGACAGTCTTCGCGGGCCAGGACGTCGAAGCGACCGCGCGGGCGCGCAGCTACTTCGTCGGAGTTCCGCCGTCGTCGCCGCAGATTGCGATCCTCGCCGGAGGCCGCCTCGTGCACATGATTCCGCGCCACGAGATCGAGGGCCGAACCGCGCAGCAGATTGCCGCCGCGCTCACCGCTGCCTACGAGAAGCTCAGCGCCGTTCCTACTTCTTCTTCCGCTCCCTGACGATTTCGCGCGCCGCGTTCGCGCCCGACGCCCCCGTGATCCCGCCGCCGGGGTGTGTCCCGGAACCGCAGAGGTAGAGGCCCGAGATCGGCGTCCGGTAGCGCGCCCAGCCGAGCAGCGGGCGCATCGTGAAGACCTGGTCGAGCGAGTGCTCGATGTGGAAAATGTGGCCTCCGGTCAGCCCGTAGGTCTCTTCGAGATCGGGAGGCGTCAGCACCTTGATCCCCAGGATCCGATCCTGGAAATTCGGAGCGTGCTCCGCGAGAAGCCGCACGACCGCGGCGGAGAGCTCCGGTGCGCGCTCCTTCCAGCTGGCCGTCTTCAGCCGGTACGGCGCGTACTGCGCGCGGACCGAGAGCACGTGACTGCCCGCGGGAGCGAGCGATGAATCGGAAAGAGTCGGTATCGTGGCTTCGAGGTACGGACGCGCGGAGAAGTCTCCATACTTCGCCGCGTCGTACGCCCGCTCGATCTCATCGACCTCCGTCCCGATGTGAATGCGGCCGGACAGAGCGCTCGCGGCGTCTTTTCCGGCGAGCGCGCGGAATTCGGGCAATCCGGAAAGCGCAAAGTGCAGCATCGCGACGGTTCCGGAGGAGCGCAGATTCGCGATGTTCGCGAGAAAGTCCGGGTCCTGCTCGCCCGGATCGACGAGCTTCAGGAAGGTGCGCTTCGGATCGACGGCGGAGACGACGGCGCCCGTGAGAATCTCCTCGCCTCCCGCGAGCACCACGCCCGTGGCCGCGCCGTTTGCGACCTGGATCGAGACGACCTCGGCTCCTGTCCGGATCTCCGCGCCCGCCGCGCGGGCCGCCGCCGCGAGCGCCTCGGACAGCCGGCCCATTCCCCCGCGCACGAACCCGCCGGGGCCGCCCGAGTGCGGGTCGGCGGCCGCTGCGATCAGCAAGTTCGCGGTGGTGCCCGCGGACCAGGGCCCCGCGAAAGAGCCGGCGACTCCGCGCGCGGAGATCACGGCGCGCAGCGGCTCGGACTCGAACCATTCCGCCGCGAAATCCGCGACGGCCATCGGTCCCCACCGAAGCAGCCGCCACGCGTCGCGCCGCGGCAGCGCTCGAAACGCCCGGCCGAGCTTTCCGAAGCGGAGCACGTCGCCGCCACCCGGGCGGTCGATCCGCGGCGGAGTGATCGAGAGGAGGGGCGACAGGAACGCGCCGATGCCGGCGAGGCTCGCCTGAAACTGCGGGAATCGCTCCGCGTCCTTCGCTGAGAAGGCGGCGAGGTCCGAAGCGGTGCGAGCGGAATCTTCCGAGAGGAGCAGCGCGCGCCCGTCCGCGGAGGGAGCAAAAACGCGGACCGGCGGCCGGATCGGGTCGAAGCCGTGCCGTGCGAGATCGAGATCCCGGACGAGCGAGGGGAGAAGCGGCCCGGCGGTG